>JASJGJ010000060.1:0-107465 GCA_033791605.1 Porticoccus sp.
TCTTCAATCGTGGAACATACTTCATTGAAAGACCACTCTTAAATGGAGATACTCATAATGTATATGCTACCCAAGACAATCATGGCATCGGCCATGGCAATAATCGTTTCGTTGAGTGCTATCAATCTCGCCAACGCTGCGAGTGCAAAGGACTTGGATGATGATTCCAGACAGGCACTGCAGACGCTCGCAAGGACTCATCCAATCGTCGAAAACCTTTCCCGCACCGCAAAGGCCGTACTGGTATTCCCAAATATCGTTAAGGCAGGTCTGGTCTTCGGCGGAAGTTATGGCGAAGGCGAACTAATTGAAGGCGCACAAGTTGTTGATTACTACAACTCTGTCAGTGGATCCTGGGGCCTCCAGATTGGCGCGCAGTCCTACGGCTATGCCATTTTTCTGATGACAGGCAAAGCGGTCTCCTACCTCAAGGAATCAAAGGGCTGGGAAATCGGTGTTGGTCCGACCGTGGTCGTGGTTGACGAGGGAGTTGCGAAGAATCTCTCGACCTCCTCATTGCAGGACGATGCCTATGCATTCATCTTCAGCCAGCAGGGCTTGATGGCTGGCATAAGCATTGAAGGGACAAAAGTTACAAAAATTGAACGTTAGTCGAATCGTCAATGCTGCATTGTATCTGCACTCACGCTGGTGGAAATGCTATTGCAAAAATTCGAATGACACAAAACCGGCTCGATGTCACTAGCCCAGAAGCACCATCCACTGGAGGGGCAGTAAAGCTGCCCCCGGAGGTTCAATCTAGAACAACAGGAGAAATATATGTCCAACATCGTCAAAGGAATAATCGCCGGCTTCGCCGCCACGGTAGTGCTTTCGCTACTTATGATGGCAAAGTCCATGATGGGCCTGATGCCCGAAATGAATATTATCGCCATGCTTGGCGGCATGATGGGCGCTGGAGTAGCAGCCGGCTGGGCCACGCATGTCCTGATAGGCTCTGTGGTCTGGGGGGCGGGCTTCGCAATGCTAAATTGCATGATCCCAGGAACAAGTCTGTTGGCTAAGGGTATCGTCTTTGGTGTCGTCGCCTGGGTCTTGATGATGATCGTGGTCATGCCCATGGCGGGCGCGGGATTGTTCGGCATGAACCTAGGCATCATGGCGCCGATGATGACGCTAGTCCTCCACCTCATTTTCGGAGCCGTGCTCGGGTGGGTCTTTGCGATACAGCTTGCTAGCGCAAATTCAACGAGAATGGCAAGAAATCGACTGTGAAATAGTCGAAGTAATCAGTGATGAGAACGCTGCTTGGTTTGCAGCTTTTTCCTTCCAACTACGTAACGCATCTGGTGGTCCAGCCCCGGACAATAAGTGTCCAGATAACGACACAGCAACGACACCAAGCTCTAGGAAAAAGCGTGAATAGAGAAACTCATGCTGCAATTTGAATCATCGTCCACGTATACAGAGAAAGATATCATGCAACAACCGCCCGGCACCGCCTCTGTGTGCTTTCTTCCAGACCGACTATTACGAAACACTATCATGGGGGTCGCAATTGCGTTGACGCTTGCTGCCTGCAATGACGAGTCAGCGCGCCGGCAATGAAAAAGCTCCAGCAGTGGAGGTGGTGGCCTACACCGTCGAGAGCAGTCAGGTTCCCGTTTCCACCGAATTGACTGGACGCGTGGTAGCCGCTGTCATCTCCGAAATCCGGCCTTAGACAGGTGGCATTGTGCGCAAGCGCCTGTTTACAGAGGGTAGCGACGTCGAAGCAGGGCAAGTGTTTTATGAGATCGATCCGACGTCTGCACAGACTTCCGTCAGCGGCGCTGAAGCAATGCTTTCCAGCGCTGAAGTAGCCCTCGCCCGTGCTAAGGCCAAGGCAGTTCGTTATCGTGAACTGGTGGATATCGTGGCGGTCAGTCAGGAGAGTGCTGAAGAAACTGAAGCCGCTTACAAACAGGCGAGCTCGGCGGTTGTCTCTGCCGAGGCCAATCACGATGCCCCACGAATTTTCTCCGAACGTTTTTAATTTTGGGTTGGTTTTCTGGTGATCGATTCAATCAGCAACAAGATAAAACTGCTTGTAATAATCGCCAGTGTTAAATAGCCGAACGGGGGCAATTTGAAGTAAAACAATGTATTCCTAAACGGTACAAATAATGCCAAACCTAACATGATCAACTCACCTGCGACCACCCACCATAAAGTCGGATTGGGAAGTTTTAGCAAGGCTAATAAGGATAATGTCCAAGAATGATTAATAAATATCAACTAGATGTCGCCGATGATCATGGCGCTAAAGGTTAGTGCTCTGGCTTGTTCAACATTTCATCACTCGGTCGATTTCAGGCAATTATTTCAGGCCAAAACCATCGGATAGAATGTTCGCCACCGAACAGATAATCTGAGCGCAGAGTAAGACACTCATTTCACTAAACAACACAATCTCAAATCATTGAATAACAGGAGCGAAAATGAAATCGTCAGAGAAAACCACGACGTAGGAAGGAGAGCTGAAGACACGGAGGAATGCGCCGCTGGCAACACCGCCCGATTTGAAAGCCTCGGCGACACGTGATATCGCGGCTCGTATAACGGCGTATTGGTGGATATCTTCGCGCCCTATCTGAAGACCAAGAACTTTCATTAGCATATTAGTGGACCGCACTTCTAAGACTATCACCATCTACTGGACGAACAGGCCGACCAGCTCTTTGTAATGACAGACGCTCCGTTCCATCGGGCACAACACCGCGATATCGCCAGCGTGAGTCTCATCAATATTTGGATTGATGAGACAGAGATGCGCACCTAGTTCTTGTTCGAAGCAACGCGCAGCTAACTCAAATATTTCATGAGGTTGCGCGCACCGTATTTGAGTGGCGACTGAACTCGTTTACAGAATCCGTCTACTGACCAGAGTGGAGCTCCGCTCTGATCCCAATAAATACAATTATTAAAAAGGAACAATCAATGAAAATTATCTCTTTATTACCACGCCACGAAGTACCTTCGCTCGATATTCCGCTTGTAGCAGGGAAACGGTTTGTATTGGGCGCCGCCCCCGCTGAGCACTTTACCATGCTGTTGTTTTATCGTGGTCTACACTGCCCAATTTGCGCAAAGTACTTGGCAGAATTTGAAGCACTTTCCAGTGATTTCGCTAGCCGCGGCGTAGAGATTATTGCCATAAGCACAGACACTGAAGAGCGCGGTATAAAAATGGCAGAAAAAACAAACGCCAGTGGCGTAAAGGTTGCCTATGGCTTGAGCTTGCAAGACGCACGAAACTGGGGTCTTTATATTAGTGGATCACTCGGCATAACTTCTAATAAAGGTGTTGAAGAGCCCAAACTTTTCAGTGAGCCAGCCCTGTATCTGATAAAGCCAGACGGAACGCTCTATTACGCGGCTGTTCAAACCATGCCGTTTGCCCGACCTTCGGCACCAGAACTGCTAGCTGCCATTGACTATGCAATTGAGAATGATTATCCGGCTCGTGGTGAGTACTTAGGGCCGGTTTGATACTTAACTAGTTGAGAAAATAATGACTACAAAAAAGCAAACAAGGAGACCGAAAGATGAATACCAAAACTAAGGTTGCATTAATCACGGGAGCCGGACAGGGAATTGGGCGGGCCATTGCCTTAAGACTGGCGAAGGATGGTGTGGACATTGCTATTGTCGATCTCAAGAAAGACAAAATGGATGCCGTCGCCAAAGAGGTGCAAGCGCTAGGCCGCAAAGCAACAGTTTTTGTTGCCGATGTAACGAGTCGCGACCAAGTCTATGCCGCAGTTGAGCATGCGGAAATGGAACTGGGCGGATTCGACATCATGGTCAACAATGCCGGGATCGCTCAGGTCCAACCGTTGGCTGATGTCACACCACAGGAAGTGGCAGCTATTCTCAAGGTGAACGTCGAGGGAGTGATCTGGGGAATCCAGGCTGCTGCCAAGAAATTCAAGAGTCGTGGACACAAGGGCAAAATCATCAGTGCATCTTCGGTTGCCGGTCATAATGGTTTTGCCATGCTCGGTGTGTATTCCGCTACCAAATTCGCCATTCGCGGACTTACTCAAGCTGCGGCGCTCGAATATGCCAGTGACGGCATCACGGTCAATGCCTACTGCCCGGGCATTGTCGGAACCGATATGTGGGTTGAGATTGACGAACGCTTTGCGAAACTGACAGGTGCTCCAAAAGGCGAGACCTACAAGAAGTACGTGGACGGGATTGCACTGGGCCGGGTGGAGACACCGGAAGATGTGGCCGCTTTTGTCTCATATCTGGCTGGTCCCGATTCAGACTATATGACCGGGCAGGCACCCATCATCGATGGTGGGATCGTTTACCGCTGATATAGCCCGTTGATAAGTGACATTTTGGGAGGCTGTGACAATGTCTGCCACGGCGTTGATAGGCACAACTTTTAATGCTGCCGCGTGATAAACGAGAACGAAAATAAATTCGTTTTGAAATATTTTTTCAAACTAACACCAATAGGACCCCCATCATGAATCTTTTCTCACCAGTAAAAAGTCGCATTGAAGCAAATGTGAATGAAGCGGATTCGACTAATACCCAAAGCGCACATATTAATCGCCGAATATTACTCAGCTCACGCCCGAAGGGTGTGCCTAAAGCAGAAAATTTTAGCGCGGTAGAGCAATCCATTCCCAGTCCAGAAAAAGGCGAAGTTTTGTTGCGCACACTGTATTTATCACTCGACCCCTATATGCGTGGTCGGATGAACGGAGGTAAATCCTACGCACCGCCAATTGCACTTGATGACGTGATGGGTGGCAGCACCATCTCGAAGGTACTCACTTCTCTACATCCGGACTTCCGCGAAGGAGACATCGTGTTAAGCCAAAGCGGCTGGCAAGATTATGCCGTAGTAGATGCAGCCGGTTTGACCAAACTCGATGTACAAATGAAGCATCCATCGCTCTGCCTTGGTGTGCTGGGTATGCCGGGTTTTACCGCCTATATGGGTTTGCTTGATATTGGCCAGCCACAAGCAGGCGAAACCGTTGTGGTTGCCGCTGCAAGCGGTGCGGTGGGTTCTGCCGTCGGGCAAATTGCCAAACTCAAAGGTTGCCGCGTGGTTGGGATTGCTGGAGGAAGTGAAAAATGTCGCTATGTGACGGAAGAATTAGGCTTTGATACCTGCCTTGATCACCACGATCCAGAGTTTGCCAAAGAATTAGCGAGTGCCTTGCCAAAAGGTATCGATGTGTATTTTGAAAGTGTGGGCGGTGCCGTGTTTGATGCTATTTTGCCGCTGTTAAATGTTCATGCGCGTATTCCATTGTGCGGCCTGATTGCTCATTACAATGATATCGAACTCCCCAAGGGCACAAATCATCTGGGTCTGCTGATGAGTACACTTCTCGCAAAACGCATCAAAGTGCAGGGATTTATCATCTTCGAAGATTACGGTTCGCGGTTTGGTGAGTTTTATACACAAATGAGCGCGTGGGTGAAAGAAGGTAGAATCAAGTTCCGTGAAGATATTGTTGATGGCCTAGAGAATGCACCTGAGGCGTTAATAGGTCTGTTGGAGGGCAAAAACTTTGGCAAGTTAATTGTGTGTGTTGCCAGTGAATAAGCACAGGATCATACCTGTGACACGGCTTTCGCTTGCGGCAATGTTTACGCTAATCAGTCTGGCAATATTCGGTTGCTGCAGCGCTACTAGCTCGCAACCCGTGTCCATGGGTACTGACGCGAATGCAAACTTGCCAGAACCTCATCAAAAGCTTATGCCTACCGTCAATATTGCTCCGGCAGTCGGATGGCCAGCCGATAAAAAACCCGTTGTGATAACAGGAACAAAAGTGGTTGTCTTTGCTAAAGGGCTGGATCACCCACGCTGGCTATATGTGCTACCTAATGGCGATGTGCTTGCTGCTGAAACCAACGCCCCCGCCAAACCCGATGATGGTAAAGGCCAAAAGTTTGGATTACGGGCTTAGTAATGAAGTACGCAGGGGCTACGGTGCCGAGTGCAAACCGAATTAGCCTCCTGCGCGACACCGATGACGACGGTGTCGCTGACTTGCAAACAATATTTTTAGCTGGGCTTAACTCACCCTTCGGGATGGCATTAGTGAAGGATAATCTTTATGTTGCCAACTCAGATGTCATTGTTCGCTTGAACTATCACAACGGCGACACCCAAATCACCGCACATGGCGAGCAATTAGTTGCTTTGCCTGCGGGCCAGATCAACCATCACTGGACCAAAAACTTCATCGCCAGCCCAGATGGCAGCCGACTTTATGTCACAGTAGGCTCCAACAGCAATGTTGGCGAAAATGGTATGGCGGTAGAAACAGAACGTGCCGCTATTTGGGAAGTAGATATCAGTAGTGGCGCCTACCGAGTGTTTGCCAGCGGTCTGCGCAACCCTAACGGCTTGGCTTGCAAACCAACCACGGGCGCACTTTGGACAGTAGTCAATGAACGCGATGAACTTGGCAATGATCTCGTCCCCGATTATTTAACCTCGGTGCAAGACGGTGGTTTTTACGGCTGGCCCTACAGTTACTATGGTCAGCATGTTGATACCAGAGTATCGCCACAGCAACCCGAACTAGTTGCCAAAGCCATTGTTCCTGACTACGCCCTTGGTTCCCATGTCGCGCCTTTGGGGCTAGTTGCATCGGCTAAAAGCAAACTGACACCTGCGTTGGCCAGTGGCATGTTTATCGGCGAGCATGGGTCTTGGAATCGTAAACCGCCGAGTGGCTACAAGGTTATCTTTGTGTCCTTTAACAACGGCCAACCCATTGATGTACTCACCTGCTTTCTGAGTGATAACGGTGATGCCTATGGCCGACCCGTGGGCGTAGCAATGGATTTAACAGGGGCATTATTGGTTGCCTATGACGTGGGCAATATCGTGTGGCGGGTTAGCAAAGTGAGCTGGACCCAAGGTTCGACACTATCACCGTAACCCTATAGATACTCACATAGGTAGTCATACCGGTACTCGCTCGCGACGGACTGGTCCAAACAAGCAGGCCTAAATAAAGAGGAGAATGTTAATGAATCAACTGAAGTCATATTTTGTATGGGATTCTTTTACCCGATGGTTTCACTGGATAAACGTATTGTGTATTTTCGTGCTAATGGCACTGGGAATTGTGATTCTCAATGACGGCGCACTCGGACTCACGAATGATGGGAAAATATTATTAAAAGAAATGCATACACTGATTGGCTATGTTTTTGTTTTGAATTTAATCTGGCGTTTTATTTGGGCTTTTTTTGGTAATCGTTATGCAAGATGGAGTGCCATTATTCCGGGTGGAAAAGGATTTTTTCAAGCAGTACGAAACTACGTCATTGCTTTTATAACGGGTAAACCCGAACTTTATCTGGGCCACAACCCATTGGGACGCCTCAGCGTTTTTGTACTATTTATTCTAATGGCAATTCAGGCAATTACTGGCTTAGTGCTCGCCGGAACGGATATATTTTATCCTCTATTCGGATATTGGATCGCGCAATGGGTTGCGGCCCCCAATGTTCAACCGGAAACCTTAGTACCCTATGCGCCACAAATGATTGACTCTCAAGCTTACGAAAGTATGCGCGCTTTCCGTAAACCCTTCATTATTGTTCATGAATACAATTTCTTCGCACTGAGTTTTATTATTGTTCTTCATATTGCAGCGGTAATTATTATGGAAATAAAAGAAGGTGGCGGAATAATTTCCGCAATGTTCACTGGAAGAAAAATATTTAATAAAGAGCCAAACGAATAAATTTAGAAAAAACGTGTTGCTAAGTATCGCCCTAATCCCAAAAGGAAGTTCAGGAACACAAATTAGCTGCTGATGTTCGACAGGTCTTTACGGTGGGGTGCATTGTTTTCCACCGTATTGAATTTACTTTAAATCGATTGGGTATTGCAGCAACTGGCATTATGAATTGACGAATTATTTTCTTGTCTATTTGGCAGATGACCCAAAACAGATAAAAGTGTAAATACTTTTGCATTCAAGTTCCAGGATGTAGGAATGTTAGTTACCCTTACTTCCTTATCGATTGTGCGTATTCTGGCGGGTTTAACCAGCGGCTAAGCCAGTGGCCACAGCTGTTTGGGGTAGGAGCAGAAGGCGCACGCCAGATGTTGGCCACGTTAGCCGGTTCCATGATGACGGTTATGGGTATCACCTTATCATCGTTTACTATCACAACTCAGGTTTGAACTTGCTAACTTGCGTATGACATGCCGATTTCTCCGCCTCTATCGGCGCGGCATAAACATTTTTTTAAATCAGAATTTTTACCCATATATAAATTAGGATGAAAGCATTATGAATCAATATGTAATTGCAGTTATCGTCGGTAGCTTGCGTCCCGACTCAATCAATTTAAAGTTGGCGAATGCGCTTATAAAGCTTGGGCCTCCTGATTTTACATTAAAAAAAATAGAAATCGGTGACTTGCCACTGTACAACCAAGACGATGATGCGAGCCCAGCTGAATCCGTTAGGCGTGTGAAAGCAGAAGTAGCCGACGCTCAAGGAGTCCTCTTTGTAACACCCGAATACAATCGTTCGATTCCCGGTGTACTTAAGAACGCTATAGATCATGCTTCGCGTCCTTATGGAAAAAGTGTTTGGAAAGGCAAGCCTGCTGGTGTTATAGGTGCTTCGATTGGCGCCATCGGCACAGCCTTGGCGCAACAACATTTACGCAATGTACTGGCGTATCTAGATATGGCAATCCTCGGCCAGCCAGAGGCATTCATTCATGCAAAAGAAGGTTTTTTTGACAGCGATGACAATGTGAATGACGACAACAGTAAACAATTTCTGCAGACCTGGATGGACAACTACGTCGACTTGGTGAAAATGCATATATCTAACTGAAATTCTATGTGTTGCCGTCGCTGTAAAAAACTTAGGAGGTGAGTGTGGATAATTTAACCGTAGAAGGATGGTGTAAGGTACCCCCGGTATTGATCCACGGTTACACGGAATTGTTGTTGAATAATTCAGGTGATCGATTTTAATTCGATAGCATCCAGAGCGTGGCGTATTTCACCCAGTATAAGTGAATCCGTTGCGCTCTCATCTATATCAGGTACGTCCCAGCCGAATATGGCACGGTACTTTTCAACCAGTTTTTCAACATCGTGGATAATTTCACTTCGGTGCCCCTCTAATTCAATCTGTTCTATTTTTTTCATTACACTGACTCCTGAAGAAATCGCGGCATCGTCAAATGTCGCCTGCCCCTGATCGTTGAAATATGGCGTGCCCAATAGATAGAGGCGCATGGATTGCGCAGTGACTGAAGAATCAAAACGCACGCTAACCTTGCCGCTCAAGTACGGCATTAGTGCCGTTAGTAATCGCAGTGCAAGTTCTCTGTCATCTTCAGCACAGATTAGCAGCAGGCCGTTATCAGGTAGCGTGAGATCGGCTGGCAGGTTGTCGTTGGGAATCGCTCGGCCAAGATTATACCGCGCCAATGCGTCACCGATACGTTGTGACAATTGCTCAAGTACTGTTGAATCAGCCTCGGGCTGGACTTCCAAAAGTGTTCGTAATTGTTTGTAGTCGGCGGCGTACCGGCTGAGCGATAGTAGGACTTGCTGTCGCGCCGCGGCAGTTGCTGGTGTCCATTTTGGATACCAGTTTACTGCTTTATCTGTGGTGACAGCCGGTAACTCAATTAGCATACCCTGTGCCGAGCTTTCGATAATGTTGAGTTGGGGTAGGGTGCTATCGTGGTGACGACCAAACAGCACAATCATACCGATGATAAGCAAGACCAGCGGAATCATCAGCCACGCCTGTTTTTTCGTTTTGTTGTTTTCAATGTATGCGTCATTAACCATAGCCGGGCACTATTTCCTTTTTGCGATTGTTTCGTTGTTAGTCCAGCTGAATGACAGCACGATATTTTTAGACGTTATACTGCTTGCAACGCTGCGTTCACTGCCTTGGGTTTGACCGGTAGCTCGCGCATGCGCACGCCAGCATCGGCAAAAATGCGTTGCCGATGGCGGGGCCGACCACGGTGGTAACAGGCTCGCCCAAACCCATAGGGTTTTCTGTACTATCGATAAATTCAAGCTCCAGCTCCGGTATATCACGCATGAGTAGCGGCGTATAGGTCGTTGACCTGACCTATCTTAAATTCAGTGCCCTCGTGCAAGGTCATACTTAGGCCCCAAAGTGCCGCACCCTCCACCTGAGCAAGAGCGCTATAGGGGTGAACAATAGTGCCGGCGTTGGTAACTAGAGTGAGTTTTTCTACTCGGAGCTCGCCAGTGTCCTTATACACATGATCTTTTGCTACGCAGGCGGTCCAGGTGGGCATATCGAGTTCCTGACCGTAACTGATGGCGAAATTTCTGTTGTTACTGCATTTGTAAAAACAGAATCTACGGAACCTGCTATCACACCCAATAAGGCGGATAGCCGTAGTGCGCGTGGATAGACATTTCCTCTTTGCGGTTGAGTTGTGTAATTGAGTCGTAGTGTGGTGCATCTTTCACCGTTTGTCTGCTCATGTCGACTGAAACTGTGGCACTTGCCCAACTGATTTCCTTGATCCATTGGGGCGAAACGAGTACCTGGTGACCAAGCCACCAATTACTGGTGTTCACCACCAGATAGCGAATAGCCCAAGTTTCTTCGTCAACGAGCATGTCCTGAACATGACCAATGTCACCATCGTTCGCCATAATGTGATAATTCAGCACCGCCTTGCAGCTGCGCAGATGAGTGTCATCATCGGACTGCGCGGCAGCATCGGCTTGCTCGTAAGCAGCTTCGCGATCCAGCCGATCTGTGTGTGGCGCCGGAGTAGAGTCGCCAAAACCCGGTATCCTGTAACCTGAGAATGCACCGGCTCCCCACAACCCCAAGTCACCCCAATAGATAGGGTAACCGAAATACCGCAGGTACTTTATTTCGTGCTGGCGTGAGACCGGCTTGCCCGTATCGATGGGCGGACTATGTTGCACTTGCTGTTTGGTGATCGAAACCGGCAATACTTTTTTAGCCCAGTTCGGTTGGTCAATAGCCATCGGTGAAATCAATACTTTGTTGTCAGTCGTAAGCCAGGCGGCCGTGTTGACAACAAGGTAGCGGATGACCCATGACTCGTCATCGAAATAGAAATTCACTACGTGACCAATGTTGCCGTCAGTCGCGTGGATGGCATAATCCTGTAAGTCCTTCATGCTGCGTAACATAGATTTTTCTCAGTTAAATTGAACATTTAAATATCGGGTTCACGTTGGAATCAGCATAAGCCGCATGGATAGATTTTACGGTACGGCAGCGAACATACTCGATTTTTGGATGTTCTGCGCAGGCGGTTAAAGCAGCTGCATTAAGTCTGGCACTGCTTGGCGCGTCCAATGTATACGCAGAGGCTAGTACAGAGAAAGGAATTTCGATCGGTGTTGATGCGGGTCGTGCTGAGGCGCATAAATAC
This sequence comes from Porticoccus sp., assembly GCA_033791605.1. Lineage (GTDB taxonomy): Bacteria > Pseudomonadota > Gammaproteobacteria > Pseudomonadales > Porticoccaceae > Porticoccus. The sequence continues at coordinate 11,443 of JASJGJ010000060.1, forward strand.
TGCGATAACTTAATTGATTGTGATGACTCAGATACCAGTGTGCGTATCGATGTCGGATATCACTTCAATAACATATGGAGTGCAGAACTTGGCTACACCAGTTTTGGCACTTTATTCAACTCCAGCGATGATAATTTCAATACCAGTCAAAAAGCCAATGCTTGGACCTTAAGCGGCATTGCTACTCTGCCGCTGGGTGAAAGATTTGGTTTGTTTGGACGTGCTGGAGTAGCACGTTACGAAACGAATAATAGCGGCACTGTGCAAGGTGTGGGCATTAAGGATGATACAGACTTGAAACCCTATTTCGACGCTGGCGTTGACTTTGATCTGACTCAGAGTTTCGCGATACGTGCGGAGTACCAGTATTACGCGGATATTTCAGGCGTTGATGGCGTTAAGCCATAGTTACTCCCTAACTTAAGGAAAAGCTCATGTTAAATATACAAGGTAAAGTGATCTCACTGATGCTGGTTGTTGCGGCAACGGCTGAGGATTTAAATAACGACGCTAACTAAGCGCTGCAAACGCTTTATAAAACCAGCCCGGTCGCTATGGACTTGTCCAAACGCGCCAAAGCGGTGCTGGTTTTTTCGAATATTGTTAGATATTTGGCGGTAGTTACGGCGAAGGTGTGTTGTTGATGAGTAGTAAGGTTGTCGATTACTACAATTCGGTGACCGGCTCATGGGGCTTGCAGGCAGGTGCGCAATCCTATGGCTATGCGGTATTTTTGATGAAAGATACAGCAGTAAAATATCTTGAAGATACCCATGGTTGGGAAATAGGTGTGGCTCCTACCGTGGTGGTGACCGAGGGCGTAGCAAAAAATCTGTCGTTCTCAACGCTGAAGGATGACGCCTATGCTTTTATATTCGATCAACAGAGATTAATGTTGAGCGTGAGTATCGAGGGAACCAAGATATCGCGCATCAATCGTTAACTTATAGTCGGTAGGTAAAACCAGCGCCAACGATAGGTGATTGTTGGCGTTGTTATGATAGAAATATGCCTTATTACCCTGTTTTTAACTCAGTAATGACTGCATTTCTACTCCCTGGCTAACCTTTCCAGATCTTCTTTTGCACTAATGTCATTTAAAAAGTGGGATTGCTTTGATTTTGGTGTACGCTACCGCACAAAGTAGCCAATTCCTAATGAGTAATTGTTTGGGTTGTTCTCCTCCTATCTAGTGTTTTAAGTGATGGAATAATACGCATGCCAAAATTGTCAGGAACTACAGCTTACCAACAGAAAAATTACATTATCGAAGCCTTACCTGCAGATGTTCAATCTCGGTTACTGCCCGATTTAGAGCTGGTCAAGCTACCTCTGGGCAAGATTTTATATGAATCAGGTGAAATCTTACATCATGTGTATTTCCCGGTTGATTGCATCATCTCCTTACTTTACGTCATGGAAAATGGCTCCTCGGCAGAAATTTCTGTGATTGGTAATGAAGGCATGCTGGGCACGAGCTTGTTTCTGGGCGGCGAGACCACCTGCAATCGGGCCGTTGTGCAAAGTGCTGGAAGTGCCTTTCGCGTGGATGCGAAACATTTCAAGGCCGAATTTGGTCGTCACACAGAAATGTTAATATTGTTATTAAGTTACACGCAGGCGCTGCTCACCCAAATGGCGCAAACAGCGGTGTGTAACCGCCACCACAGTATAGATCAGCAGCTTTGCCGTTGGATGTTATTATCACTGGATCGCCTGCCGACTAATAATTTGTTGATGACCCAGGAACTCATTTCGAATATGTTGGGTGTGCGCCGTGAAAGTGTCACAGAGGCGGCAGGTAAATTGCAAGACCTTGGTATTATTTCCTACCAGCGAGGGCATATTAAAGTGTTGGATCGGCCTGGGCTTGAGCGAATGACTTGTGAATGTTACGCGGTGGAAAAAAAAGAAACCGATCGGTTGTTACCGGAAGCCGTTAATGATCAAGGGTCTGCTGCAAGCAGGGCTATTCAATATTAACTCAGAACTATGCATCCAACAAAGTGCGCGAGCGCACCGAGTAATTTCCCCATATTGGCTATACTGCACAACGAAATAGCCTAAGCGCCTTTTTCGTGCCTTTCTGGCTTCATGTGCTGCGGGACCATTGGATGTCACTCCTTGCGAACTCTACTTCTAATCTCTTGATTGACTCTTTGCCAAGCAACGTTCGAAATAAACTGCTAAAACGTTGTACCTTAGTCGATTGGACCTTTGGCGACATTGTGTACGAAGTTGATCAGATTTATGAACATGTCTATTTTCCCGTTACTGGTTTTATTTCGCTGCTTACCCTGGTAGACGATCATCATCCTCTGGAAATGGGCTTGGTCGGCAACGAAGGTATGCTGGGCGTAAGTCGAGTGTTGAGTGTCAATTACGCACCGATGCGGTCGATTGTGCAAGGGACGGGCACCGCATTATCGATGACCGCTGAGCAGTTCCAGCGTTCGTTGCTGGATTGCCCAGGTTTATCGACTTTGCTGATGCGCTATATATATGTATTGGAGCAACAACTTGTGATGGCAGGTGCGTGTCTGCACTTCCATGAAATAGACCTGCGACTGGCGCGCTGGCTATTGATGACTCAAGATCGCTCCCACTGGGACAGCTTCTATCTCACCCATGCTTTTCTTGCGCGCATGTTGGGTGTGCGCCGAAGTGGTGTGAGTATCGCCGCTGAATCGTTGAAGAATCGCCATCTCATTGAGTATGCCCGAGGCAATATCAAAATACTGGATCGCAAGGGTCTGGAAGCGGTTTCATGCCAGTGTTACCAAGGGATGACCGGGTTTTACAATCGGGTGATGCAGTAGGGAAATCTATTTAGTTTAAAAAAAGGACGTTGTATTTTAGTCAAATGAGGGAATCATATTGGATTTACGGTCGATGACATCCAGCAAATATAGCACCAGCAGATAAGAAACACTCCCCTTGTTCGATGATAAGGCATCTTATTGATCAGCGGCTGCATGAAACGTAACAGCGCTTTGTGGAAATATTGCAACTACGGAATCGCTTGCAGAAGGCCATAGTTGAGTGGAGCCAAAGCCGGATAAAATGCCAGCCGACCATATGATTTGTCACTTGATTGAAGATTCTCGTATTAACGATTGTATTCACCAGCACCAGCACCAACTACAAGTGGAAGGGGCAACCTGCGGCGGTTGTGTAAAAAACATTGAACAGACACTGCGCTCCGTTGCAGGCGTGAGGGAAGCGCGAATGGATCTTGCGAGGGGTATCGCTTCGGTTACAGGAACGGTTCAGTCAAACGATTTGATTGAGGCGCTTGATCGAGTGGGATTTCACGCGACGGTTAACAATTGATTTTTAGGAGTGATGCTATGAGTACCCTCAACACGGATACTGGTAATGCTGATTGTCATAAAGGCACTGAGAAAAGAACGCATCATCACACCTCTGAGCAGCACGCCCACATTAATGATGTAGCGCATCAAGAATTACTAATCGAAGGTGCCGGTTGTGCCAGTTGTGTGAGTAAGATCGAAGCAGCCTTAAAGCTGGTTCCGGGTGTTACCGTAGCTGAGATGAATTTCGCCCAGCGCACGGTTAGCGTATCGGGTACCGCCCCCTCTGAGCAGTTGATTAGTGCTGTTGAGGGTGCAGGTTATAACGCAAAAGTCAGCACTAGCGAAACGGAAGATGATGCGTTAGCGGAAAAAGAAAAGGCTGATTGGGCCTATTACAAGCGGCTAATGCGTGAAATGGCAATTGCGCTATCCCTCGGCGTGCCGCTGATGATCTACAGCATCGTCGGTGGTGAGATGACAGTCACTACGACCGGTGAGCGTATAGTCTGGTTGATTGTTGGTTTGTTAACACTCGCTGTGATGGTGTTTTCCGGCAGGCACTTTTATGTTGGTGCTTGGCAATCCTTCAAAAATCATTCGGCCAATATGGATACGCTGATCGCCTTGGGTACGGGCACAGCGTGGCTGTATTCCATAGTTGTTGTGTTTGTTCCACATTTGGTGCCGGATATGGCGCGACATGTGTATTTTGAAGCTACTGCCATGATTATCGGCTTAATAGATCTCGGTCTTGCTTTGGAATTAAAAGCCCGGGGTCGCACATCCGAAGCCATTAAGCGCTTGATTGGATTACAAGCGAAAACCGCACGCGTCATCCGTGATGACAAAGAGTTGGACATCGCCATTGAGCAGGTGCTAATGAATGATGTGGTGCGTGTACGTCCCGGCGAAAAAATTCCTGTTGATGGTGAGGTTGTTGACGGCCATACATCTATTGATGAATCCATGCTGACCGGTGAACCCATGCCGGTGGAAAAGACAACGGGTGATACCGTAGCGGCGGGCACTATAAATAAAACGGGTTCAATTCTATTTAAAGCCACCCGTGTCGGTAAAGACACAGCGCTGGCGCAAATCATTAATATGGTTAAGCGTGCGCAGAATTCTAAACCACCCATTGGCCGCCTAGCGGATGTTATCGCGGCTTATTTTGTTCCTGTGGTGATGATCATTGCTGTGGTAAGTGCTCTGGCCTGGCTTAATTTTGGGCCTGAACCAGCAGTAGCCTTTGCCATTGTGTCGGCTACCACGGTATTGATTATTGCCTGTCCCTGTGCGTTGGGTCTGGCTACCCCTATGTCGGTGATGGTGGGTGTGGGAAAAGCGGCGGAAGCCGGGGTACTGATTCGTAATGGCGAAGCGTTACAAACCGCTTCGAAAATTACTGCAATGATCCTCGATAAAACTGGAACGATTACCTTAGGCGCGCCCAAAGTAACCGATGTGTTAGTTGCTGGTGAATTTGATGAGCAAACCGTTTTGCGATTGGCGGCGACGCTCGAATCCGGTTCCGAACATCCGCTAGCTATGGCCATAGTTGAGAGCGCACAGGAACAAGGTCTTTATAACGGAAGGGAAGCTGGGAAAGTTTCCAATTTTAATGCCATTGCTGGCCATGGTGTGCAAGCAGACGTGGATGGTAAAACCCTGTTGTTCGGTAACGAAAAACTCATGCGGGAACACGATATCGAACTCGGTGATTTTGTCGAAAAAGCTCAAGTGTTGGCCTCTGAGGCTAAAACACCCATGTATTTCGTGGTGGATAATCAACTGGCAGCGATCATTGCTGTTGCCGACCCAATCAAGGAAGACTCCATCGCCGCCATCAAGCGTCTGCAACACAATGGTATCCGTGTGGTAATGCTCACCGGTGACAACCGCGCCACAGCAAAAGCGGTAGCAGAAAGAGCTGGGATTAAAGAATTTTTCGCCGAAGTGCTACCAGAGGAGAAATCCAAAAAAGTACAGGAACTCCAAATGGAAGGCGAGGTAGTTGGCATGACTGGCGACGGGATCAATGATGCACCGGCACTGGCGATTGCCAATGTGGGCTTTGCTATTGGCACGGGAACTGATGTCGCCATTGAAAGTGCTGATATCACCCTGATACGCGGCTCACTTCACGGCCTAGCCGATGCCATTGCGGTGAGTAAAGCCACGTTACGCAATATTAAACAGAATTTGTTTGGCGCATTTATCTATAACGTGGCGGGTGTGCCGTTTGCAGCGGGTGTGCTCTATCCGATTTTTGGCTTGTTGTTAAGCCCGGTAATAGCTGGAGCGGCTATGGCATTTTCGTCACTCACGGTAGTGACCAATGCTAATCGGCTACGCTTGTTTAAAGCACAAGAACATTAAAGAGGTGGATTTTGCGATGATGATTATAAATATTGCTGGCTTGGTATTAATCGCGCTGATTGTTTGGTGGTTCTGGTTGTATAAGCCAAAAGAAACTGAGCTGGGTGAAAACGATTTAGTAGTTGTTGTTGAAAACGGTACCTACACTCCCTCGCGAATTAAACTGCCTGTTGGGAAGCCGGTGGAGATTAAGTTTCTGCGCAAAGATCAGTCCCCCTGTTCAGAGGCTTTACTGATACCTGATTTACAAATTAGCGATACATTGCCACTCAATAAATTGAAAGCTATCCAATTGCCGGCATTGTTAGCCGGTGAGTATGCCTTTCATTGCCAGATGCAGATGTATCACGGACAAATCACGGTGCAATAGCTCTGTGCAATAAATAGGGGGTGTTATGAAAATAAATAAAGTCACTACTATTTTTGACGAGTTTCGCCTAAAAGACGTGGAGGACTCTTTGATTCGGCACGGCGTGAAGGGTTTTACCTTACACCCAGTTCGTGGTCGAGGGCATTATTTCGACAGCTTTAATGAAAATCATTTGATCAAGCATATTCAAATGGAAGTTTACGCCAAGCAAGATCCAAGCGAAGAGTATCGCGCCTATCAGCAACGCGTCCCCATGTTTGTTCCGGCCAGAAAAAATTGGCGACAGTTCTGCAACCAATCAACTCAAGATAAAGAGTAATAGTACCATGTTTGGATATTACGGTTTGAATAATCATGAACTGATGCCACTGGAAACAGTATTTAAACAACGGGTCGAAAAAACAAGTGGTGTAACGGGTGTCAAGCTTGAAATAGATGGCAACCATGAGAGCGTGGGCGCTCAGGTATATAAAGCAGTTAATCAACTATCTTCAAAAATCTATGCGGTTACAGCAGAGCAGATTATGTCTTCACCTGTTGTTACATTAACGCCGAGCGCAACTCTTCATGATGCCTTAACTCAGTTCAAGCAATATAATATTCGTCATTTTCCAGTAGTTTCATCAGAAGAAAAGTTGGTAGGAATCGTTTCAGAGCGAGATGTATTGAGGTGTTTAGCGGGAGTTGTAGATAACAATCGATCTGGAGAGAAGTATTTGTTGAATGACGAAATACGAACAATGATGAAAGGAAGGGTGTTGGCTGCAAGTCTGGATGCAGATATACGTTATATTGCCAGGTTGTTTGTAGAGCAGGGTATCGGAGCGATGCCCATCGTCAGTGACACATACTTGAAGGGGATTATTACTCGTCGCGATGTATTGAGTGCTGTAATTCGGTACTACATGATTGAATTGTGGGCCTGAACTACTACATTTGGCGCGACATTTAACGCAATGATGACAAGGTAAACCTTGATGGTTTGATCGATGGTTTTTTCTGCTCAAAGAGGAACCCGAACCTTGAGACTGTCCACGGGACTTGTCCGAGCTGCTACGGGTGAAATTCCCGTATTTGGTCTATTAAAGCGGGGTGACAAGGTTTATACGATTATTATCCCTGACGCCAAGACGAAGACAATGATGCCGATGATTCGAGAAAAAGTACAACCTGATAGTATTGTGTATAGTGATTGCTGGCGCGCTTATAATGCATTGGATGTTTCAGAATTTAAGCGCTACAGAATTAATCATTCAAAGTTATTTGCCCAGAGTAAAAATCGTAGCAATAGAATAGAGAATTTTTGGAATCAAGCGAAGCGACATATGAGGAAATTTAATGGTGTGCCACAAGCGCAATTCCCTCTGTATTTAAAACAATGGGTTAAGGTTTGGGTGGCCTAGTTGTCTGGGTCTGTCCTTCGGCGATCTGACCAGTCAATGCAAAAGTGCCAGCCCCGATCCGTTTCCTCTGACATGATTACTCCTCTTCAGTTATTGACTGTATTGCTTACGGTTATGTGATTTTAATAACACGACATTTCTTTAGTCTTTATGTTTTGCCGAGACGTTACCGCGCTCTGTTAATATTTGGTACTGATCTGCTGTCAGTTTCGGCAATTACTGCAGGAATGTCACCATATTCCAGATGCGCTCATCATCGTGCCCAGATCCCCAGGCAGGCATACCGGAGGCCTTGATGCCATGTTTAATAATCCAGAATTGTCGCTTTATGGTTTCGTCGCCATTAATGGTACCAGCGGGCGGACTCGAACCGCTACGTTCTCGCAAGCGGAGGATTTTGAATCCCCTGTGTCTACCAATATCATCACGCTGGCTTTGGATTGCTCCAAATTTACTTTGTAAGTGGCATCTTGTATTTGCTCTATTGATGACTAATAGTGATCTTCAACCTGATCAAAGAATAGTGTTTATCATTATTTTGCGTGACAAATACGTGACAATATTTGTGCTTATATGTGAATTAACCTGCGTTAAGCTGAGCAAGGGGCACAGAAGCCAGCTTTTAGGTTATTGATTAATAACGAGAAAAATTCTAAGTTTATTTAGAATTACTCACTGGCAGTGTTGAGGTCAGCGGTTCGATCCCGCTAGGCTCCACCAAATATATATCCGACGGCATCCCAAACCGTCACTGAAGCCCGCATCCAGCGGGCTTTTTTGTGTCTGTCTATTTAAATCCGTATTAAGTCCATATTATCGGTGTTAAAGAATATCAGCTGGTCTTCTTACACCTTTTCCGCCTCTGTTAACGACATGGGTATAAATCTCTGTCATTGTGTTATGAATAAATAGGTCAACCTTCTAAATCAGAAACCTATGGCTCCTGATCTAGAAGAAGTGGTATTAAGTATTTGATTTTAAAAGGTGTTGATTTATGATCACAACCCACCGTTCATGCCTTGGTTCCTTCGTCGCAATGAAGTCCTTGTGCCGGTTGCATTCCCGGAATCTGGCGCTTGAGCTTTGTGCAGGTACCACCTCAAATGCCGCTGAACTCAGGCGTTAGTTGCCGCGAGAAATGAATGCACATTACAAATAACCACAATAGTTCTTGTCATCGAAAAAGAAATAAATCCCTTGGTGTTCCTGAACTAATTGCTATTGCGCTTGGTGGGATGGTTGGTGGTGGGATTTTTACAATTCTTGGTATTTCTGTATCACTGGTAGGCGTTTATACACCATTGGTAATAATTATTGGTGGAATAATCGCTGCCCTTGCAGCCTATTCATATATTAAATTAGGTGTTTACTATAAAGATGAAGGGGCTACTTACTCATTTTATAAAAAAACTTTTCCCAATTCTCCTTTTGCTGCATCATTAATTGGTTGGTGGGTTATCTTCGGATATATAAGCACACTGGCTCTCTATGCCTATACTTTCTCATCTTATGCTATTAGTGGCTTTGCTTTTGCTGATAGTGAGTGGATAAGAAAAATTGTGGCTGGCGCTATTATCCTCATTTTTACACTTATCAATATTTGGAGTGTTAAAGGCATGGGGAAAATTGAAGATATTATGGTTTACACTAAATTAGTTGTCATGGCCGTCATCTCTTTTGTGCTTATCAGTAATAGTGAAACTACTATTCCTGTACTCCTGAAGAACGAGAGCGATGTAAGTATATTATCAATTTTAATCGTTGCTTCAATTACATTTGTAGCATACGAAGGTTTCCAACTTGTTATCAATGCAATCAATGAAATGGAAACACCCGAAAAAAATATTCCAAAAGCTATTTATTCTTCTCTTTTTCTTGCTGTTTTAATTTATTTTGTGATTTCGTTAGGTGCAATACTAGCTATTCCCTTTGAAGAAATTATTAATAACAAAGAATATGCTCTTGCTGCTGGTGCTGGGAAAACTCTTGGTCATTGGGGTACTGATCTTGTGGTATTAGGTGCCCTATTGGCAACAAGTAGTGCTATTAGTGGAACTGTATTTGGCGCTTCAAGACAAATGGCTGTTATAGCAGGTGACGGATATTTTCCGAGGGTTCTTTCTAGGCGAATTAATCATATCCCTGTTTTTGCAATTATAAGTATGGCTGTCTTCGCATTTCTTCTTGTGCTTGCAGGCAGCTTAGAAGTTATACTTGAGTTTGGCAGTGTGACATTTTTATTGGTTTCATTGCTAATGGCTTTTGCCAATTATAAGATCCGTGATTTAACTAATTCATCACTATTTATTACCACAGTTTCTTTTTTAGGTCTCTTAACTGGAACAGCTCTGATTCTATATTATGAATATAACAATCAACCTCAACAACTACTCTTTATTATCATTCTATACACCTTATTAACAATAGCTTCGTGGTTATTTTCAAGAAGGAAAACTCATCAAGATGATAACTAACAATCACATCCAGCAAACAGTAAAAAACGACGTTTCGCTACACTCGGATTTTTATTACTGCTGATGTGACGTTAATCTTTGCATGCGTGGTTGAATAAAGAACTAAGCTGTTTTTAATGGAATTTGGTGATGTTTGTCCCGCTTAAATTAATATTTTTATATTCATGAGATTCCTAATCCAGGCCTTAACCCTCTCTTAACCCAAAGCAGAATAGCATGGTCTCTAAATTCAGGAGATCCAACCATGCTAGTCCGCCACGGTCACTACAAACGACTATTTGTTGCTAGTGCACTGTTGCTATCTGCCGCTTGTGCGCCATTACATTCCAATGAGCAAGCAGCAGCGGCTAAAGCATTAACCAATAGCTATACCTCTTGGAGTTACGAGCAGGTGGATGGTCAGGCCGTCAATCAATTGAACGATCTAATCAGTATTGATGAGCTACAACAATTGGTTGATCTGGCATTAGTTAATAATCCTGGTCTACAACAGACCACGATTGCCTTACAAATTGCCTATGCTAATCAGCGTGTTACAGCGGCAGATCGTCTGCCTATGGCCTCAACCAGTTTCAGTAAAAACAGCACTGAAGATAGTGATGATAACTTTAATGCAAACTTGGCTATCAGTTGGGAATTGGATTTGTGGCAGAAACTAAGTGATAAGGTCAGTGCCTCGAAAATGGATATTGCCAGCACTGAAGCCGCTTATCAGGCTGCGCGCGACGCCCTCGCTGCCAATGTTATGCGTAGCTGGCTTGAAATTATTTTGCAACGACAATTAATCGTCATAGAAAACAACCGATTACAATTGTTAGAGAATAACGCGCGCATGATCATGCAGCGTTATCGCAACGGGCTTGGTGAGCTTGAAGATTTAGATAACGCTAGCGCTAGCGTGGCCAGCACACGAGCGACTCTGGCGTCGTACCAGCAAAGCCTCAATCAATTGCAGCGCTCGTTACGGCAGTTGTTGGGCTATCAAAAAAATCCTGCCGAGTTGCCAGATAACTCGACCTTTCCGAAAGTGCTGCAACCATTAGCAGTCTTGCCTGAGCAAGATTTAGCTCGGCGTCCCGACTTGCAGCAGGCTTATTACGCTATTAAAGCTGCGCAGTACCGTGCCGATGTCGCCTACAAAGATTTACTTCCCTCTATCAGTCTTTCTGCGGCGCTCAATGACGTGGGTTCTTCTGCTAGTGATGCGTTATTTACCAGCCCAGTTTGGAGCCTACTGGGTCAGATAACAGCGCCTTTATTCCAGGGAGGAAAGCTAAAGGCCCAAAAGGAAATAGCAGAACTCACTGTGGAACAACAATATTGGGTTTACCAGGAGACCTTGCTGACCGCGGTAACTGAAGTGAATAACGCCTTAGGCAATGAACAATCGTTAGAACAGCAGCAACTTCATATCAATAATGCGCTAAGTAATGCTCGCCGTAGCGCCACCAACTATGAAGCTAAATACCGTCAGGGTTTGGTAGATATTCTCGATTTATTATCTGTTCAACAGCAGGTTTTTGACCTGCAATCACAATCCATACAGATCACATATAGCCGCCTAGCCAACCGCATTGATTTAGGTTTGGCATTAGGGCTTGAGGCATCATCATGACTAAGCCGAGTAAAGTTTTACTTTTCACTCTCGTTGCAGCCATCAGTATACCTACTGCTGTTATCTACACTGGCGCCACTATTGCCGCTAAGGAAAATCATCAAATTAACAAACTGGTGGCAAAATCCCCAGCGATTGAAGTTAGCGTAGTCCCTGTTGTTAAGTCGAGCTATCAAGCCAGTGTGACGGGTTATGGTGAAGCCCAGCCCCAGTACCAGCTTTCCCTCAGTGCGGAGATTAGCGGTCGAGTTACTCGGCTCAGTGATCAGTTTGTCACGGGTAAACAAGTGCAAAAAGGTGAGTTATTGGCAACGATTAATCCCAACACCTACCAGCAAGCTTTGGCAACGGCTAAAAATGCCGTCGCCGATGCCGAGCTAGCTCTTATGGAAGAACAACGGCAGGGCGAACAAGCACGACTAGAATGGCAGCAATCTGGTATGAGCGGCGAACCCGATTCACCTCTGGTACTACGCAAACCCCAGCTGCAAGCCGCTCAGACTAAGCTGGAACAAGCTCAGAAGCAGCTAATAAGTGCCCAATATGATCTGGACAACACTGAAATTAGAACACCTTTTGATGCCCTTATAGTCAGTCGTGATATTCAACCAGGCAGCTACATTCAGGCAGATACACAAATAGCCATGTTGTATAGCATTTCACGCTTGGAAGTAATCATTCCGCTATCCGCAGGGCAGTGGCAAAACCTACCAGACCCCACAAGTCTGGCTCAAAAGCACTGGCCGGTGCAGTTAACCGATAGTTCCAGCAATGACCAATGGGAGGGTTATGTTGACCGAGTCACCCAACATATAAACAGCGAGACGCGTCAACGCAACTTGATCGTTGTCGTTGATTTGCCATTAAGCCTAGAAAAGCCATTTTATCCAGGGACGTTTAGTCGCGTGAAAATACAAGGTAAACAAATCGATGATTTATGGCGAGTACCGGCTTCGGCGATTAGCCAGGACAATATGCTTTGGTTAGTGAATGACCAGCAGCAGCTGGTTCAAATACCAGCACAGATAATTTTCTCAGAAAAAAATGACAGCTTTGTACTACCGCCTAAAGATATGGATAAAGCCAATGTTGTTGTGCGCCCTTTAAATACCTACCTTGCAGGTATACAGGTCAACACCAAGCCGTTTGATTCTGAGCTGGGCATTGCCAAAGAAGGAGCACCATGATGAATATGCGAGAAGGTCCGTTGCCTCCTGTTAATCCAGAGCATAACGATGCTGCCGGTGGCGGCATCATCGGATGGTTTGCCGCCAACTCAGTTGCTGCTAACTTACTGCTTCTCAGTGTTATTGCACTGGGGCTGTTATCCCTTGACAGTATTCGTAAAGAAGCTTTTCCCAGCCTAGAGCCCGATTCCATTCGAGTATCGGTGATCTACGACGGGGGCACTCCGTCGATGGCCGAAGAAGGCATTGCTTTAAAAATAGAAGAGGCTCTGGAAACTGTGCCCGGCATTAAGCGGATGACATCCACTTCTAACGCCTCCGGTAGCTCCGTCAGCATTGAAAAAACCAGCGACTATGATTTAGATGAGCTTCTTACCGACATAAAAACACAAATCGATGCGATTAATAACTTCCCCTCCGAAGCAGAAAAACCGGTTATCACCAAAGCTCGCCGTCAAGATCATGCAATTTGGGTGCAACTCTACGGTGATGCGGATCACACGACGTTGCAAACTCTGGCCGAGCGTATAAAAGCGGATTTGTTGGCAAAACCTGCCATCAGCGACTTGGTCTTTGCCGGCGATGCTGATCCACTGCTATCTGTAGAGATCGATGAAACCACATTGCAAGCTTATGGACTTACTATCAGTGATGTTGCCGATGTGATTAACGCCGAGTCGGCTTCGTCACTGACCACCAGTTTGCGCAATGACCAAAAAGTCATTCGTTTGACTGCCTCGGAGCAAGCTTATCGCAGCAACGACTTTTCTAAAATCCCGTTATTGACGAACACTGACGGCAGTATCGTGCGGCTGGGTGATGTCGCTACTATTCTCGATACATTCGACGACGATACCTTTGTACTCTCTCGCTACAATCATAAAAATGGTTTGGGCATCGAGATACTGATGGATGGAAGCGGTGATATTACTAACATCGTCGAGCAGGCTCAGCAGGTAGTCGATCGCTGGAATGAAAGTGGAATGCTGCCGGCTAATGTGCAGCTTGAAACCTGGAACGATCATAGTGTGCTAATCAAAGATCGCTTATCGCTGCTGGTTCGCAATGCGCTTACCGGTATCGTCATGGTGTTTATCATCCTTGCATTATTTTTGAATATCCAAGTCGCTTTTTGGGTGGCAGCCGGTTTGCCATTTATCTTTTTTGGCACGCTATATTTCATGACGGATACCTTCACCGGTTTGACCATCAATGAGATGACTACCTTTGGTTTTATCATGGCGTTGGGGATAGTGGTCGACGACGCGGTGGTGGTCGGAGAAAGCATATATACCACCCGCCTCAAACATGGCGACAGTCTGGCCAACACTGTGAAGGGTACACTAAAAGTTGCTGTGCCCACTTTGTTTGGAGTATTGACCACTGTGGCAGCCTTTATGGCGCTGTCCAATGTCGATGGCAATATGGGTAAAATCTATGCCCAATTCGGTAGCATCGTCACAATTTGTTTATTACTGTCTGTGATTGAATCCAAATTGATCCTGCCTGCTCATCTGGCACATATTAATACGCGTCGGAGCAATCAAAGGGCCGCCACTGGTTGGCGCACAGTTTGGCCTGCTATTCAACACAAGGCAGATGCGGGGCTGCAATACTTTAATTATAAAATTTACCGCCCAGCAATATTACAGGCACTTCAGTATCGCTACGCGGTGGTATTAGGTTTTATCACCCTATTTGTTTTGGTGGTAGGCATGCCATTAAACGGCAGCGTTAGAGTGGCATTCTTCCCGAATATCCCCGGCGATACTGTGCGCGCCAATATTCAAATGCAAAATGACGCAAGCTTTGGTCAAACGTATCAAAACTTGATGACTATGGAGAACAATGCCTTATTGGTAGACAAAAAGCTGGGCGGGCTTGATGGCAAAGCAACAACATCGATCAACAGTTTACAAGTGCTTGCCTCTGATGATTTATCCGGTTCAATCAAAGTTGAACTGATAAATGATGCCGCTTACACCAGTTCCGACTTTGCCAAAATGTGGAAGCAACTAAACGGCAACCCTGAGGGTAGTCGTCAGCTCTCTGTGCGGTCTAGCAGGGAAATGGTCGACAATCTGAAAATAGAGCTCAAAGCTTGGGATGCGGATACCGTTATTGCTGCGGGTAAAGAGATGAAGCAGTTGCTGACTAAAACATTGGGTGTCAGCGGTATTGATGACAATCTAAGCCCAGGACAACCTCAGTTTAAGTTTGAGCTGTCTGAACAGGGTAGGGCTATGGGTTTTGATACTGCAATGTTGTCGCGGCAATTACTACAGGCTTTCGGTGGCAGTAATGTACAAAAATTTCAACGCAATAAAGACGAAGTAAAAGTACGGGTTAGCTATCCAGCAGAGCAACGAAAAACTGAGGCAGATATTTTGCAGTCACGCATCCGCACCGCTAATGGAACGGTTGTACCGCTGAGCTCCGTAGCTAATATTATTCCCGAATATGCTGATACGGAGATCACCCGCATCGACGGTCTACGCGCAGTTTATATTACGGCCGATGTCGACAAAGACACCATTGCTCCCAACGAGTTGGTATCTCAACTACAAAGTAATGCAGTGCCGAAATTGTTACGCCAATACCCAGACCTCTCGGTCTATTTCGGCGGTGAAGCTGAACAACAGGCCGAAACTACCAGTTCGATGAGTCACATGTTTCTCATCGCGCTGATGCTTATTTATGTATTGCTGGCAATTCCGCTGCGCTCTTATATACAACCCATATTGATCATGACGGCAATACCTTTCGGTGTAGTCGGTGCAATTCTCGGCCACTGGTGGAATGACCTCACCATCAGTGTGTTATCGCTGAACGGCGTGTTGGCACTGAGTGGGGTGGTGGTCAATGATAGCCTGCTGCTAGTATCCAGCTACAACGATTTAACCAAGGAAGGTATGGCCAAGCGTGAAGCGATCGTTACTTCCTGTACCAGTCGTTTACGCGCAGTGCTGTTAACCTCGGTCACGACCTTTGCTGGGCTTGCGCCACTACTGGGTGAAACCTCGCGTCAGGCACAGTTTCTGATTCCTGCTGCGGCCTCACTGGGGTATGGTATTCTTTTCGCCACAGTCATCACCCTGGTACTGATCCCTGCGCTGTTACAAATTCAGGAGGACATCAGCGAATTTATGGCTAAACTCAAATCCCATACGTCATCTGCCCAGGAAGTCGTGTCCTCATGTTAAACCTGCTACTCGTCGAAGATGATCTAGACTTGGCCGCTACCATTGTCGATTATCTCGAACTTGAGTCGATCACTTGTGATCATGCTGCCAACGGCGTTGCCGGTTTGGCGTTAATTCAGAAAAACCAATACCAAGTCATTATTCTCGATATTAATTTACCGCGTATGAATGGGCTCAGCGTCTGCTCACAAATGCGTTCCGAAGGGATTGATACTTCCGTGATTATGCTCACCGCACGCGACAGTTTGGATGACAAACTGGAAGGCTTTGATTCCGGTGCCGATGATTATTTCGTCAAACCATTTGCTCTGGAAGAACTGGTAGCACGAGTGCGCACCTTGGCAAAACGTCGCAGTGGTCAGGTTGAACGCTTGCAGGTTGCTGACCTGCAATTGGACTTGCGTAATAAACAAGCTTACAGGCAGGGGCAGTTACTTAAGTTATCACCAACCACCTTTCATATTCTCGAAGTACTGGCTCGCTCCAGTCCTGAACCCGTCAGTAGGGCGCGGTTAATGCAATCCGTTTGGGGCGACGATCAGCCCGATAGTAATAGCCTGAAAGTTCACATACATCATTTGCGAAAACAAATCGATCAGGATGAAGATAACACCTTGATCCAGACTATTAGCGGGGTTGGTTTTGCCTTGCGAATCAACTCGGTGGAGCAATCATCATGAAAATGCGGATAAGCCTGAGGCTGTATCTGTTCGGAACCTTAATGTTTCTGATAGTTAGCTTGGCGGCGCTCTATTTTGTATTGACAATACAATACTTTATCGATGGCCTAGACACCGCAACCAGAAGAACCATGGTAGAGGTAGTCAACTCTGTCGATTTGGCTGATGGCGAGAAAACCAAAATGCTCGACTTCCATGTGGTTACCCGATACGACCATGTACCAAGTGATATTCGCGAGCAATTTACTACGCCCCCTGAAAAAGTATTTGAACTTAAAAAAAATATTATTCAGACCAGCCCATTTTCACGCCCCAAGGCCGCTTATTTCATTATGATGGTTAAAACCGGTAATGGCGAAAAACGGTATGTTTATCGCAGCATCACCAAAAACAACTACCGTCCAATAGAACGGCATCATTATTTTAATCCCATCACTTACGCTATGTTGGTAGCACTGACGGTGATTGCTGTATTTATTGTTTTATTACTGCTCATTATGCGTTCAGTTACCCACCCGGTAGAGTCATTGCAAAACTGGGCCAAATCATTATCGCCGGACAGCTTACGTAAACCAGTACCCAAATTTCGCTATAGTGAGCTGAACGCATTAGCCGAAATTGTGCGTAGCAGCTTATTGTCTGTACATCAAGCCATGGAGCGAGAACATGATTTTTTGCGCCATGCCAGCCACGAGTTACGTACTCCTATAGCAACCGTTCGCAGCAACGTAGAGTTACTCAAAAAACTCAAACCTGAGCGTGAAGAAAAGGAAAGTAATATTGTCGATCGAATAGAGCGCGCTAGTGCCACCATGAACAACTTAACAGAAACACTTTTGTGGTTGAGTCGTGACGAGCAAAGTGCCTTACCAGAAGAAGAGATACAATTGGATCAATTGATTATTCACCTCGTTCAAGAGCTGCAATATCTGCTGCAAAGTAAACCAGTAAAAGTTCACACTCAGACGCAACCCTATACAATCAAATTACCTAAATCAGCTACACATATCGTATTAGTCAATCTTATTCGCAACGCCTTTCAGCATACCCAGTCAGGTGAAATACACCTTGAACAAGAAGGGAGTCGAGTCAGTATCATCAATTGTAATGACGCAGCTGCATCGAATAATGACAACGAATTGGGGTTTGGTTTAGGATTGGATCTCACTCGCAAACTCACTGAACGATTTGGCTGGTCATATGAAAATACAGCTACTACGCACGGACATACGGTAGACGTATTGTTTAATGGAAAAATAGATACTCAATCACACCCTGCTAAATAAGTTTTAAGCTGTTTAATAGACAAGGTTTTGACATCGATAGTGACTTGGATGTTCAGTCTATTCTGATTGAAAATTTGTTTGATGAGCTGACCGTAACACATGGGTTAAAAAGACATTAATCATAGCAGATAACAACTTTGACGTGATTTATTGTGCATTAAGCTGAATGATGAGTGCAGAGTTCATATTTTTAATCTTTTGATTAATAACTTAAAAAATAAATTATAAGTTTTCTGGCCGTGTTGGCGTCAGCGGTTCGATCACTCTAGGTTCCACCAATTAATAAAAAGACCACACTTAGCTGTGGTCTTTTTATGTTCTCAAGAGAGGTGGGGTGGGTAAGGTAATTTCTATATTACGACAAACAGTTATTCTACTGCTTCCGCAATTTTCAAAGCAATGAGGAGTTCATGAATTGCAATCGGTTCTTCAAGTGCTTTTTTTCGGATTTCCTTGTACATACGGCCAGCGACTACTGGATCAAGTTTACACCATTGCAAGTTATACTTGGCTGCTGTGCTGGCTTCTAACGCTTGAATGAAGTCTATGATTGTGACGTGTGTTGCGCCAGCTAAATAGTCCTTTGATAGTTCACTGGTTTCTTTTTCTAGTTGGTGTAACTCTGTTTGTTCACCGTCTGTTTGTACCATTCTAACTTCCCATTAATTTAGGTATAAATCATTATAGTCGTTTGTATTAATATGTGGGAACCATACAGAATGGCGGGGGACGTTTCAAACGCTTGTCACAATTTATTTTTACTGTGCACAGGAAGTAGTGCCTGTCAGCTAAAAAAATACCAAGACCTTGATCTGGAGAGGATTTTAGCGTGACAAAAGCCGCCATTGATGTGACATATCTTAGCAAATATGTGTCCCTCATTGACAAAGTAGGGTTGTATTTTATATAGGTTGGAAAATCTTGCTCTTTGATGAGATTTAAGTTGTTCGCCAATGCACTAAAGTAACGGTGGGGCGTTTTAGTCTGCTGTTGTTTGTTATCCCGAGGTTGACTATAACTATTTGAAGATGGGCATAAAAAAGCCGCTCTGTTACCAGAACGGCTTTTAAGTTTTTTAGCTTGATGGCTTTTACTTAGCCGGGGTAATCTCGTTTGGTATATCCTGTGTAACGTTGACGTGGACGACCAATTCGGTATGGGTTGCTGAGCATTTCGTTCCAGTGGGCGATCCACCCAATGGTACGTCCTGTAGCAAAAATTACAGTAAACATTTCTGGTGAAATACCAATTGCTTTCATGATGATGCCGGAATAGAAGTCTACATTTGGGTAGAGCTTTTTTTCGACAAAATAGTCATCTTCCAGAGCAATTTTCTCGAGTCGTTTGGCAATTTTTAGTAGCGGTTCATTTTCCAGTCCAAGCTCTGCTAAAACCTCATCACAGCTTTCTTTCATTACTTTTGCGCGAGGGTCAAAGTTTTTGTATACCCTGTGCCCAAAGCCCATCAAACGGAAAGAATCTTCTTTATCTTTAGCGCGAAGAATGAATTCGTCTATTTTTGATTCATCACCAATTTCTTCAAGCATTTCAAGTACAGCTTGGTTTGCACCGCCGTGTGCAGGGCCCCAAAGAGCAGCAATGCCGGCTGCAATACAAGCAAAGGGATTTGCACCAGAAGAGCCTGCTAGTCGTACAGTGGATGTTGATGCATTCTGTTCATGGTCAGCGTGCAATAAGAAGATTCGATCCATTGCTTTGGAGAGCACAGGACTGATATTGGCTTCAACACCGGGTGTGCCAAACATCATATTCAGGAAGTTTTCTGAATAACTGAGGCTGGTATCTGATGCAACATAGGGGAGGCCAGAAAAATGTTTGTGACACATGGCAGCAATAATAGGCATTTGGCCTACCAATCTGTGCGTGGTCATGATTCTATCTTCGGCATTAGCCACATCTGTGGAGTCGTGATACAAGGCGGAGATAGCGCCCACCACGCCACATAACATGGCCATAGGGTGGGAACCTTGTTTAAAGCCGGATAGGAACGTTTCTACGCAGCCATCTACATTACTGTGTGACTTTATGGTCTCTTCATAAGCTTTTTTCTCCGAATCGGTAGGTAATTCGCCATTCAGCAGTAAGAAGCAAGTTTCAAGAAAATCAGACTTTTCTGCAAGTTGTTCAATGGGGTAACCGCGGTGTAAAAGAACACCCTTTCCTCCATCAATAAAGGTAATTGCCGACTCACAAGAGGCTGTAGCGCCAAAGCCGGGATCGAACGTAAAGCATCCCGTCTCCGGAACTCTAGCAATGTCGATAACATCTTGACCTAGTGTACTGTTTAGAACCGGTAGCTCTATAGAAGTGTCTGTACCTTCTTCAGAGAGGTGGAATTTCTTGTTGCTCATTGGATTCTCCTACGAGTCCTAGTCTATGTTGGCAAATTGTTAATAAAATTTGCGAACTCAAAAACTGAGGCCGCAAACTATAGCTTCCTCGATTGATTTGTCAATTTTACTGTGTGATTTCTTTACATAGGCCAAATGAATGCCGGATATTGGTAAACCTTATCTCATATGAGTTCGTCCATTGTAATCGTTACGTAATGTTCCTATAATTTGCCACCAATTTAGCCCGGCATGCAAGAAATGTTTGCCGATTCCCCTGCTTTTATTTCTGCTTCTCTGCAGATATAAGGTGTATATATCGTGAACAAAAAAAGACCTGTAAATTTAGATATTGGAACTATTCAGCTTCCAGTTACTTCTTATGTGTCCATTCTTCATAGAGTTTCCGGTGTTGTGCTGTTTGCAGCCATTGCCATTTTTCTATGGGTGTTGGATGCAAGCCTCTCCTCCGAAGAAAGTTTTAATGCAGTTAAAGAATGTATGAGTGGTACCTTCTGCCAGCTCATCATTTGGGCATCTTTGGCGGCGCTGGCCTACCACATGGTGGCGGGTATACGTCACCTGATTATGGATTTTGGTATTGGCGAAACCTTAGAAGGTGGCCGATTAGGTGCGAAGGTTGTTTTCATCATCGCAGCGGTACTAATTATTCTGGCGGGAGTTTGGGTATGGGCATGATTACCAACGTTACAAGTTTTGGCCGCAGCGGGTTATATGATTGGCTTCTTCAACGTACAACAGCCGTTGTTATGGCAATATATGTTGTTTTTGTCACTTTTTACCTATTGACCAATCCTAACCTAGATTATAGCCAGTGGCTGGCTTTGAATAGCCATATTTGTATGAAAGTCTTAAATGTTCTTACAGTCTTGTCCATTGCGATACATGCTTGGATTGGCCTGTGGGCTGTCTTGACTGACTATGTAACTGTCCGTTTACTTGGGCCTAAAGCGACACCACTGCGTATATTTTTCCAGTTGGGTATGATTACCATCACTTTGGTATATCTTATTTGGGCACTTGATATTGTATGGGGAATCTAAATCCATGAGTAGTAGCATAAGAACTATTTCTTTTGATGGACTTATTGTCGGAGGTGGCGGTGCTGGTATGCGCGCTGCTCTGCAGTTAGCCCAGTCTGGTTATAAAACAGCGGTAATTACCAAGGTGTTTCCGACGCGTTCACATACTGTGTCTGCCCAAGGTGGTATTACTTGTGCCATCGCGAGTGACGATCCCAATGATGATTGGCGTTGGCATATGTACGATACGGTTAAGGGCTCCGATTATATTGGTGACCAGGATGCCATTGAATACATGTGCTCAGTAGGTCCTGAGGCTGTATTTGAATTGGAGCACATGGGTTTACCTTTCTCTCGTACTGAAGAAGGCCGTATTTATCAGCGTCCTTTTGGTGGTCAATCGAAGAATTTTGGGGAAGGTGGTCAAGCTGCACGCACTTGTGCTGCTGCTGACCGTACAGGTCATGCGCTGCTGCATACCCTTTATCAAAATAATATCAAAAACAACACGGTATTTTTTAACGAATGGTTCGCTGTTGATCTCGTAAAAAATGCAGATAATGCCGTTGTTGGTGTTATTGCTATTGATATTGAGACAGGTGAAACCGTTTTCGTTAAGTCTAAAGCCACTGTGATTGCCACTGGTGGTGCTGGCCGAATCTATGCCTCCACCACTAACGCCCACATTAATACGGGCGATGGCATTGGTATGGCACTTCGTGCGGGTTTCCCAGTTCAAGATATTGAAATGTGGCAGTTTCACCCAACCGGTATTGCCGGTGCGGGTGTGCTTGTGACAGAAGGTTGTCGTGGTGAAGGTGGTTACCTAGTCAATAAAGATGGTGAGCGCTTTATGGAGCGTTATGCACCTAATGCGAAAGACCTCGCTGGCCGAGATGTTGTTGCCCGTTCGATGGTGCTTGAAATTTTAGAAGGCCGTGGTTGTGGTGAAAATGGTGACCATGTTTACCTTAAACTGGATCACCTGGGTGAAGAGGTGTTGGAAAGCCGGTTACCAGGCATCTGTGAACTATCACGTACCTTTGCTCACGCTGATCCAGTTAAAGATTTGGTTCCTGTTGTGCCGACCTGTCACTATATGATGGGTGGTATTCCTACCAATGTTGATGGCCAGGCGCTGTCACTTGATGCTGAGGGTAACCCTGAAGTTATTGAAGGACTCTTTGCTTGTGGTGAGGCAGCCTGTGTATCCGTTCATGGTGCGAACCGTTTGGGTGGCAACTCGTTGTTAGATCTTGTGGTGTTCGGTCGCTCTTCTGGACTGTTTATTGAAAAATCTCTACGTGAAGGGATCAATCTTGAAAACCCTACAGAAGAGCATATCAAAGCTGCTATGTCTGGTCTGGAACGCATCAATAACAGTGCTGGTGATGGCGAGGGTGCTGCAGAGCTTCGTGCAGAACTTCAGGATATTATGCAAAAACACTTTGGTGTATTCCGCCGTGGTGACTTTATGGAAGAGGGTATTAAAAAGCTTGCTGCGCTGCGTCCACGTATCGAAAATGTTCGTCTGGATGATAAGAGTAATGCTTATAACACCGCTCGAATCGAAGCGCTGGAGTTACAAAATCTCTTTGAAGTGGCAGAAGCAACGGCCATTACGGCAGAAGAGCGTAAAGAAAGCCGCGGTGCTCACGCCCGAGAAGATTATGCTGATCGCGATGATGTGAATTGGCTGTGTCATTCTATGTACTTCCCCGCCGATAAAACTGTTGGCAAGCGTGATGTAAACTTTTCACCCAAAACCATGGAAGCTTTCGCACCGAAAGCCCGTGTCTATTGATAAGGGTCTGTTGAGCCATGTTGAAAGTAAGTGTATATCGTTACAATCCTGAAACGGACGAAGTGCCGTATATGCAGGACTATGAAGTTGACACCGCAGGCAAAGATCTGATGGTGCTTGACGTTCTGGAGCTGTTGAAGTCTCAGGATACATCACTGTCCTATCGCCGCTCCTGTCGTGAGGGTGTGTGTGGATCTGATGGCATGAATATTAATGGCAAAAATGGATTGGCTTGTATTATGCCTTTATCCGAGTGTGTGAAGGGTGGCAAGTTAATACTTCGCCCACTTCCGGGTTTGCCGGTAATTCGCGATCTCGTTATCGATATGAGTCAGTTCTACGCTCAGTACGAGAAAATCCAACCCTACTTGGTGAATAATGAGCCAGCACCCGCTATTGAACGCCTTCAGTCCCCAGAAGACAGGGAAAAACTGGACGGTCTGTACGAATGTATTCTCTGTGCCTGTTGTTCGACAAGTTGTCCGTCTTTCTGGTGGAATCCTGATAAATTTATCGGCCCTGCTGGCTTGATCCAGGCTTATCGGTTTTTGATTGATAGTCGTGATACAGATACTGAAAACCGTTTGGCTAATCTCGATGACCCCTTCAGTGTTTTCCGTTGTCATGGTATTCAGAATTGTGTTGCCGTTTGCCCTAAAGGTTTGAATCCAACCAAAGCGATAGGACATATTCGTAATATGCTTTTGAGAAGTGCTACTTAAGGGGCATTGAAGTACAATCTGTCAGGCCCTCATAGAGGGCCTTGATCATTCCTCATACTAACTATAGGGAAACATCGATGCCTGAAAGCATCATGCAGCAATTTCTGCGCAGCTCTCACCTTTCTGGTGGGAATGCAGCATATATCGAAGAGTTGTACGAAACCTACCTTCATGATCCGAATGGCGTGACTGACGAATGGCGCTCTTTCTTTGATTCTCTTCCTCGTGTAAATGGCCATAACGGTTCTGATGTGTCACATGCCACTGTGCAGTCGCATTTTGAACTAATGGGGCGACGCAGAGCTAGGCCTGTTCCAGCACCAGGTTCTGGGGGGATGAATGTTGAGCACGAACGCAAGCAGGTTAAGGTTCTTCAGCTTATCAGTTCCCACCGAAACCGTGGCCATCAGAAGGCGAGTCTAGATCCTCTTGGGCTCTGGTCTAGGGACAAAGCCCCAGACCTTGAGCTTTCGTTTCATGGGTTAACGGATGCCGATTTGGATACCACCTTTCAATGTGGCACGCTTTTTTTCGGTAAACAGGAAGCGACGCTAAGAGAGATCCTTTCCGCGCTTGAAGAGACGTATTGTCGTCATGTCGGTGTAGAATTTGGACAGGTTACAGATTTAGCTGAAAAACAATGGCTGCAACAGCGTTTTGAAAGCGTACGTTCCAAGCCTAGTTATGATGATGAGATGCGTAAGTATGTCTTGCAGCGCTTATCTGCTGCTGAAGGCCTAGAGCGACACCTTGATTCTAAATACCCTGGAACGAAACGTTTTGGCCTAGAGGGTGGTGAGTCTATGATTCCCATGCTGGACGGAATGATTGAACGAGCAGGGGAGTATGGTGCAAAAGAAGTTGTACTGACTATGGCCCATCGGGGGCGTCTTAATGTCTTGGTCAATGTTCTTGGTAAAAACCCCGCTGAATTGTTTGCTGAATTTGAAGGTAAGAGACACGTTGATACCTCCGGTGATGTTAAATATCACCAAGGTTTTTCATCAAATGTTATGACACCAGGTGGAGAAATTCACTTGGCATTAATGTTTAACCCATCCCACTTGGAGATTGCGGCTCCCGTTGCTGAAGGATCTGCTCGAGCTCGTCAAGATCGTCGACAAGATACAGAAGGGAATCATGTGGTCCCTATTGTCATGCATGGCGATGCAGCTTTCGCTGGGCAGGGCGTGGTGATGGAAACATTCCAAATGTCACAACTCCGTGGTTACAAAACTGGCGGATCAATACATTTGGTGATTAATAATCAGGTTGGCTTTACAACTAACCTAAGAGAGGATGCTCGTTCAACCGAATACTGTACTGATATTGCGAAGATGGTACAGGCGCCAATTATCCACGTAAATGCTGATGACCCTGATGCAGTGATGTTTGCTACTTTTCTAGCAATGGATTACCGATATCAATTCAAAAAAGATATTGTGATTGATTTGGTCTGTTACCGTCGTCGAGGTCACAACGAGACTGATGAGCCTTCTTCTACTCAGCCATTGATGTATCAAATCATCAAAAAGCATAAGACCACACGTGCACTCTATGCTGAAAAATTGGTTAATGAGGGCATTCTCACACAACAGGATGCGGATAGGCTTCTTACTGATTATAGAGATACCCTTGATCGCGGTGAAAATGTTGTTAATAAACTGGTGTCTGAGCCTGATGAGGCGCCGTTTGTCGATTGGACACCCTATCTTGATCAGGACTGGACGACACCAGCCGATACGACTTATCCACTGAAAAAACTCCAAGCTCTTGCTGAAAAAATTACACATGTACCAGAAGGCATTGTGGTGCAGCGCCAAGTAGAAAAGATCTACGAAGATCGACGAAAAATGGCTGGCGGAGCATTAGCGCTGAATTGGGGTATGGCCGAGTTGCTTGCTTATGCAACGCTGCTTGATGAAGGTTACCCGATTCGAATGACTGGGCAGGATATTGGTCGAGGAACTTTCTCCCATCGCCATGCTGTCGTACATAATCAGCGTGATGGCCAAAGCTATATTCCACTTAAAACATTACCAAAGAAACCTTCAGATTTTGAGATTTATGATTCTTATTTGTCAGAGGAAGCAGTTTTAGGTTTTGAATATGGTTACGCCTCTACTTCTCCCTCTGGTCTGGTGATTTGGGAAGCACAGTTCGGCGATTTTGCTAATGGCGCTCAAGTCGTTATTGATCAGTTTATCACCAGCGGTGAACATAAATGGGGTCGTATGTGTGGCCTGACGATGCTATTACCCCATGGTTACGAAGGGCAGGGCCCAGAACATTCATCCGCACGGTTAGAGCGTTATTTGCAACTCTGTGCTGAACATAATATCCAAGTTTGTATCCCTACCACGCCTGCACAGGTTTACCATATGATCCGCCGTCAGGCGATCAGACCCATGCGTCGTCCTTTAGTTGTCATGAGTCCAAAATGGATCCTGCGTCATAAGCTGGCAACATCTTCACTGGAAGATTTGGCCAATGGTGAATTCCAGAATCTTATTCAAGACGTTGAGGTTGATAAAGCTAAGGCTCGTCGACTCATTCTTTGTTCTGGTAAAGTTTATTACCATCTTTATGAAGCTCGTCAGGAAAAAGGTATTGATGATATTGCCTTGGTTCGTATTGAGCAGTTGTACCCCTTCCCAGACAAAGAGTTACTTGAAGTGCTCAAAGATTATGTCAATCTGGAAGATGTGGTCTGGTGTCAAGAAGAGCCGATAAATCAAGGTGCGTGGTATAGCAGTCAACATCATATGCGTCACGTACTCGGAATGTTTAACGAGAACCTGTTTTTAAGATATGTTGGTCGAGAAGCATCAGCTGCTCCTGCGTGTGGATACATGTCAGCTCATCTAGAACAGCAGGAAAAATTCATTAACGAAGCTTTGAGCTATTAAGTGGCGGTTATACCGCTATTCTTGATCAAGGAAATGAAAAAAAATGAGTATTGAAATTAAGGCACCAACTTTTCCTGAGTCTGTTCAGGAAGGAAGTATTGCTACATGGCATAAACAACCCGGCGACTCGGTAACAAGAGATGAGCTTTTGGTTGATATTGAAACAGACAAAGTTGTTCTAGAGGTGGTTGCACCTGCAGATGGAACTTTGACAGAAGTATTCAAAGGGGAAGGTGATATTGTCCTCAGTAATGAGGTTTTAGCACTGGTTGTTGCCGGTGAGGTTACTGCAACTGCTCCAGTTGCAGTATCAACAGTAGAAAGCGCTGCTACTGAGCAAGAAAAAATTGCCAGCCCGGCAGCTAGAAAGCTTGCGGATGAACGCGGCATCGATCTGCAACAAGTCGCAGGTAGTGGCAAAGATGGACGGATTACCAAAGAAGATATCGTTGCTTGGCAGGCTCCGACTGCGGCAGCCTCAGCTCCTAGCTCGGCTCAGGTACAGCCTTCCCCAGTAGTAACAGAAACAGTTATTCCTGTTGCTCTTGGTGATCGTGTAGAAAAACGAGTTCCAATGACGCGCATGCGTGCACGTATTGCTGATAGGTTGCTACAAGTTACTCAAACCACTGCAATGCTAACGACCTTCAATGAGGTCGATATGCATCGTATTATGGACCTTCGTTCAGAGTTTAAAGATGAATTTACCAAGATGCACAATGGTACCCGTCTTGGCTTTATGGGTTTCTTTGTCCGCGCAGCAACCGAAGCGCTAAAACGTTTTCCTGCTGTTAATGCCTCTATCGACGGTAACGATGTTGTCTACCATGGTTATCAGGATGTAGGCGTTGCGGTATCTACCGATAAAGGTCTCGTGGTTCCTGTACTACGTGATGCAGACAATATGAGTATTGCCGAAGTTGAATACACCATTGCAGAATTCGGTGCAAAAGCACGTGATGGCAAGCTGACTATTGAAGAAATGACAGGTGGGACCTTTACCATCACTAACGGTGGCGTGTTTGGTTCGTTGTTATCAACACCTATTTTGAACCCACCGCAAGCAGCCATTTTGGGGATGCATTCTATCAAGGAACGCCCAGTTGCTGAAAATGGCCAAGTAGTCATTCGTCCTATGATGAATCTTGCCTTGTCCTATGATCATCGTCTCATCGATGGTAAGGAAGCAGTTAGATTTTTGGTGGCTATTAAAGAAATGATTGAAAATCCAGCTAAGATTTTACTTGAAATTTAGTTGATAATATATTGATATAACTGAGATTTTATATGTCTGATAATTATGATGTCATTGTTATAGGTTCCGGCCCAGCAGGGTATGTAGCCGCAATCAGAGCAGCACAACTAGGGTTGAAAACAGCCTGTATTGAGAAGTGGCAAAATTCTGAAGGGAAAGGAGTTAATGGTGGTACTTGTCTGAATGTGGGTTGTATTCCCTCAAAGGCATTGCTGGATAGCTCCTACAAATACCATGAAGCCAAAACTGATTTAGTCGCTCATGGCATCAGTACAGGTGATGTTGGTATTGATGTTGAAGCAATGGTCGGCAGAAAAGGTAAAATTGTTAAGCAATTAACAGATGGTATCGCCGGCCTCTTTAAAAGCAATGGTGTTACGTCATTATTTGGTAACGGTAAACTGCTCGCTGGTCGTCAAGTTGAATACACGGATCACAAAGGCAAGACAGAGATTCTTTCTGCTGGTAACGTCATTATAGCTACAGGTTCTCAGCCCATTGATATTCCCGTAGCTCCAGTCAATGGAGACACTATTATTGACTCTACTGGCGCTCTTGACATTACAGCGGTGCCAAAAAGACTCGGCGTGATTGGTGCTGGTGTCATTGGATTGGAATTGGGTAGTGTTTGGAATCGAGTTGGCAGCAAAGTAGTGCTACTTGAGGCGATGGATGATTTTCTGGCTATTATGGATCAGCAAATTGCCAAAGACGCCAAAAAGATATTTACCAAGCAGGGTTTGGATATTCGTCTTAGCTGTCGTGTTACTGCGAGCGAAGTAAAAGGCAAAGAAGTAGTTGTTACTTATCAGGATAGTGATGGTAAGGAAGCACAAGAGACTTTTGATAAGTTAATTGTTTGTGTAGGACGCCGTCCCTATACAGAGAGTTTGTTGGCCGCTGATAGTGGCGTAAATCTTGATGAAAGAGGTTTTATCTTCGTTAATGATCAGTGTGCGACCAACGCCCCTGGTGTTTGGGCTGTAGGTGATGTTGTTCGAGGTCCAATGTTGGCACATAAAGGTTCAGAAGAGGGTGTTATGGTTGCTGAACGCATAGCCGGCCAGAAGACACAGATGAATTACGATATTATTCCTAATGTCATCTACACTCATCCTGAAATTGCTGCGGTAGGTAAGACAGAGGAACAACTGAAGCAAGCTGGTGAATCTTATAACGTGGGTATTTTTCCCTTTATTGCTAGTGGTCGAGCTATGGCTGCCAATGAGACAGATGGGATGGTGAAGATGATTGCCCATGCCGATACGGATAGAATTCTTGGTTGTCACATTATTGGTCCCAGTGCTGCAGATTTGGTACAGCAGGTGGCTATCGCTATGGAATTTGGCTCAAGTGCAGAAGATATTGGTATGACAGTGTTTGGTCATCCAACATTGTCAGAAGCGGTGCACGAGGCTGCACTGGCAGTCAATGGTCACGCGATTCATATTCCAAACCGTAAAAAACGTAAATAATTACTCTTTAGATAAGCTCCGCAAGTATCGCTGGCTTGTGGAGTTTTTTCGTTAAAAACCCCATGACATCAGCAAACGGAAAAAACTATGAACTTACATGAATATCAGGCAAAACAGCTTTTTGCTGAATATGGCCTTCCGGTTTCAGAGGGCGTGGCTGCTGAAACAGTACCTGAAGCGGTTGCAGCTGCAGACGTTATCGGTGGAGACCGTTGGGTTGTGAAAGCACAGGTGCACGCTGGTGGCCGAGGTAAAGCCGGTGGAGTGAAACTGGTGACGTCTAAAGCAGAGATTGAAGCGTTTGCTCGCCAGTGGTTAGGTAAGCGTTTAGTGACTTATCAAACGGATGTTGATGGTCAACCTGTCAGCCGTATTCTGGTTGAGCCTTGTAGCGATATTGATCAGGAACTATATCTAGGCGCGGTAATTGATCGCTCCACACGACGTGTTGTCTTTATGGCTTCCACAGAAGGTGGTGTAGAAATTGAAAAGGTTGCTGAAGAAACACCTGAAAAAATCCTCAAAGCAACGATTGACCCACTAACGGGTGCTCAGCCATACCAAGCTCGCGAATTGGCATTCAAATTGGGTTTGAACCCAACTCAAATCAAGCAGTTCACCCATTTATTTTTGGGGCTGTCTAAATTATTTCATGACTTTGATTTAGCACTGTTGGAAATTAATCCATTAGTTATTACAACTGAAGGCAATCTCCACTGTCTGGACGGTAAGATCAATATTGATGGTAATGCTATGTACCGTCAGCCAAAACTGCGTGAAATGCATGATCCTTCCCAAGATGATGCTCGTGAAGCTCATGCAGCTCAATGGGATCTGAACTATGTGGCTCTCGATGGCAATATCGGTTGTATGGTTAATGGAGCGGGACTGGCTATGGGTACGATGGATATTGTTAAACTCCATGGTGGTGACCCAGCCAATTTTCTTGATGTAGGTGGTGGTGCAACTAAAGAACGTGTTGTTGAAGCATTTAAAATTATCCTTTCTGATGAAAAAGTAAAAGCTGTTTTTATTAATATCTTTGGTGGCATCGTCCGCTGTGATTTGATTGCCGAAGGTGTTATTGGAGCTGTTGAAGAGGTGGGGGTTGAGGTGCCGGTAGTGGTTAGGCTTGAAGGCAACAACGCCGAGCTTGGCACTAAACTTCTCGCGGAGAGTGGATTGAATATTATTGCAGCAACCAGCCTGACCGACGGTGCTCAGCAAGTGGTTAAAGCAGCGGAGGGCAATCAGTAATGTCTATTTTAATTAATAAAGACACTAAAGTTATATGTCAGGGTTTTACCGGTGGACAGGGCACTTTTCATTCAGAGCAAGCCATTGAATACGGTACAAAAATGGTTGGTGGTGTAACACCAGGTAAAGGTGGCACGACACATCTTGGTTTGCCTGTATTCAATACCGTTGCTGATGCTGTGGCTGAAACAGGTGCAGAAGCCTCTGTGATCTACGTTCCGGCACCTTTTTGTAAGGATTCCATACTAGAAGCCGCTAATGCAGGCATTAAACTTATTGTTTGTATTACCGAAGGTATTCCCACGTTGGATATGCTGGTCTGCAAAGTGAAATGCGATGAGTTAGGTGTACGTTTAATCGGGCCAAATTGCCCCGGGGTGATTACTCCGGGTGAATGTAAAATTGGCATTATGCCAGGCCATATACATCTGCCAGGCAAAGTTGGTATTGTTTCTCGTTCAGGTACATTGACCTATGAAGCGGTTAAGCAAACTACTGATTATGGGTTTGGTCAGTCCACCTGTGTAGGTATTGGTGGTGATCCTATTCCCGGATCTAACTTTATCGATATTTTAGCGATGTTTGAAAAAGATCCAGCCACTGAGGCAATCGTAATGATTGGTGAAATTGGTGGTACTGCTGAAGAAGAAGCGGCGGCCTATATTAAAAATAATGTATCTAAGCCGGTTGTTTCTTATATTGCCGGCGTTACTGCTCCTGCAGGTAAACGTATGGGGCATGCAGGCGCTATCATTGCTGGCGGTAAAGGCACGGCTGATGAAAAGTTTGCGGCACTAGAAGATGCCGGTGTTAAAACTGTTCGCAGTCTAGCTGATATCGGCAATGGTCTTAAGGAAGTTACTGGTTGGTAATCACCATAATTTCTGTGAAAAGGCAGCCTTTGTAGGCTGCCTTTTTTTATTCTAATTTGGTTTCAGTAATACCAATTTTTAGTTGTTTTACTTTTAATGGTGTTTCTTTTTTCCTACGGTTGAATTCTTATCGCTCGCCCCCATTTCTCCATACAGGCATGAACTAGCTATAAATACCTCAGTACTAAACACAACGTAATAGGAGATTGTTACAACCATGACTGTTGAAACTCACGGTTTTCAGACAGAAGCAAAACAGCTTCTACACTTAATGATTCACTCTCTTTATAGCAATAAAGAAATTTTTCTTCGTGAATTAATTTCTAATGCGTCAGACGCAGTTGATAAGTTACGTTTTGAGGCGTTGGCTGATTCATCTCTCTATGAAGATGCACCTGATTTGAGAGTGAGGATAGATTCTGATCCAGAAGCGGGCACGATTACTATTCAGGATAATGGTATTGGTATGTCCCGTGAGGAGGCTATTGAACACTTGGGTACCATCGCTAAGTCGGGGACATCTCAGTTTCTAGGCAACCTCAGCGGTGATCAGAAAAAAGACTCACAGTTGATTGGTCAGTTTGGTGTTGGTTTTTATTCAGCGTTTATTGTCGCCGACAAAGTTGTGGTAGAAACTCGTCGAGCTGGATTACCTGCAGATAAAGCAGTTCGTTGGACTTGCGAAGGTGAAGCAGAATATACGGTAGAAGATATTGAAAAAGCTGATCGTGGCACATCGATTACGTTGTATCTGAAAGAAGATGAACTGGAATTTGCTGCAGATCTACGTATTAGAGGCACAATCAGAAAGTATTCAGATCATATCGCAGTGCCCATTGAGGTTAAAAAGCCTTCTTCCGCTAGCAGTAAAAAAGATGGCGATGAAGATGATGCGAAGGCTGATAACGAGCCTGAGTATCAAGTCCTTAACTCTGCGACAGCACTTTGGACCAGACCTCGTAAAGACATAAAAGAAGATGAATACAAAGAATTCTATAAACATGTTTCCCATGATTTTGAAGATCCTTTAACTTGGAGCCACAATCGCGTGGAAGGAAAGTTGGATTACACCAGTTTGCTGTATCTTCCAGCCCACGCTCCTTTTGATCTGCACAATCGTGAGGTATCCCGTGGTATAAAACTGTATATTCAGCGTACATTTATTATGGATGATGCCTCACAGTTTTTGCCGTTGTACCTTCGTTTTGTCAAAGGTATTCTGGATTCCAATGATTTGCCGCTCAACGTATCACGTGAAATTCTTCAGGGAAGTCCAGCAGTGGATAGTATTCGTGGCGCTTTGGTAAAGCGTGTGCTGGATATGCTGGAGAAAATGGCTAAAGAATCACCGGATGATTACGCAAAATTCTGGAAAGAATTTGGTAGTGTACTCAAAGAAGGTCCTGCAGAAGATTTTGCTAATCGTGAACGTATTGGAGGATTGTTCCGTTATTCGACAACAGCAACGGAAGACGATAAACAAACGGTCTCTTTTGCTGATTACATTTCCAGAATGAAGGAAGGTCAAGATAAGATCTACTACCTTGTCGCCGATAATATTACGACAGCCCGAAACAGTACCTACCTTGAAGTGTTTAAGAAGCAGGGTATTGAAGTATTACTACTAACAGAGCGCCTTGATGAGTGGACACTATCTCATTTACACGAGTTTGATGGAAAGCAATTGCAAGATGTGGCTAAAGGCGAATTGGATGAGTCTGTTTTAGGTGAAACGGATAAGTCGAATGAGGACGATAACAAGGAGTCTTCCAGTGTAGTGGAGAAGATATCTGCTCACCTCGACGGTCGAGTCGAAAGTGTTCGTGAGACTCGCCGTTTGACTGATTCACCCGCGTGTCTGGTCTATGCAGAACACGCATTGAGTCCACAGATGCGTAAAATGATGGAAGCGGCTGGACAACCTGTTCCAGAGGACAAGCCTGTACTTGAGGTGAACCTTAAGCATCCATTAGTTATTCGTCTTGGTGAGTCAATAGATGACGAAAAATCGAGGGAGTTAGCTGAACTGCTGTATGATCAGGCAACCCTTTCTGCGGGTGAACAACTGGATAACCCTTCGTTGTTTGTCAAAAGGCTTAATCAGTTGTTATTTGAAAAAGAGCTCTGATAAAAGGCACGCTGATACATAGCTACATTCTTATTAATGGCTTTATAATCAAAACCACAACAACATCGATGTCCGATTATGGCAGCACCCAGTAAAATAGCAGTGCCCAGTAAAGTGACCGTACTGGGGGGAGGCAGTTTTGGTACTGCCGTTGCAAATATGATTGCCGCCAATGGTCACGATGTTGTTTTGTGGATGCGTGATCAGGAAAATGCTGAACTGTGTTCCCAGACCCATGAGAATACTCGGTATCTCCCGGGTTATCCTCTTGAGCCGACATTGAAGTTTTCGTCTGATCTTCAGTCCTGTCTTCACGATGCTGAGGTCGTTTTCTTTTCTATTCCCAGTAAAGCATTTAGACAGATTGCCCAACAGGCCAAGGCCTACATTCCGACAGGAACTCAAGTTATTAGCACCGCCAAGGGCATTGAAGCTCAAAGTTTTAAGCTGATGAGTGAGATTCTTGAGGAAGAATTACCTCAAGCACGAGTAGGGGTGATTAGTGGGCCTAATTTAGCTAAAGAAATTGCCAAAAAAGCGATTACAGCAACGGTTATTGCTAGTGTGGATGAAGAGCTTCGTCATAATGTGCAGGCTCTTCTGGGTTCACAATATTTTCGTGTCTATGAAAA
Organism: Porticoccus sp.; assembly: GCA_033791605.1. Classification (GTDB taxonomy): domain Bacteria; phylum Pseudomonadota; class Gammaproteobacteria; order Pseudomonadales; family Porticoccaceae; genus Porticoccus. The sequence goes on from JASJGJ010000060.1 coordinate 45,805, forward strand.
CACAGACCGGTTTGGTGTGGAGCTGGCCGGTGCATTGAAAAATATCTATGCCATTGCTGCAGGAATGGCTGCGTCAATGAAAATGGGACAGAATACGGTGAGTGTTCTCATTACACGAAGTCTTGCTGAAATGAGCCGGTTTGCCGCTAGCTTGGGCGCTAACCCCATGACCTTTTTAGGGTTAAGTGGTGTTGGTGATTTATTTGTAACCTGTACTTCTCCCCTTAGCCGCAACTATCAAGTGGGTTATGCTTTAGGTCAGGGGTTAACGATTGACGAGGCCACTGAAAAGGTAGGACAGGTAGCAGAGGGTATTAATACAACTCGGATCATCAAGGAGGAAGCTGAGCGGCGTGGTATCTATATGCCCTTGGTAAATGCTCTATATGAGACTATGTTTAATGACAAGCCTGTGAAACAGGTTCTCAGTAGTCTCATGTTGGCTGAACAAAATACTGATGTCGAATTCACGGTGGCCTAAACAATGGCCTAATTCGCCATAGCCTTTCTAGGGAATAATGATGGAACAGCAAACTAAAACAAATCTGCTAAATGTGGAAACTTGGATCCGCCTTCTTTATATGGTGGTATTTGGTTTCTTGTCAATTCTTGCCCGAATGGTTGTAGGGATTGTTGCAGTATTACAATTTTTATTGGTGTTAATAACGGGTAAAGACAATAGTAATTTACGTGATCTGGGGCAGGGTACGTCAAAGTGGACATATCAAGCCTTCCTGTTTTTAACCTTTAATAGCGATGAAAAACCTTTCCCTTTTTCAGATTGGCCCGAAATTGATTCGAAAATGGGAGCCAATGGAGAATTCACTGCTAAAAATTTGGCTGAAGATACCTCAGATTCCAATAAAACTTCAGTAGTAATAGAGTCGGAATCCTCTGTTGATGACGTGCCCACGTTCGTAGAGGGTGAGGACGAAGAACCAAAATCACAGGGTGATAAACCCGCGTAGAAGTTTTTTCTTAATGTTTGCTTAAGCTATGTTCATTTACTTGCTTCGTCACGGAGATGCGCCTTTTGATCCATATTGTGGTGAGCGATCGTTGTCTGCCCAGGGTGAAATAGAAACCCGCCGTGTAATCCAGCAACAGCGGGATAGGCTTTCCAGCCTTCAGCTTATCGTTTGTAGTCCAGTGCTTCGTGCTAGGCAAACAGTTCAGATAGTAACGGATACATTGAACTATACGGGGCAATTGCTTTTTGATGATGTATTACGTTCGGAAGGTTCCATTGCCGGAGTTGAGCGTCGTATTGATTTCCTTATGAGAGATCATCAAGAAGAGGAAATATTACTGCTTAGTCACCAGCCCTTGATTGGGCAGATTCTTGAGTATCTAACCGGTGAGACGGGGTTAGCCTGGTCTATGAACACCAGTTCGTTGGCTAGTCTTGAAGCGATTACGTTTGGGCGGGGATGCGCTGAACTGCAAACTTTAATACACCCTTAATTTGAGATACGTTGTTCCATATTTTGCATGATGGATAATCACTATTACCAGCGCTTTTCACGTAATGACTGTTTGTGTTTTAGCAGTTAATTAACGAGAGAAATTCATGGCGAGTAGCCTGGTTTTCCCGGAATGATCCCAGCATTGCAGACGTTTTCATTACCGAATTTTGTTTTTCTACACCACGCATCATCATGCACATGTGTTTGGCTTCAATAATGACGGCTACACCCTGTGCTTCCGTTACCTTTTCAACTGTTTTGGCAATCTGGGTAACTAAGTTTTCCTGAATTTGTAGACGTCGAGCAAACATATCCACAATCCGTGCTACTTTGGATAAGCCCAAAACCTTGCCGTTGGGAATGTAGGCGACGTGGCATTTGCCAATAAAGGGTAATAAGTGGTGTTCGCAGAGGGAATAAAGCTCGATATCCTTAACAATTACCATCTCGCTTGACTCAGAAGGAAATAGAGCATTATTAATAACTTCATCGAGGGTTTGATGGTAGCCTCTGGTGAGGAAATCAAATGCCTTGGCGGCGCGCTCGGGAGTGTCTAGCAAACCTGGTCTGGAAGTATCTTCGCCAGTTGATTCAATAATTTTTTTAAAACAATCTGTAGTCTTCAACGTGAGTCTCTGTGCAAAATGTATTGTGGGATGGAATAAGTAATCGATATGACAATAAGAACCATACCGTACGTCAGCATGCCATAAACGTAAAGCCATTTATCTCGTGAAAAGTTACAATTATCCCCATGAAAAATGACCATAATTCCATACAAACTGTAGGTGATTTTATCCAGTGGGGAGCTTCACGCTTTGAAGATGCGGGGCTTTTTTTCGGCCATGGTAGTGATAACTCATGGGACGAATCTCTGATTCTAGTTTTTTATGCATTGTCACTGCCTTGGGATTCAGACAGTGACGTGTTGAAAAAAATACTCACGACAGAAGAAAAGGACTCAATCAGCGATCTGTTTGATCGCAGAATCAATGAGAAAATTCCTGCTGCCTATCTAACAGGAGAAGCTTGGTTCGCTGGGTTTAAGTTTGTGGTTGACTCTCGTGTGTTGATACCTCGATCACCCATCGCCGAGTTGATAGAAGCAGAGTTTAGTCCGTGGTTGGTTAAGACTCCTGCGACTATTCTTGATCTTTGTGCGGGGAGCGGTTGTATCGGTATTGCCTGTGCCCATCACTTTCCAAACTCTAGGGTTATCCTCAGTGATATCTCGACGGATGCTTTAGCTGTTGCAGAAAACAATATAGAAATTCATCAATTATCCCAACGTGTTGTTGCATTGGAGTCAGACCTATTTTATGACCTAGGTGAAGAACGTTATGACCTCATTGTCAGCAATCCTCCCTATGTCGATGCTGAAGATTTGGCATCAATGCCAAAAGAGTATCACCATGAACCAGCAATAGGCCTTGCATCTGGTTTCGATGGGTTAGATTTTACTCGTCGTTTACTAAGAGAAGCAGTTGATCATCTGTCGGAAGAGGGTGTGTTGGTGGTGGAAGTCGGTAACTCTTGGGAGGCTCTTGACAATGCTTTTCCCGAGATACCTTTTATGTGGCTGGAGTTTGAGCGGGGTGGTCATGGGGTTTTTCTTCTGACCGTAGAGCAACTGAAAGCGCATCAGGGAGCCCTTAGTTGATCTCCATGGTACTTCGGTGATTAGCTACCTTGATAAGTATGTCATAACATAAATAGTGCATATCATCGTAACGACATCAGAATAATCGTCGTATAATATCCCACTGTTATATTTCTAGATGCGTTGTATTTGGGTACGGCGTACGCTTGAATATAGTTAATAGACTGAATTTGGACGTGTTTATGTCGGGCAATACCATTGGCAAATTATTTACTGTGACTACTTTTGGCGAGAGCCATGGACCTGCATTGGGTTGCATTGTCGATGGATGTCCCCCCGGTCTTGAATTATCAACGGAAGATATGCAACGGGATTTGAACCGACGTAAACCAGGTCAGTCACGTTATACCACTCAACGTCAGGAAGGTGATGAAGTCAAAATACTGTCTGGAGTTTTTGAAGGCAAAACCACGGGTACACCTATAGGTCTGATGATTGAGAATACAGATCAGCGCTCAAAAGATTACTCCAATATTAAAGACCAGTTTCGTCCTGCCCACGCAGATTTTACCTACCAAAAGAAATACGGCTTTCGAGACTATCGCGGTGGTGGTCGTTCTTCTGCCCGTGAGACAGCTATGCGGGTTGCAGCCGGAGCTATCGCTAAAAAATACTTGCAGCAAGTGGCCGGCATTGAGGTGCGTGGTTATTTATCCCAGTTGGGCCCTATTAAAGCAGAACAAATTTTACTGGATGAAGTGGAAAACAATCCTTTCTTCTGTCCTGATCCAGACAAAGTGCCAGAAATGGAACAGTACATGCAGGCATTGTTAAAGGAAGGTAATTCCATTGGTGCCAAAATAACTGTGACGGCGACAAATGTCCCCGTGGGTTTAGGTGAACCTATTTTTGATCGTCTGGATGCAGACATTGCTCATTCCCTGATGAGTATTAATGCTGTAAAAGGTGTCGAGATCGGCGCTGGTTTTGATTCAGTTTCTCAAACAGGTACTGAACATCGTGATGAGATTACCCCAGAAGGGTTTCTCTCAAATAATGCTGGGGGAATTCTTGGTGGTATTTCTTCAGGCCAGACGATTATTGCGCATATAGCGTTAAAACCTACTAGTAGCCTTCGTATTCCTGGTCGTTCAATCGATGTGCATGGTAATGCCATTGAAGTCGTTACTAAAGGTCGGCACGACCCTTGTGTCGGCATCCGCGCTACGCCAATTGCCGAAGCTATGTTGGCCATTACACTGATGGACCACTTACTTAGGGATCGTGCCCAAAACATCCATATCGAGGTTAATTGATAGCGCTATATGCTGTTAATTAACAAGCTCTATTTATCAATAAGTTTGGTTTATTGACCGTGGAAAAAGAACCTTCGTTCTCCGTTCCATACTGGCGCCTATCTTCATTTTATTTCTGCTTTTTTGGATTACTAGGGGCACTGTATCCCTACTGGTCTCTCTATCTCCAATCTAAAGGTTTCAATGCCAAGGATATAGGGCTTTTGTTGGCTATTCCCATGGCAACAAAAGTGGTTGCGCCTAATATTTGGGGTTGGTTGGCCGACCATACTGGCAAACGCTTATTCATTATTCGTTTGGGGGCATTTCTGTCATGTCTCTGCTTTCTTGGTATTTTTATCGATCAAACCTTCTGGACCATAGCCTTGGTTATGATTGGCTACAGTTTTTTTTGGAATGCGATTCTTCCGCAATATGAAGTGATTACTATCAGTTACCTTGATCGACGTCCTGAAACTTATAGCCGAATTCGTTTGTGGGGATCCATAGGTTTTATTATTTTTGTACTGGGCGGCGGCATCTGGTTTGATGCTCATGATTTAAGTACGTTGCCTATCGTGGGTTTAATCCTGTTGGTGGGTATATTTTTAAGTAGTTTATTTGTCCCAAATTCTAAATTTAAACAACATGCAAAGCCTGCAGAAAAATTTCTCTCGGCAGTTAAGCGGCCGGCAGCGATTGCTTTTTTGTTGGCAGGTTTGCTAATGCAAATTTCGCATGGTGTTTATTACAGTTTTTTTAGTATTTATATGGAATCTTTTGGCTATACCAGCACTAGTATTGGTGCTGTTTGGTCAGTAGGAGTCGTAGCAGAGGTATGTCTTTTTCTTTTGATGCATAGGCTACTTCTTAAATTTGGCGTTAGATTCATTATGCTAGGATGTCTTGGTTTAGCAACATTCCGTTGGTTGATGATTGGGTACTACACTGATGCGTTGTGGGTGTTAACTGTTGCTCAAACTTTTCATGCTTTTACCTTTGGTGCTTTTCACGCCGCAGCGATTGAATGTGTACGTCGGTTATTTGAACCCGGCCATCAAGGGAAAGCTCAGGCGCTCTATAGCGCTTGTTGCTTCGGAGCTGGTGGTGCCATAGGCTCCTATAGTGGTGGACTTATTTGGGGTATTGCGCCAATCATGGCGTTTAATTACGCTTCACTCTCAAGCTTTGCTGGCCTAGTTGTGGTCTGGTTGTGGTTAAAAGATGAAAAGCTCAAAAATTAAAATTGAAATCTGGTTTTAAAAACCAATATTTTTCATATTATAAAGAAATTAACAAAACCCAATTTCAGGCAGTATAGAAAATACGTAAAGGAAACTTTAATGAAAATAGCATATTTAACCTTGGGGCTAATTATTATTGCTCTCTTATACCCTCGATATGACTTACTGGTAAAAGAAGATTTTTTTACTGAGGGGTTTACTCTGGTGAAAACCGGATTTATGACCAGTATGGGTTGCCACAAGGCTGCTAATGAGATGAAGGCGAAATATTATACCTGTGAGCCTAAGGCAGAATGGCGACGAAGATTTTTAAAGGATGAACAAAGTGCAACGGATGATACAGGGTTGATAGCAGAGTGATGTCGTTCCAGATTTCAGTCTAAAGATCTACCGGAGCTATGGTTCGTTATAAGTTTATTGCTTGGCTACCTTATTATGACTTATAGACTGATATAAAATTGTCATTTGAATTTACCGAGGTTATTAATGAGCGATAAAGAGACTAAGGCAGTCAAAGGTCACGATTTCACCAAGAAAAACAAAGTCTCGGTATGGGCTTCTCAACATCCCTATGAAAGTATACCAGATGCGTATTTTGACGAAACATTTAGTCGGAACAACACTCGGGCGACGAATGCTTGGTCCTCTAATTTTAATCTTCGTTTTTTTAATCCAGAGAATATGGAAACTAATGGCGCTCACGAAGGTATAGTCAATATTAAAAAAGCGATAGGAGAGTGCTCATTCTCAACTTCATACATCGATGTATTAATGAGTAAAGCACGAAAGAAAAAGCTGGAAGAGGTTACTTGGATTGTCTTGCTGTTTGAATATGAGTACAGCCCCAAGGTTTCTGGCGTCGGTAAGGATAACTATATGACTTTTTTGGGCGCATTCGATTATGACAACGGTGCTGATAATCTTTATGAAACGGAATGAGTTATAGTCAACATTGTTGCCGGCAAGTTGTCCATTAACCATGGAGTTAAGTCTTGTGTTTGCGTCAAATATATAGGCCATTTGTTGACCCTGATCCGTTGGATTGTGATGTGCTTTTACTTTGTGACCATTGACAGCATTTGAGTTTTCATCAGACAATCAGTTCCCTTGAAGGAGTACCTAGTGACATTAACAGTGGCTTTCAATGTCTAGAACCGATGACAGTATGGATAGAATTCGCGAGAAGAAGAAACGTTTTCTTGCACGTGAGTTGCGTATTATCGATAAAGCCCTACAGCTATTAATTCGAGATGGTATTGATAAGGTGACGGTCTCTGCCATCGCCAAAGAAGCTAGTGTCGGCAAAGGGACTGTCTATAAGCATTTTCTTACTAAAACTGAAATTTTGATGCGCATTGTCCTCAATTATGAACAGAGCATTACTGAAAACCTTCGTCTTGGTATTGAAGCGACGCAAGCGGGTGATCCCGGTGCCGCAGCTCGTTCCTATTTTCAAGCTCGGCTATCTGATCCGGCTTTAGATCGCCTTGTGCAGCATTTGGAAGCGAAGTTAGAAGGGAGCGATGAGGTCGCTGAAAGTATGGCTGAATTGCATGCCTTGCGCCGTTCTAATATTGATGCCCTTAATAGCATGATAGCCAAGTTGATCGACAAAGGTATTCTTGAAGATGTGCCGCCGCATTATCAGTATCTGTCATGTTGGGCTTTGGCTCAGGGTGCAGTGGAGGCGTATTTTAATGTGAGTTATGGGGCCGATGTTGAGGACAAAGACGATTTTCTTCAATTTATTGCCAATATTGGTATCACCATGGGTAATCGCGGCCAGTTACGCGATCATCCCGTCGTTTTAAAATAATTGGTATCGCTATCGTGATGGATTCACCGTACCAGTCACTGCTCAATACTATGACCAAACATCATAAGGCTATGGGTGAATATCTTCCCCCTGTAGGTCAATGGCATCCTGCCTTAAGTGGGCTTATGGATATACGTATCGCCGCTGATGGTACTTGGTATCACGAGGGTGACGCAATTCAGCGCCTCTCGCTGGTTAAGCTGTTTTCATCGATTCTCAAACGAGAGGGCGATGAGTATTTTTTAGTGACACCAATAGAGAAGTGGCAAATACGGGTAGATGAGGTGCCTTTTGTTGCTGTCATTCTTGAGGTTGTTGGAAAAGGCAGTTCAAACCAGGCATTGGTATTTACCTGTATTACCGGCGACATCGCCATTGCAGGAAAAGATCATCCCATTAGAGTTGAGATTGATGCCGTGACAGGAGAGCCTTCTCCTTACATCTTGTTAAGAAGTAACCTTGAAGCAAAAATTTGTCGGTCGGCGTATTACCAATTAGCCGAGTTAGCCGTTCCCTCTGGTGAGGACGCCTATACGGTATCCAGCCAGGGGGAGCAATTTCAATTTCAGTAGAACTAAATAGAAAAATAATTCAAGTGATAGATCAATAAAACTCTCTATCTATTTATATTTATTACATATTTGGATAACTTGGTCCGCCTGACCCTTCTGGTGCAACCCAAGTTATATTCTGAGTAGGGTCTTTAATATCACAGGTTTTACAATGTACACAATTCTGTGCATTGATCTGAAACTTTTTCGTTCCATTTTCACCTTCTATTACTTCATAAACTCCCGCTGGACAATAACGTTGTGCTGGTTCATCAAATAACGGCAGATTGTAATCTATAGGTACATCGGAATTCTTTAATACTAGATGACAGGGCTGATTTTCTTCATGATTTGTGTTGGATAGAAATACTGAGGAGAGCTTGTCAAAACTCAGCTTGTTATCAGGTTTCGGATAATGAATGGGTTGGCATTCTATGGATGGCTTTAGCTTGCTATGGTCTGACTCTGGGTCTTTTAATGTCCAGGGCAATTTGCCGTTGAACAGGTTTATATCGAGAAAAGCATAGGCTGAACCGAGGATGTTGCCCCATTTGTGTTGGGCGGGTCCAAAGTTGCGTTGGATGTGTAGTTCCTTGTAGGCCCAACTCGCTTTGTAAGCGTGAGTGTATTCAGTGAGTTCATCATGTTGACGTTGGTCGCTGACGGCTTTGGCTACAGATTCAGCCGCAATCATGCCGGATTTCATGGCTGTGTGGATACCCTTAATTTTGGCAAAGTTTAGGGTTCCCGCATTGTCCCCAATCAAAAGCCCCCCCGCAAAGGTCATCTTGGGCTGTGATTGCAGACCACCTTTGACTAAAGCCCTTGCGCCATAAGAAATCCGTTCTCCTCCTTCAAGGTATTGGCGGATGACCGGATGATGTTTGTAACGCTGAAATTCGTCAAAAGGGCTAAGGAATGTGTTGGAGTAGGAGAGATCAGCAATGAGGCCAACGGCTACCTGGTTATCTTCCATATGGTAGAGAAACCCACCCCCTGAAGAATTACTCTCGTTTAAAGGCCATCCGGCGTTGTGTAATACTAAACCTGGTTGGTGCTTATCTGCGGGAATAGTCCAAAGTTCTTTTATACCCAATCCGTAATGCTGTGGCTCGGAGGCACTATCGAGAGAAAATTTTTCAATGAGTTGCTTGCCTAGGTGGCCTCTACAGCCTTCCGAAAACAAGGTGTATTTTGCTCGTAGCTCCATACCTGGCATATAGGCGTCTTTGTGCTCACCATTTGTGCCGACACCCATATCACCAGTGATGATCCCGGTAACAGCACCACCTTCACCGTAGAGAACACTTGCCGCAGCAAAACCGGGGAAAATCTCTACGCCTAAATTTTCTGCTTGTCCTGCTAGCCAGCGGCATAAGTTGCCTAAGCTGACAATGTAGTTGCCAGTGTTATGCATGGTTTTGGGTGCAAATAAGGCAGGAATTTTAATTCCTTTCTTTTCGGTGAAGACATAAATATTGTCATCTGTGACTGGGATATTGAGTGGTGCGCCTTGATCTTTCCAATCAGGGAATAATTCATTGAGTGCAGTAGGTTCTAATACAGCACCAGAGAGAATATGAGCACCTACTTCTGAACCTTTTTCAACAACAACAACAGAGAGTTCAGCATTTAATTGCTTTAACCGACAAGCTGCAGATAGACCAGAAGGACCCGCTCCAACAATGACGACATCGTAATCCATATATTCACGTTCCACAGGAATCTCCTTTGTACTTCTTAAGTACGATTAATCTTTGGTTATTCTCTTGTTCACGGTGCCTGATGTCCACGGTTGTTGACCTGTTGGACGTTTAATAAAGTTGCCGGCCAAGATAGTTCAGTTAATACCCAGTTTTGAAGCGGTATAACGATATTGTCGCCGCTCCAACCGTATGTTATGAGTTTTTACACCACTCAAACGCTATCTGTTTAGTCGTTTTCTCTGCATGCTGTTTGATAAGCCTCAAAATTAGAAATGCAGAGATATATCGATATCTGTAGAAATGCCATCGGGTGTAACAAGCTTTCCTTTGTCAATCCAACGCTGATAGCTGGTAATGAAGTTTCCTCTAGTCTTTGTAATGGAATGGTTTTCTTTCATAAGTAAAGACATCAGATGGCCGAGAGGATTTTAGGGCTTCAATGTTTTTTTGCACATAAATTTCCTAGATACAATGCGCAATTCCTCAAAGTTCATTACAGTTTGTTAGGGGAGAGATTTTATCTTGTCTGCCTTAAGGGTGCCATGAAGATTTGGTGACTTATCGGTCAGAACCCGATAGTCAGTCTTAAAGAGAGATAAAATAGCCATTTTCTTGATTTGCCCCCTCTGTGACGGCATGATTAGCACCCTTAAATGAGGGGTTAGAGACGTTATTTTTTTAGTCCCTATCATGTTAACCGAACAAGTCCAAAGGGTATTCCATGAAAGTACTTGTCGCTGTTAAACGCGTTGTTGATTACAACGTCAAGGTTCGGCCTAAGGCCGATGGTTCTGGTGTGGAGTTGAACAACTTAAAAATGTCGATCAACCCCTTTTGTGAGATAGCCGTGGAAGAAGCTGTTCGTCTCAAAGAAAAGGGGATAGCGACGGAAATTATTGTTGTTTCCATTGGCTCTCAGCAGGCACAGGAACAAATTCGTACATCGTTGGCTCTTGGTGCTGACAGAGGCATTCTGATAAAAACAGATCAGGAGTTAGAACCATTGGCCATTGCTAAATGCCTCAAAGTCATTTGTGATCAGGAGAGCCCTGATGTTGTACTAATGGGTAAACAATCCATTGATGGTGATAACAACCAAACCGGACAGATGCTAGGTGCACTAACAGGCTATCCTCAAGGGACATTTGCTTCGGAGCTCACTGTTGATGCAGGAAAAGCCAGTGTCACTCGTGAAATTGATGGTGGTTCACAGACAATTAGCCTTGTATTACCTGCTATTGTGACTACAGATCTGAGGCTCAATGAGCCACGCTATGCGTCATTACCCAATATCATGAAAGCTAAGAAAAAGCCTATTGACGAGACAACGCCTGAGGCGCTGGGTGTGGATACAAGCCCGCGGGTCAGTATTTTAAAAGTTGAGCCACCTGCGACGCGAGCTGCCGGCATCAAAGTAGCAAGTGTTGATGAATTGCTGGATAAACTAAGAAACGAGGCGAAGGTTATCGGATGAGTATTTTAGTCATTGCGGAACATGATAATAGTAGTTTAAAGGCAGCGACACTGAATGCTGTCACTGCGGCTCAAGCGATAGGTGGCGAGATTACTGTATTGGTTGCAGGGTCTGGATGTGGTGATGTTGCTACTGCCGCAGCAAAAATACTGGGTGTTAACAAGGTGCTTGTTGCTGACAACCCCGCCTATGAACATCGGTTAGCTGAAAATCTTGCGCCTCTGATAGCAGAATTGGTTTCTGGTTACTCACATGTTCTGGCTCCTGCCACAACCACAGGGAAGAATATTGTACCTCGTGCGGCTGCGTTGCTGGATGTACAACCAATATCAGACATTATGACGGTAGAAAGTGCGGATACGTTTAAGAGGCCTATTTATGCTGGTAACATTATCGCAACAGTGAAAAGTACTGATGCCATAAAGGTTATGACTGTGCGTACTACCGCATTTGATGCAGCTTCAGAAGAGGGTGGTTCAGCTAGTATTGAATCTATTGATAACGGACATGATTCTGGAACCTCAACATTTGTTGGCGAAGAATTGGCTGTTTCTGAACGACCAGAATTGACCTCAGCCAAAATTGTTATTTCCGGAGGCCGAGGTATGGCTAGCAGTGAAAATTTTCAGCTGCTTGAGAAAGTGGCTGACAAATTAGGGGCCGCCATCGGAGCCTCACGTGCGGCTGTAGACGCAGGATTTGTTCCCAATGATATGCAGGTTGGGCAAACCGGAAAAATTGTTGCCCCTGAGCTATATATTGCTGTGGGTATTTCTGGTGCTATTCAGCATTTAGCTGGGATGAAAGACAGTAAAGTGATTGTTGCCATTAATAAAGATGAAGAAGCGCCTATTTTTCAGGTCGCAGATTATGGATTGGTGGCAGATTTGTTTGATGTGTTGCCAGAGGTGGAAACGAAGCTATAGGCTTTTTAGATAGAAGTCATTGACACCAAACCGCAATGTTTTCAACAAAAAAACCGGCCTCAGTGGCTGGTTTTTTTTGGATTAACGTTCAGTAACAGCCGGCATAGAATAGATCTATTTAATGGTGGTCCTTATATTTTTCTTTGCGAGCTTTCTTTTTTTCTTCAGGACTCATTTTTCGCCATTTTTCTTTTAGTTTTTCGCGTTCCTCGGGTGGCATATTGCGAAACCTTTCTCGTGCCTTGTGGATTCGTTCTTGCTCTTCTTTTGGTAGTGCATTAAAAGCATCACGACGTTGTTTTAATTTTTTCTGCTGCTCTGGTGATAGCTCTTCATAATGTTTATAGCCATGTTGTTTATGGTCCCGGTAGTGAGGCTCTCTCTCTTTATCAGCCATTTCCCAAGAAGGCTTGACGTCCTCCTTGATACTGTAGTGCCAGGGATGCATGTCTGCATGGGTAGGGATGACTTGTGAACGTTGAGCCATGGCAGTAGAGATAAAAAGCATCGGAAGGGTAAATAAGACCCCCCAGATAAAACCTTGATGACGAATATTCATGCTAAAACTCTAACCCTTTAAGTTGTTATCTTCACTGGCTAGCCAGTAGTAAAAGTCCATATCCTCATACAGATCGATGCCTTCACTGAGTAACATTTCATCATTTCCCATTGGGGTTATCTGGTTATCTTGTAGATTAGGAGATAAAACCAATACCAGTGCTACAACAGAGGCCAAGGCCATTCCTGTTACAGGCATGAAGAATCGGGCAGTTTGACGTTTACCTGCTGACTTTAATGCTTGTGAACGAGCTTGCACTAAGTGTTGGGCGGTATCTGCGTCTAGCTCTCTTTCAGTGCTGCGTAAAACATCCTGTATTTGTTTTTCAAAGTCGTTTATACCTGATTTATTCATACCAATGCTCTCCTAGTGTCGCTCTCAGGCTGTGGGTCGCTCGGGAATAATGTGTTTTAACACTGCCTTCACTACATTTCATGGCGATGGCAGTTTCTGCGGTGCTCATGCCTTCCCAGCATCTTAGTATAAAAGCCTGTTTCTGTCGGTCTGGTAAGGCTTTCAAGGCAGATTGCAGCACTGCGAGTTGTCGACCTGTTTCATGTTGCTGATGCGGAGAATAACTGTCTGGTCCCGGTACATTTTGAAGCGGATCTTCCTCTATTTCGGTGCCGTCATCCTTATCCCTAAATCGATTTAGCCAGCCTTTTACTCTGTTTTGAACATTGTGACGTCGATGTAAATCATTGATGCGGCTTTGTAGAATACGGTAAAACAGGGGGCGCCACTCCTCGGGACTTTTGCTGCTATAACGAGCTACCAGCTGAGTCATCGACTCTTGCACCACGTCTAGAGCATCTTCACGGTTACCCAGTGAACTCATTGCAATCCTGAAGGCCCTGCGTTCAACCGTTATCAGGAAATTTTCAAGGGTTTGTAATTCCAGAGTCCCACTCCTTTTGGCGGTACCTGTTACATTGCTGTAAACATTTGTCAGCATGATTCGCTCACCTATTGTTAGCGATGTTCGTGTGAATGATACAACAATTCATTTATCAAAATTGTGCCACCCAGTATTGTGAAGTAATCGTCTACAAAATGATTCTGCCTAGAATAGTGGTACGTATTCCTACCATATACATAAGGCTGATGATTGTAGCCATGCTTCTTGTATGAACGATGATATTTTTGATCGTAATACTTATTGGTACTGTAATTATGTTTGTTGTGCTCAGAATAACGTTTATGGGAAGAGTCGTTATGAGTATTACGGTTAGAGTAGTATTTTTTGTTATTACCTTGGAAAGTTCGTTTATTGTGGTCAGCGTATCGATCAGACTGTCGACTGTTTTGGTAGGAGTCACGCTGATTCCTGTCGCTGTGATGGTCTTTTGCTAGCGCGGGGGCAGCAATCGCCGCCATAGAGATAGCCAATAATCCAATAATAGTAAATTTTTGCATAACCAAGCCCTCTGTTTCTGGACGATCTATGCTTATAAACGTTTGAAGATGCTAATGGTTGACGCTGACGATGTTATTCACGATGTGCCAGTAGGATTTTACCCTTTCAGGTTAAAGGGATAACCAGATAGGACAGTGATCTGAGGGTTTTTCCATGGCTCGAATATCATGATCAATTCCGGTATCGGAAAGCATTTCCATGAGTGGTGATGTTGTCAACATCAGATCAATCCGTAATCCTCGCTTAGGTTCACGCTCAAACCCACGACTACGATAATCAAACCAGCTGTATCGATTAGTTTCATTGGCGTGAAAGTGCTGATAGCTATCCTTTAACCCCCAATGTTCCAGCTTTTGTAGCCATTCACGTTCCTCGGGTAGGAAACAACACTTTCCCGTACGTAACCAGCGTTTACGATTATCATCCCCAATACCGATGTCCTGATCCAATGGTGCCACATTCATATCACCCATAATCAATAACAGCTCATTAGGTGTGTGCTGACTGTCTATTTGCTCCAATAAATTAGCGTAAAACTGTTGTTTGCAGGGAAATTTCTGCGGGTGTTCCCGGTTTTCTCCTTGAGGAAAGTAGCCATTAAAAATACCGAGCTTTTTGTCGTTAAGTTCGAATTTTCCAAAGACTAGGCGTTTTTGACTTTCTTCATTATCTTGGGAGAAGCCTTTATGGCTTTTGATCAATGGCAAACGATAGAAAAGGGCCACTCCATAGTGACCTTTTTGTCCGTGATAAATGACGTCATACCCCAGCTCATGAATTTCTTTGAGGGGAAATTGGTCATCAGAAACTTTGGTTTCCTGGATGCCAATAATATCGGGCGAATGTTTGTCAATGATGGCTTTTATTTGGTGCAGCCGTGCGCGGAGACCATTCGCGTTAAACGAAACAATTTTCATGTTAGGGGTTCTTGGCCTGTCTTACTGGCGAACGGGAAAGGCTCATGTAGTCTCCCATTATATTTCCCACCTCGTAGAGAATCGGATCTTTCTCAGAAAGAATACGGTCGTCGTCCTCGCCTGGCTTGCGTTGAGCACGCCATTCTTCTACTGATGGAAAAGCTTCTAACTTTTTGGCGGCACGCCGTTTATTCTCCATGGATAATAATTTGTTGTCATACTCCATTGTTTCCCTGCGGCGATTTTCTTCATTCAGAGAAAGTTGTTTAATCTTGCGACGTTCACTGACCAGCGCTAGTTCATTGCTGAGATAGATTAGATCCGGGTCTGATTCTAATCGCTGTTGATGACGCCCCATAAGTGTATCAAGGGGGGCCGGGCTGGGAGTGTAGTGTCTGTGTGGGACAGGGGGGATTTTATCCCAAGGTAAAGCGTTATCTTCGCTGCTTTCACCTACTTTTTCTATATCGTAGAGGGAGGGCAATTTAATGTCGGGAACTACGCCCATGTGTTGTGTACTTTCTCCTGATACACGATAAAACTTGGATTCCGTCAGTTTGATTTCACCTTCTTGTAGAGGTAGCTGAACTTGAACCGTACCTTTACCAAAGCTTTGCCCTCCAACCACTAAACCTCGACCATAATCCTGTATTGCTCCGGCAAAAATTTCGGAAGCAGAAGCACTTAATCGATTGATCAGGACCATCAATGGGCCCCGGTAATAGGCTTCACTTCTGGATCGATAGTTACGAGAGATATATTGGTCGGAATTGCGAACCTGAACAATAGGGCCTGGATCAATAAACAAATCTGTTAACGTTGTGGCTTCTTGAAGGAAGCCTCCACCATTATTTCGAAGGTCAAGAATAATACCATCAACTTCTTGCTCTCTAAGCTCGCCTAGCAAACGCATTACATCCTTTGTGGTGCTTTTGAAGTCGGGATCGCGATTGTAATAGGCTTCAACATCAAGGTAGAAAGTGGGGACTTCTATAACGCCGACACGGTATATACCACGATCATTATTAACCTCTATAACCTGTGCTTTGGCAGCTTGCTCTTCAAGTTGAATCTTATCTCTGATGATTGATATTTCACGGTTGTTACCGGCTAGTTCTCCTGTAGATGGGATAATTTCAAGCCGTACAATACTATCTTTTTCTCCACGGATTAGTTTGACGACGTCATCCAGCCTCCAGCCAATAACATCAATCATTTCATCCTTATCTTGTCCTACACTCACAATTTTATCGCCAGCTTGGAGGATACCTTGTTTGTCAGCTGGGCCTCCAGGGACAACACTAACAATTTGAGTATGCTCATCTTCTAATTGAAGAACAGCACCAATACCGGTAAGAGACAGTGATAATGCTATTTGAAAGTTTTCTTTTGAACGTGGTGACATATAAGACGTATGGGGATCATAAAGCCCGGTCAACGCATTCATGTAAACTTGAAAAATATCTTCGCTATCACGTTGAGCCAATTGTTTTTTGAGGTTGGCATAACGTTTTATCAGTAATTCTCGAGCAGCCTCTGGTTCTTTATCATTGAGTCTTAACCGCAGATAGGCTTCTTTAATTCGTTTGCGCCAATAGTCATCTGCATCTTCAATTGTTATTGGCCATTCATTGCCCTCGACATCATAGGGTAGGTATTCATCTTTGGTTAGGTCAAATTGAAAGTCACTTTCTAGCAAGGCTATATTGCTCTGTAGCCGGTCGAGTGCTCTTTTATAATAGCGGTTATAAATGTCAAATCCGGCGGTTAGATCGCCCTCCTTGAGCATGTCATCAAGCTTAGTTTCCCACTGCGTGAATTCATTGATATCTTCTTGAAGAAAATAACTTTTTGCAGGATCCAGTTGGTCCACATACTGGTTTAATAAGTTACGTGAAAGTTCATCATTCGCGGGTTGCTGGCGATAGTGTTTTGTTGTCAGCTTTTCGATGATTTCAGTAGCTGTTTCCGCCTGATTTTGGGTGAATTTGACATCAGCGCTCACAACCGAACTGAGCAGTGTCAGTATTAGTGGTAGTACAAATTTTTTTAATGAAAAAAGCATAGTGTTTTCAGTGTCTTGTCAGTATGTGGAGGGTCGAGTGTACCAAACTTATAGGCTTATAGACCCTGTATAGTTCCAAATGTTTAAAGTTTTCACATAAATAGTTTCTTTTCGGCCAGTATGGAGCCAAGTATTAATTGCTTAGTATAAAGATTGTGACAATCTGGAACCAAATGGGCTTATGCTCAATGATAATGATTAAAGCCCATTGATAGTGTGATAAAAGGGTGGAATTATGAACACTCTTTCAGTAAGCGGTAACCGGGTATTATGGATAAAATGACACGTCCTGCAGCATTAATCACTGGCGGTGCAACCCGGTTAGGTTTGGCTTTTGCAAAGATGTTGGCTAACGCAGGCTACGATATTGCCTTGCATTACCATCGTTCTGTAACGGCAGCGACGTCTGCTGTAGAAGAGATAGAAACCTTGGGTGTCAGATGCATTGCTTTCCAAGCTGATCTTGCTGCACCCGCGCCAGAAGCGCTGATAAATCGGGTTATTGATGAATTGCCTAATCTTGGTGTATTGATTAACAGTGCATCTGCCTATGAAGCTGCAACCATTGCTGATACGAGTATGGCATTGTTACAGCAGCAATTTACAGTGAATTTTTTTGCCCCCTTTTTGTTAACCCAAGCATTTGCCAATCTGTGTAGTGTTAAATCGGGCTCTAAGGGCATCATTATTAATATTTTGGATAATAAAATTGCCTTTCAGCAAAATAGTTATGCGGCATACTTATTATCGAAAAAAGCCCTTATGGAATTTACGCAACTTGCCGCCATGGAATATGCACCCAATGTTCGTATCAATGGAATAGCGCCTGGCGTCGTTCTGCCCGGAACTGAAAGAACGGATGACTATGTGGCATGGCGGGTTAATGGTATCCCCTTAAAAAAACAGGGTAATGTGAGCCATTTGTTGAGTGCCATGAATTATTTATTAAGCAATGAGTTTGTAACGGGACAAATTCTTATGGTTGATGGCGGGGAAAGTCTCAATCACCAAGGCCTTAATGCCGCACAGTTTAATGATAGGGATCATGCATAACAATGGCGGAACAAGAGCTACATCAGGCAATTATTTCTGTGGGGTCTAATATTAACCCACAGATAAATATTCCAGGATCACGTGACATACTGTCTAGAGAAGCCAAGCTTATCGATTACGCCGATACCATTGAAACTGCCCCTGTTGGATATGAAAATCAGCCAAACTTTCTTAATACAGCCTATTTGGTAGCCACTTCGCTACAATTTGACGATTTTAATGCTTTTTTGAAGTCCATTGAAGACCGTATGGGGCGCGAACGTGGGCCTATAAAATCTGGCCCACGAACCATTGATTTGGATATTGTTGTTTGGGATGGAGAGGTGCTGAGTAATGACTATTACCAGTATGATTATGTATCTATTCCAGTTGCTCAAATTATGATGGCCAATCAAATAACCCTCTGCGATAACGAGGGAATTTCTCGCTAATCTCAAGGGGTGTATGGTGATAAGTAGGTTGTTGTAACAAGTATGACCCTACAATTAAACCAACAAAAAAAAGGTATTCACCAAATGGATATGAATAATACCTTCGAATAAGTGAAATTTTGCACAACTTGCTTATAATGGCCGACCATTCTAGTTATCAACTTGTCTTGGAGAGATATCGTGAAAGCACCTGTTCGTGTAGCTGTCACCGGAGCCGCCGGCCAAATTAGTTATTCCCTATTATTTCGCATTGCCTCTGGCCAAATGCTGGGTGAAGATCAGCCCGTCATCATACAAATGCTTGAAATAACGCCTGCACTGGAAGCCCTTAAGGGGGTTGCTATGGAACTGGACGATTGTGCCTTTCCTCAGCTAGCCGGTATGGTCTGTACAGATGATCCCAACGTTGCTTTCAAAGATGCTGATTATGCTCTATTGGTAGGTGCACGTCCTCGCGGTCCCGGTATGGAGCGTAAAGACTTACTTGAAGCCAATGCCGCAATTTTCTCTGCACAAGGTAAGGCTATTAACGATAACGCTTCTAAGGATATTAAAGTCTTGGTTGTGGGTAACCCTGCGAACACCAATGCTTTGATCGCCCAGCGTAATGCTCCTGATATTAACCCGCGCCAATTCACAGCAATGATGCGTCTTGATCATAATCGTGCCATGACCCAACTTGCACAAAAAACTGGCAAGACCGTAAACGACGTCACTAACATGCTAGTGTGGGGTAATCACTCTGCTACTCAATACCCAGATTTACATCACCCTAAAGTTTCAGGTGAAACAGCGATTAATCTAGTTGATCAAAGCTGGTATGAAGAAGAGTTTATCCCAACTGTACAGCAACGTGGTGCTGCCATTATTAAAGCTCGAGGCGCTTCATCTGCAGCTTCAGCTGCCAATGCTGCTATTGACCACATGCATGATTGGGCCTTAGGTACACCTGACGGTGACTGGGTCAGTATGGGTGTTTACAGTGATGGCAGCTATGGTATTACTGAAGGCCTAATCTACTCATTCCCTTGTGTCTGTAAAAATGGTGATTGGGAAATTGTTCAAGGCTTAGAAATCAATGAATTCTCACGCGGTAAGATGTCCGCAACTGAGCTGGAATTGACTGAAGAGCGTGATGCAGTACAGCATTTGTTGCCATAATTGCTCACTACTAAAAAAAGCGTCCTGCGGGACGCTTTTTTTGTGCCTGAACTTTCTTACAATAGAATAATTCCTTAGTAAGTCATCAGATATAGTGCTATCAACCCTTACTCTAAATAATGGATACCTATTTTTAGCCGTCGAGTGCCATGTGTTCTAAACTTATAGGTGAGGAATTGAGATGGTGATATTGCATACAAACTCAGGTCTTGTAACACGGCTAGTATTGATACCGAATCGGTCTCTTGATTGGTCGGGGAATGTGCAGGTTATATTAGCTGTTGCTGTTGCACTCACTATGATCTCTACCCCGATCGTATTTATGGGAGGGTGGGTGATAATCCCCATGGCGCTATTACAATTGACAGCTCTTACATTAGGGCTTTATTTTACGCTTCGGAAGCTTACCTATCATGAGGTGATTACCCTAAAGAATGGAACGTTGTCTCTTGAGCGAGGCAGATATAAGCTTGAAACCAGCAATACTTTTCCCAAAAGTTCAGTGCGTATTTTCGTTGAAGATTATGAGCGACCTCTCGATTTACCTAATATAGGCCTGATTGCTGATGGACATTGTTATCCATTGGGTGAATTTCTTAATCGAGATGACCGTTTTAAATTGGCACGAGTACTTAAAAATCAGCTAAATTTAAGAATATCGCATTTGAATTCTTTTCATCCCGTCAGTTTTTGATAAAGTGCTTCCTACTTGGAAGTAATAGCAAAAATAGGAGCACATCAATGGCTTTTCCCGAAGTGGGGCAGTCAGCCCCCGGTTTCAGCCTACAAAACCAGCGCGGAGAGACCGTTACCCTTGATGAGTTTAAGGGGAAGAAAAACATTGTGTTGTATTTTTACCCGAAAGCAATGACGCCAGGTTGTACGGTACAGGCATGTGGTATTCGTGATAGCCAGTCGGAATTTGCTGCTGTGGATACGGTGGTTTTGGGGGTTAGTCCCGACCCTTTCCCAAGGCTTGCGCGTTTTGAAGAAAAACAGGAGTTGAATTTCGACTTACTGTCAGATGAGGATCATGCCATTACTGAATCCTACGGTTGCTGGGATTTGAAAAAGTTTATGGGCCGTGAGTTTATGGGCGTTCTAAGGACAACCTTTATTATCAACAAAGAAGGTAATATTTCCCTAGTGATGAACAAGGTAAAAACCAAAACCCACCATGACGATGTTTTGGCTTGGATAAAAGGTAATCTTGTTTGAGTCTACAGCCCTGCACCTAATAGTTTTACCCATTGCAGTTATATTTCTTTTGTATGCTGCTCCCTATTAATAAATTTATTGAGGTAATTGAATGTCTTTCGATCTTTCACACGTTGTTATGGCCGCTGCTGCTCCAGCGTCTCAAGAACCGAATCCACTTTATACGTTGCTCATGTTTGGTGGGTTGTTTGTATTTATGTATTTTATAATCATTCGCCCACAAAGGAAGCGAGCGAAGGAACATAAAGAGTTGACGGGTTCTTTAGGGAAGGGTGACGAGGTAGTGATGAACAGTGGTTTACTTGGAAAAATCTCTAAACTGGATGAAGCTTATATCGTCATTGAAGTGGCTAATAATGTAGAGCTGAAATTCCAGCGAGCGGCAGTTCATGCTGTTCTCCCAAAGGGTACCATCAAGCAAATTTGATAATGTAATAAGGCCGCATCAGCGACCTTATTTTTTACCTAGTTTTTTGATAAAAAAATGGTCATAAAGAATAATGACAAAACGACCTACTGACCAGGCTATGATTGATTTCGTATAATCTTATGCTGAATTTTCCTAAAAAATGCTCTTTGGCACAAACTCCGACACCGCTTCAGCCTCTGAATCGAATTTCTGAGCAATTAGGAGGTCCTCGTATTTGGGTTAAACGAGATGATCTAACGGGGTGCGCTGTTAGCGGAAATAAGGTTCGAAAGCTCGAGTATGTGTTGAACGAAGCGCTGGAAGTTGGCGCAGATACATTGATTACTTGTGGTGGCGTTCAATCTAATCATTGTCGTGCCACCGCTATTTTGGGCGCTCAACTTGGTTTAAAGGTTCATTTACTGCTACGTGGCGCGCCTCCAGAGGAGGAAAGCTTGGGGAATCTGTTTTTGGACCAACTGTCTGGAGCCGAAATAACGTATTACCCAATTTCTGAATATAAAAAACTACCTAATTTATTTGAGCGCTGGCAACAACATTACCGTGCCTTGGGAAAAATCCCCTTTTTGATACCTACTGGGGCAAGCAATGGTACCGGTGCGTGGGGTTATATAGACTGTGCCAAAGAGCTGGCTAAAGATTTTAGTCAGCACCAAATATCACCTGCACTTATTGCATGCGCAACAGGTTCTGGGGGCACCCAAGCTGGATTAACACTTGGCGCAGAATTATTTCAGCTAAATGCTCCTGTTCTGGGTCTGGCGGTCTGTGATGACGCTGAGTATTTTCAAAAAAAAGTGCGTATGGATATGAGGAATTGGCAATCGGAGTATCAGCAGCCACTTGATGTAGAAAAGTTGGTGATACACGTCAATGATCAGTATATTGGTCCCGGTTATGCCAAGGCTACAGCAGAAATTTTTGCGACTATCTCCTCTCTTGCCAAAACTGAAGGTTTAATTCTCGATCCAGTCTACAGTGGTAAAGCATTTCATGGCTTGCTTGAAGAGATTAAGCTTGGTCAATACGCTGACGCCAATGATATTGTTTTTATTCATACGGGTGGTTTATTTGGCTTGTTAGCTCAGAGGAATCAGTTAACGATCTAAACTTCCTCTTTGCCTCTCCCCCAGCCGCAGATACAGATAAAATCCCATTCACCTACGTTAGGACATATCGCTATGGAATTACTCACCCTACAAGATATTGTTGGAACGATTAATGGTGTGGTTTGGGGGCCAGTTATGTTGGCGCTTATTTTAGGTACAGGACTTTATCTCAGTATCGGTTTAGCAGGTTTACCCCTTCGTAAAATAGGCTACGGCTTTCGGCTTTTATATCAAGGAAGAAAGGGCTCGGGGGAGGGGGATATCAGCCCCTTTAATGCGCTAATGACCTCTCTGTCAGCTACGGTTGGAACAGGGAATATTGTCGGTGTGGCAACTGCTGTGAGTATTGGTGGGCCTGGGGCATTATTCTGGATGTGGTGTACTGCACTGGTTGGGATGGCAACTAAATATAGTGAAGCAGTACTTGCCGTAGAATATCGTGAGACAGACGAATGTGGTAAAAAAGTGGGGGGGCCAATGTATTACATTCGCAATGGCCTTGGTCCAAAATGGAGCTGGTTAGCGATCTTATTTGCACTATTTGGTGCTTTGGCAGGATTTGGGATTGGTAATACTGTGCAGGCTAATTCTGTCGCAGATGCACTAGAGAGTAGTTTCTCCATACCAGAAAGTGTTAGTGGCTTGGGTATGATGTTACTTGTAGGCGCTGTATTACTTGGGGGGATTCAGCGTATTGCCAGTGTGGCAGGAAAACTTGTTCCCTTAATGTCTGCTTTATACCTTTCAGCGACACTCGTTATTCTAGTGATGAATTTTTCTGCTATTCCTAATGCTATTGTCTTAATAATAGGCAGTGCTTTTTCTCCTGTAGCTGCAGGTGGTGGGTTTGCTGGTGCCACGATTATGCTGGCACTACGTATGGGCGTGGCTAGGGGTGTTTTTTCTAATGAAGCCGGACTTGGTAGTGCCCCCATTGCTCATGCAGCAGCAGAGACAGATAACCCTGTCAAACAAGGTACTATCGCTATGTTAGGTACTTTTATAGACACCTTGGTGATTTGTACTATGACGGGGCTGGTACTGATTATTACAAATGCATGGAGTAGTGGAGAAGAAGGTGCAGCGCTTACTACGCTGGCATTTACCTCTGAGTTGCCTTACGGCGATAAAATAGTGGCCCTTTGTCTGGCACTCTTTGCTTTTACCACAATACTGGGTTGGAGTTATTACGGTGAACGTTGTGCCGAATACCTTTTTGGAATCAATATTATTATCCCGTTTCGGGTATTGTGGGTTGTGGCCATTTATTTTGGCGCGACGCGAGAGCTTGGAGAAGTTTGGGGTATTGCTGATATTCTCAATGGATTGATGGCCGTTCCTAATTTGATCGGTTTGTTATTACTTAGTCCTGTTATATTTAGGCTTAGCAAAACTTATTTTTCAGAATTGTCTAAGCAAAATGAGTCATCTGACGTTTAATGCTCTACAAGTATTGACTATCTTTGATTCGGGTTTGAGCTTTATCGATAAAGTCATTACATTTAACTCTGACACAACATTTTTTCTGTCTAAGCTGAGGGTAAAAATTGTGCCCATAAATTTTGGTAACAAGTTGGTTATAGCCATTTCATCCCGGGCACTATTCAATCTTGATGACAGCCATAAAATCTATGAGGAGGAAGGACTGGATTCATATTCTCAATATCAGATTGAGCATGAAGACGAAGTTCTTGAGCCAGGAGAGGCCTTTCCTCTGGTAAAAAAATTACTGCGTATCAATGAGAAGTTGGGCGGAGATCCTCGTGTTGAAATTATTCTTTTGTCGCGAAATTCTGCTGATTCTGGTTTACGTGTATTTAACTCTATCGAGCATTACAAACTTAATATCACTCGTGCTGCCTTTTCTGGTGGTGAAAGCCCTTATCGATATGTTGCTGCCTTTGGTTGCCACTTGTTTTTATCAACCAATGCAGAAGATGTACGTAGTGCTCTGGATAATGGCGTTGCTGCAGCAACGTTGATGTCATCCACTGCGGGGGAGCGGGGAGGTGATGAACTCCGGTTTGCTTTTGATGGCGATGCCGTACTGTTTTCTGATGAATCAGAGCGTATATATAAACAAAGCGGTTTAGAGGCTTTTACTAAAAATGAGAAAACCTCAGCAAGAGAGCCTATGAGCGGAGGACCCTTTAAAAGTTTTTTGCAAGCACTGCATAGTTTACAGGCAGAGTTCCCCGCTAAGGAATGCCCCATCCGTACCGCATTGGTTACGGCCCGCTCTGCTCCAGCCCATGAACGGGTAGTACGGACTCTCAGGGCATGGAACATTCGTATTGACGAATCACTGTTTCTTGGCGGTTTGAATAAGGGCGAGTTTCTTAATTCTTACGGGGCTGATGTTTTCTTCGATGACCAACAGCAACATTGTGAATCAGCCAAGCCCCATGTAGCGACAGGGCATGTACCCCATGGTGTGGCGAATGAGAGAGATGTGTAGTTAAAGTTTTGATTATATCCTTTTCTCAAACTTTTAAAGCACCGCAAATTTAAAACCGATTACTAGTAGTATCAGTGCCAAAATGGGTTGGAGTACTGTACTGGGCAACCGTGCTGCCAGTTTTGTTCCAACATGGATAGCAGGTAATGAGCCTATAAGTAAACTGGCTAATAATACCAAGTCCACATTACCTAGTAGAAACAAGTGACTTAGCCCTGCTATTAGCGTCAATGGAACTGCGTGGGCAATATCGGTTCCAACCACATGAAGTGCGGGTAATCTGGGGTAGAGCGTCATCAGTAGTGCGGCACCAAAAGCACCTGCTCCAACAGATGACAATGTCACAAAAATGCCTAAGAAAATGCCCACGACAAAAGTGACCTTGGTCGCGTGGATCTGGAAAAATGCACCTACCGGACCATGAGGGCGGTCTGAGGTATCTTTTAAGAACCGCTTAAATAGAATAACGATGGCGGTAATGATTAACATGACACCAAGACTGGTGGTAAGTAACTCACGGTATTCATCTGCGTGAGTAAATACCTGGCTGAGTAAAATTACGGTGATAATTGAGGCCGGTATGCTACCTGCAGCCAGGTAGCCGACTAAACGCCATTGCACACTATTTTGGCGTGTATGTGCTATTACGCCACTCGATTTGGTAATAGATGCGTAAAGTAAGTCAGTACCAATAGCGACGTTATAGGGAATACCAAACATGATAAGTAGCGGCGTCATTAATGAACCGCCACCAACACCTGTCATGCCGACAACTAGACCGACAAAGGCGCCTGACATGATGTATAACAGAAAGTCCAGCAACGTCTTTTTATTCCGGATCTATATCAAAGGCTGGCAACTCTAGCAATTTATATCTATTCTTCAAAGTAATAGTTTTTTATATTTTTAGATCATCAGAGTCTAGATAAGGTTAGGAAATGAAATTACAACAACTGCGCTATATTTGGGAAGTGGCACATCATGAATTAAATGTTTCTGCCACAGCTCAAAGTTTGTATACATCGCAACCGGGTATCAGTAAACAGATCCGGTTACTTGAAGATGAGCTGGGTGTGGAAATTTTTTCCCGCAGTGGTAAACACTTGACGCGGATTACACCGGCGGGTGAAGAAATTCTTCAGGTGGCTGGTGAGATTTTGAGACAGGTTGATAGCATTAAACAACTAGGCCAAGAACATAATAATCCCAGCAAAGGTAGTTTGACGATCGCTACAACTCACACTCAGGCACGGTATGCTCTTCCGGGTGTGATTGAATCGTTTATTAATAAATATCCTGATGTGTCTTTGCATATGCATCAGGGAACACCTGTTCAGATTTCGGAACAAGCTGCTGATGGTGCAGCAGATTTTGCCATTGCTACAGAGGCGCTCGAATTATTCCATGATCTTCTGATGATGCCTTGCTACCGCTGGAATCGCTGTATATTGGTACCGAAAGATCACCCTCTTGTTCTGAGCCCGTCACTGACCCTGGAAGAGGTGGCTAATTACCCCTTGGTAACCTATGTTTTTGGTTTTACCGGACGCTCTAAACTTGATGAAGCCTTTAATGACCGAGGCTTGATTCCAAAGGTTGTGTTTACCGCCACAGATGCAGATGTCATCAAAACCTACGTAAGACTCGGACTGGGGATTGGTATTGTGGCCCATATGGCCTACGACCCAGTGAAAGACAGTGACCTAGTAGCCCTAGAAGCTAAGCATCTCTTTAAGCCCAGTATTACTAGTATTGGTTTCCGCAGAGGAACTTATTTGCGAACCTATATGTACGATTTTATTGAGCTGTTTGCTCCCCACCTGACACGTGATCGAGTCGATGAAGCCTGTTCAATCCGTGCCAGGGATGACTTGGAAGCTTTTTTCAGTACGATTGAACTACCAGAGTACTAAGTGGGGAAATTGTTACGATCTATTAGAGAAAATCCAGATCGGGGTTGTCGTTCAGGATTTCTTTGAGTTCGTCTTCTTCATTAGTTTTCTGATTGAGTACTTCTTTGACAAATTTGAAGTATACCGTATGAATTTGCGGAGCTTCTCCGTCACGTTCTACTAAAAAGAAGGGGGCGCGCTCCACGTTGTAGAGTGAGGCCAGCTCCATTCCTGGGGAGGAGGGGTCTCTTTCATCAGCAATCAAAACTTCATCTATCAGTTCGTTCTGACCTGCAGCGTTCATCTTCTGTTGTACTTCATCGCACTTTTTACAGAAACTGCCATCCAGATTGATTTTCTTGACGAAAGTAATTTTCATAATTCAAACCCTTACCTGCTTATACCTAATGACTCTAGTTGAGTCACGACAGCCCATATACAGACTGCCGTGTGTTAACCACTATTTTTTAATGTTCACCTCGTGGAGGCCACACTCTTTAAGTGTTGCTTCTTCCCACCACCAACGGCCTTCTCGTTCATGCTGACCTGGGCCAGTAGATCGAGTGCAGGGCTCACAACCAATACTGATGAAACCTTGATCATGCAGTTCGTTATAGGGAACATTATTACTGCGAATGTAATCCCACACTTGCTGAGACGTCCAATTAGCCAACGGGTTAAATTTAGTCAAGCTCTCACCAGGTCGAGCAAAGGCTTTGTCATCTTGGATCACTGGGATTGCGGCGCGTGTACCAGGGCTCTGATCGCGGCGTTGACCCGTAACCCACGAATCAACCGTTAAAAGTTTGCGGCGTAATGGCCCAATTTTACGAATGCTGCAGCATTCTTTGTGGTCATCTTCATAAAAACTAAACAAACCTTTTTCACGTACCAGAGTGTTCACTGCCTTAGTGTCTGGAAAGACGACATCAATATCAAGCCCGTAATGTTTACGGACTTTTTCGATAAACCGGTAAGTTTCCGCGTGCAGTCGACCAGTATCAAGAGAAAATACCTGCACTTTTTCAGGAGCAATTTTATAGGCCATATCGATAAGAACGACATCTTCAGCACCACTGAAAGAAATAGCGATATTGTCAAACTCCTTCAGGGCATACGCTAAGATTTCCTGGGGAGTTTGTGCGGAAAGTTGTTGGTCCAGATCTACCGTTGATAAAAAATTTTCAGCCATTGGATTACTTAATATCCTCTAAGATGTTAGTGACCATATTGATAAGGTCGCGAATGATACCAGAGGCGCCACTAAAGAAAAAATAATCAGAACATATATACCACATACATCTGGCTATTAGGGCTGATTGTATGTCGTAACGCCTTATCTTAAGTTGTTGACAGGGCCGATGTTGCGCAATTTCCCTGAACTGGTTAGAGTGGCCGGCTTTTTATCTGTTGTTGAATGATTGAGGAATAGCTTGTGGAAATCGCATGTTTGGACTTGGAAGGCGTATTGATCCCTGAAATTTGGATTGCTTTTGCTGAAAAAACCGGTATTGAGGCGCTAAAAAGAACGACACGTGATGAACCGGACTATGATGTTCTTATGCGCTATAGATTGGATATCCTTGAGCAGAATGGTCTGGGTTTAAACGAGATTCAAGAGGTGATTGCTACCTTAAGTCCCTTGGACGGTGCCAAAGATTTTGTGGATTGGCTGCGAGAGCGCTTTCAGGTAGTGATTCTTTCCGATACTTTCTATGAGTTTGCCCAGCCACTCATGCGACAACTAGGTTTTCCAACACTGTTGTGTCATAAGTTGGAAGTGGATAGTAACGGTCGTGTAACCGATTATAAATTGCGGCAGGCCAATCCCAAGCGTCAGGCTGTGGTGGGTTTTAAAAGCATGTACTACCGTACGATTGCCGCGGGTGATTCCTATAATGACACCACTATGCTAGCCGAAGCAGATGCAGGCATCCTGTTCCATGCGCCACAAAATGTCATCGATGAATTTCCCCAGTTTCCGGCAGTACAGGATTTTGAGGCGCTTAAGAAAGAGTTTTTGAAAGCCAGCAATCGAAATTTAAGCCTTTAGCTTTACCGTCTAGAAACAAATCTAACGGTTTTTCATCTTTCAAATCTTAACAATATCCAAGGGTTTTAGGCCTCAATTAAAGCCCTGATTTTATCTAATGTCTCTTGATACTCGTCTGTTGCGTTGGAGTCAGAGACAATGCCTCCTCCACCCCAACAGTGGAGGTTTTTACCGTCGGCAATCAGGGTTCGTATGGCAATATTGGTATCCATTCTACCAGTAGCACTGATATACCCGATACTTCCGCAATAGACCGAACGACGGCAGACTTCCAGCTCTTCAATAATTTCCATGGCACGCTTTTTCGGGGCACCCGTGATCGAGCCTCCAGGAAAACAACCCCGAAGTAGAGATAGAGCGGATTCGTTATCGCGTAAGGTTCCGGTGACGGTGCTTACAAGATGATGAACATTAGGGAAGCTTTCTAGTGCAAATAATTTAGGAACTCGAATAGACCCTGGGTTACAGGTTTTACCAAGGTCGTTACGCAATAAATCCACAATCATGAGGTTTTCAGCTCGATTTTTTTGGCTATTCATTAGCTCAATGGCATTTTGCTGATCCTCTTCCACCGTTTTACCACGTCGAATGGTTCCCTTGATGGGTTTGGCTTCTACTTGCCCCATAGAGAGTTTTAGAAAACGTTCTGGTGAAAGACTCAGTATGGCTTGGTTTTTATCCCCCCATTGGTAAAAGCAGCTATAGGGCGAGGGGAGGATTCGACGAAGCTGTTGATATAATGACCAATTGTCGCCATCGAAAGTGGTAGAAAAATGCTGGGCAAAGTTAACTTGATAGCAATCCCCCGCAAGAATGTAGTTTTTTATTTTGCTGATAGCGTCCAGATAATCGTTTTTGCCAATCGATGCGACAAAGGCTCTTCCCATCGATTTTTCTTTATCAGAGTTAGTTTTCGATGCCTGTTTCAAGCAATGAAGCACCTCTTTACGTAAAGATGGGGGGCAACTTTTGCGAAAAAACAGCCATGCCTTTTGGGCTGAATGATTGAGCACTAAAGCCCAGCCATAGTTTCCCACACGCATATCGGGCAAATTATCGAATTTAGGTAAATGGTTAGTTTTGTCTGTGGTTGAGTACCCTAAGTCATAGCCGAAATAACCTGCAAGTCCGCCGACAAAAGGGTAATGGTTATAGCGTTCACCAAGCTTCCCTAGGGATGAAAACAGCTCCTCGCAGAGAAGAAAAGGGTCGTCAGTTGAAATAGATGTACTATTAGCCGTCACAATGCGTGTCGTGTTACCAACCGTTTCTAATATTTGCTCGGGGTGAGCGCTGATAATATCAAAACGTCCATACAAGCTTCGGGGCTTACCACTATCCAGCCAAATAGCGTCGGGCATGTGACGAATAGCGGAAAATAATAGTTCGGCATCGGACCGATAAGGAAAGTCGACAATTTCAACCTGTTGCATGGGGCGCTAGTCTACGTCAGTTCATTGGAAATTCAATCATGGTTAAACGCAATGTTTAATAAGCATGGAAACTCATTTTTATTGAGACCTATTTATGTATTTAATTCCATATGACGACGAATAAGGGCCTATATTCATACAGCTGCTGTGTAGTATTTGATTTCAATCATTGCTCCTTTGAAGGGTTAGTGGCAATCTCACTATCACTATGAACTTTCACCCTCTAGATAAAACCTGCAACCTCCATGAAGGCTACTCGAAACGGTTTTTAGTAAACGGACAAGATTTACTCTTGGTGAAAAGTGGTGGTCTAGTGCGATTAATAGATAACCGCTGTCCCCACGATGGATTTCCGTTAAAAAAAGCAAAGCTTGTTAATGGTTGTATTGAATGCCCAAAGCACCGGATCTGCTTTCGCCTTGAAAATGGTGAGCCCCTTGGCGGCGATATCGTTTCTGGCGTACCAGCTTTAGTTCACTATGATTGGGTGGAAGAAGGTGATCAAATCGGAATTTTTATAGGCTAGAATTTCTGGCCCTGACAAATGGAGGACGTATGTCTTATTCAACCCCGGATTTATGTGACGATTATCCTGATCTTGTTAAAGTTTTGGAACCTATGCTGGCGAATTATGGTGGCCGAGATACCTTTGGTGGTGAAATTGTGACCATAAAGTGTCATGAAGATAATTCGTTGGTAAAAGAGCAGGCGGGGAAACCCGGGCATGGAAAGGTCATGGTTGTCGATGGCGGGGGATCATTACGCAGGGCTCTGCTAGGCGACATGATTGCTGAAAATGCCGTTAGAAACGGCTGGGAGGGCTTTGTTATTTATGGTTGTGTTCGCGATGTAGATGCTTTGGCTTCCCTTGATCTTGGGGTACAAGCCATGGGAAGTATTCCATTAAAAACAGATAAGCGGAATATTGGTGATTTTAACATTCCTCTAATGTTTGGTGGTGTAACCTTTAAACCTGGCGAGTATGTTTATGCCGATAATAACGGTGTCATTGTCTCGCCTGAAGCATTAACAAGTAGCCTTTAGTCAATTCATACAAAAGATAGTTTCTCATTAAAAGCAGGGGATAGGATATGAGCTGGAAAAATACGGCAGACCGTTATGGGCTAATTTCCATCGGCTTTCACTGGGTAATGTTTCTATTATTGGTGGCTGTTTATGCCTGTATTGAGCTTCGAGTGCTATACCCGAAAGGATCAGACCCTAGAGATGCCCTAAAAAGTTGGCATTTTATGCTGGGACTTTCTGTCTTCGTTTTAGTTTGGATTCGATTGTTAGTACGAGTGGTACAAACAACACCCAAAAGCCTGTTTGCAGAAAGGTCGTGGAAATTCTTTGTCGCTAAATGGACTCACATCGCACTCTATCTTTTAATGATCAGTATGCCGTTGATGGGATGGTTGATTTTGAGTGGAGAGGGAAAGCCAGTCCCGTTCTATGGTATGACCCTTCCAGCCTTGATGGCAGAAAACCGTGATTTAGCCAAACTTATTGAAGAAGTTCACGGAACTGTTGGCACCTTGGGTTATGTGCTCATCGCAGTCCATACCTTAGCTGCGTTGTTTCATCATTATTTTTTAAAAGATAAAACCCTCGTTCGGATGCTACCAAGAAGAAAGTAATAGCACCTGTAGCCTCATAATGAAGACGAGGTACTCTAATGAATAGCATCCATGCAATGATTAGCTTTAGCCAATCTCTTTGAATTTGGTGTACATTGTTTGTTACTAGTAAGTAATTGTGTTGGGTGTAAACTTTGCTGAATAGCATGTCGTTGTTAAGGAGAAGAGTGATGAAATATAAGCATTCAATATTAATTGCTGTTGCTGTAATAGCGCTTTCAGGTTGTAGTGACGATAAAGCGCCAACTGAAACCTCGGTGGCAGTGATGACAGGAGAAAAACTTTTTCAGGAAAACTGTTCGGAATGTCACCCCAGAACTGGGCGTGGGGATTATTTAAAACGTATTCCCGCCACATTGCTCACACGTAAATCTCAGTACGAATTGATGGAATGGATTAAAGGCAGTGGACAGCATAGGGAGATGCCATCATTTGAAAAATTTACGGATGAGGAAAGAGCATATTTAGCAGATTATCTACATAGTCAGATTCTGAAATAGTATTTTATATCTCGTGTGGCGGCGGCCTCTTTCCTATTGACGCTACGTTGTGGCTGAGATGTTATGTTCTTCCATCTTTGAGTTATTTTGAGCAAAAAAAAGGGGTGCTTTCGCAACCCCTTAAATAATCCTTAAAAAGGATAAGGTGAATAAACTTAGAATTGGTTCATGGTGTTGTCTTTACCAGAAGCTTTCAGTGCAGCTTCACCAGCAAAGTATTCTTTGTGATCATCACCCATATCAGAACCGGCCATGTTTTGGTGTTTAACACAGGCAATACCCTGGCGGATTTCCTTACGCTGTACACCTTCGACATAACCAAGCATACCTTTATCACCAAAGTATTCTTTAGCCAGATTATCAGTAGACAAAGCCGCTGTGTGATAAGTAGGCAGAGTGATCAGGTGATGGAAGATGCCTGCTTCACGAGCTGCATCAGCTTGGAAGGTCCGGATTTTCTCATCAGCAGCAGCAGATAATTCAGTTTCATCATAGTCTACGCTCATCAGATCGGCGCGATCGTAGGCAGAAACGTCTTTACCTTGCTCTGCCCAAGCATCAAAGATTTGCTGACGGAAGTTCAGAGTCCAGTTGAATGAAGGGCTGTTATTGTAAACCAGCTTAGCATCAGGAACGGCTTTACGAATTTCATCCATCATGCCACCGATCTGTGAAACGTGAGGTTTCTCCGTTTCGATCCAGATCAAGTCAGCACCGTTCTGTAAAGAAGTAATGCTATCTAATACACAGCGTGCTTCGCCAGTACCTTTCTTAAATTGGAACAAGTTAGAAGGCAGACGCTTAGGACGCAGTAATTTGCCACCACGATTGATAACAACATCACCGTTGGCTAAATCAGAAGCGTTAACTTCTTCGCAATCCAAGAAAGAGTTGTATTGGTCACCCAGATCACCGGGCTCTTTAGTGACAGCGATTTGCTTGGTTAAGCCAGCTCCTAGGGAGTCAGTACGGGCAACGATGACACCATTGTCTACGCCCAGCTCAAGGAATGCATAACGCACAGCGCGTATTTTAGCTAGGAAGTCTTCGTGAGGAACCGTTACTTTACCGTCTTGGTGGCCACATTGCTTTTCGTCAGATACTTGGTTTTCGATTTGAATACAGCAAGCACCGGCTTCGATCATTTGCTTGGCCATTAGGTAAGTCGCTTCAGCGTTACCAAAACCCGCATCGATATCAGCGATGATAGGTACAACATGAGTTCTGTGTCCATCGATGGCTGCTTGCACTTCTTTTTCTTTAGCGGCATCACCAGCATCACGTGCTGCATCTAATTCGCGGAAAAGGCCGCCCAGTTCACGTGCATCAGCTTGGCGTAGGAAGGTGTATAGCTCACCGATTAGACTAGCAACAGAAGTTTTTTCGTGCATGGATTGATCAGGTAAAGGACCAAACTCAGAACGTAGTGCAGCAACCATCCAACCAGAAAGGTACAAGTAACGACGGTCAGTATTTCCATTAAAATGTTTCTTGATAGAAATCATTTTTTGTTGACCGATAAAGCCATGCCAGCAACCCAATGACTGAGTGTACTTAGAGGTGTCAGCATCGTATGCCGCCATATCTTTACGCATGATGTCTGCGGTGTATTTCGCGATATCTAAACCAGTTTTGAAGTGGTTTTGAGCGCGCATACGAGCTACAGATTCAGGGTTGATCGCATTCCATGCGCTACCGTTGGTTTTGCATAGCGCTGCGGCTGCATCGATGTCTTGTGTGTAGTTTGACATGTTCAGTCCTTCCAGATTGAAAACAAAAAAACGTTTAGTACGAAAACGAATTCTAGCCATCTCACCAAAATTTAGCTAATCTATAGACTTTATTGTCAGTATTTGCGGTGTGAATGTAGATGAATATACGTAGTGTCGATTTAAACTTGCTTGTATACCTTGATGTGCTCTTGAAAGAGAGGAATGTCACACGAGCTGCAGAAAGCCTAGGGATCAGTCAACCTGCTATGAGTAATGGCCTCAGGCGGCTGCGAGAGTTGTTTAATGACCCGCTGTTAGTACGTACCAGTGAAGGTATGACACCGACTGAAAGGGCAGAACAATTACAGCCAATTGTACGAGAGGTTCTCGCCTCGGTTGAAAAAGCCGTCGAACCAAGAAAAGAATTTGAAGCTGCCGAAGCAGATAGGGTGTTTCGAATTTCCGTGAGCGATTATACCGAATCTACGCTTCTTCCTCACTTAATGCGTAGGCTGCGATTGGAAGCACCTAATATTACCTTAGATGTACTGACGCCTAGCGATATTAGTTATCAGGATGTTGAGCAGGGTAAAGTAGATCTTGTCATCAACAGGTTCGATGTTTTACCACAATCATTTCACCAAATGACGATATGGCGCGATACTTTTTCATGTCTTTTAAGTATTCATAACCCAATACTTCAGGATTTTACGTTGGATAGCTACCTCGAGTCGGGGCATGTATGGGTTAATAAAACAGGTATGGGTGTTGGTGTTGGTATGGAACCTGGGACGGGCCAACGATTGGGGTGGGTCGATGAAGCCTTAGCTGAGTTGGGTAAGCAGCGCCGTATCCGTGTTTTTACTCGTCATTATCAGGCAGCAATGAGGTTGGCCGAGTTGCGAGATCTTGTTATTACCCTCCCCACAAAAGCGGCAGAATTACTTTCTGATAATCCCAATGTGGTGATTTTAGATCCCCCTTTTGATATCCCCGAAATTGAGTTAAAAATGGCATGGAGTCCTTTATTGCAACACAATCCTGCCCACCAATGGATGCGACGCCTGATCGCTGATGTCGCCAGCACTCTCAATTAACTCCATAATAATTATTTGATAAAATAGCTTGAATAGCCAATCTTTTATTCATGAAGAAAATAGCGAAAATAAAGTCTATAAAATTGCTAAATGCTCAATGGTTTACCTACAATCAAACTTTTTAATGGCTCCTACTATAAAGGCACTATCATGACTCAGCCTATGACTGAACGCGTTGAAGTAAGTGGACTACAGGTCGCCCGCTCGATTTATGACTTAGTAGAAAAAGATATCATTCCTGGAACGGGTGTAGATAAAGAGGCCTTCTGGCAATCATTTGCTTCTGTGATCTCTACTTTCGCACCTGTAAATCGCGAACTCCTTGCTAAACGCGATAGTCTTCAGGCTCAAATTGATGCTTGGCACCAACAGTACTCAGGACAACCTGTAGATCAAAAATCTTACAAAGCTTTCCTGCAAGAGATTGGCTACCTAGTTCCTGTCGGTGATGATTTTTCTATCACAACAGAAAACGTGGATCCGGAAATTACTTCACAAGCGGGTCCACAATTGGTTGTGCCTGTCATGAATGCTCGTTTTGCTCTGAATGCTGCAAACTCTCGATGGGGTAGTTTGTATGATGCACTTTACGGTACAGATGTGCTTCCAGAAACTGATGGCGCGGAGAAAACCGCTGGCTATAACCCTGTACGTGGAGCGAAGGCCATTGAATATGGCAGAAAGTTCCTTGATCAATCCGTACCCTTGGTCTCTGGCTCACACCGAGATGCAAAGGAATACGCTATTTCTGGTGGCAACCTTAAGGCTATTTTAAGTAATGGTGATGAAATTGCTTTGGCAGACCCGTTGCAGCTTGCTGGCTATCAGGGGTCCGCTGAAAATCCTGAATCTATATTGTTTAAAAACAATAGGTTACACTTTGAACTTCAAATAGATCATAACACTAAAATTGGTGCAGATGACCCAGCGGGGATCAAGGATATTCTAATGGAAGCGGCTTTGACCACCATTATGGATTGTGAGGATTCTGTTGCTGCAGTGGACGCTGAAGATAAGGCGTTGGTTTACCAAAATTGGCTTGGATTAATGAAAGGGGATCTTGAGGAAACTCTCGAGAAGGGTGGCAAGACCATCGTTCGTAAAATGAATCCTGATCGCACCTATAACACGCCTGATGGCGGCACTCTAGTGCTTCCCGGTCGCAGTTTGTTGTTCGTCCGCAATGTTGGCCATCTAATGACAAACCCTGCAATTCTTGATGCTGGCGGCAATGAAGTTCCTGAGGGCATCATGGATGCCATGATGACTAGCTTGATATCCATTCACGATATCAAGGGCAACGGTAAATACAGGAACAGTAAAACGGGTAGTATTTATATCGTTAAGCCAAAAATGCACGGCCCAGATGAGGTTGCCTTCACCAATGCCTTGTTTGGTGCTGTCGAGGATGCGTTGGGCCTTGACAGGAATACTATAAAAGTGGGCATTATGGACGAAGAACGTCGCACTTCTGTCAACCTTAAAGAGTGTATTCGTGCAGCCAGCGAGCGCGTAGTCTTTATCAACACAGGCTTTCTGGATCGTACTGGTGATGAAATTCACACCAGTATGGAAGCTGGACCTTTTGCGCCTAAAGGTCAGTTAAAAACCATGAAGTGGATTACTGCCTATGAAGACCAAAACGTAGACGTGGGACTGTTATGTGGTCTGAAAGGTAAGGCTCAGATTGGTAAAGGCATGTGGCCTATTCCCGAAAATATGGCCGATATGATGGAAGCCAAAATTGGCCATCCTATGGCGGGTGCAAATACTGCGTGGGTTCCGTCACCAACTGCCGCAACTTTACACGCGCTGCATTACCATCAAGTAGATGTATTTTCTCGTCAACAAGAGTTGTCTACCCGTTCCCCTGCCAAAGTAGATGATATTCTGACGATTCCTTTGCTTGTGGGTAAATTGAGTGCTGAAGATATTCAAAAGGAATTGGATAACAATGCCCAGGGAATCCTCGGCTATGTTGTGCGCTGGGTAGAACAAGGCATAGGCTGTTCTAAGGTTCCCGATATCAATAATGTTGGTTTGATGGAAGATAGGGCAACCCTGCGTATTTCTAGTCAGCATATAGCCAACTGGCTTCGTCATGGAATTTGTTCTGAAGAGCAAGTCATGGAAACCATGAAGCGTATGGCCGCTGTGGTGGATGGTCAAAATTCTGGTGATCCCATGTACCGTAATATGGCGCCAAACTTTGATCAAAGTATTGCCTTTGCTGCTGCTCGCGACTTAGTCATTAAAGGAACCGAGCAGCCCAGCGGATATACTGAGCCACTGTTACATGCTTATCGTCAGAAGGCTAAACTAGCGTCATAAGTTTGGTTTATATTCAAATTGTTTATTAAAAACCGGTGTTGGTAACAACACCGGTTTTTTTTGTAGGCTAATTTAAGACAATATTTTTAGGTCTTGGCTTATATGAGCTATATATGCAGTCGTTTTAATTCTGGGTCAACTTTCCCCTGATGCCATAGCTCATCAAACTCATCTTTAAGTGCAGAAGCTTCCATTGGTGCATATTGGGTCACATATCCAACAAATCTATCGGGTTCTTGTTTGTAGAGAATGCCCGACCTGTCAACGATTAAAAACTCTGAATGTAGGCATTGCTCTCTACTTTCAAACTTTTTGATTGAAATTCGACTGGGTAATCGCTGACAGAGTTCATGTAGCTTGTTGGGATGATTGATCAAAAATTCGATATCTTTAACTAAGATATTAACCCGAGCGAGAGGGTGGTTGGTGGCAAAGGTATAAATGGCATCACAAAGTTGGTCAGTGCTATAGAGGGCTGGTTCTAACCTATTGCTAAATATCCGGATTTCTCTATGTGCTCGTTTGATCAATATCTCGGCCTGATCAAGGAATGCATCAATACCATCAACATTGATTCTTTTTCGTTCATCTTTTGTTATTTCAGGTAAAGCCCGCGGGGGTAACTTGTCCCGTTTACCGTGTAAATTAAGCAGCATATATTTATGGAGAATTCCTGCATCCATAAAGGAGTCACCTTGTGCGACAAAACCAAATCCCTCATAAAAAGGAACTGCCTTGATTTGGCTATTAAGGCGTAGTTGCTTCATATTTTCTCGATTAGCGTATCGGATAATATTCCTCATTAAAGCAGAGCCTACACCACGGTCACGAAACTCCTTAAGTACAGCCATTCGGCCCACTTGGCCGTTACTTAATAGGCGTCCTGTTGCCATTGCCTTATCATCTGGACCATAAGCTAACCAGTGAATGGCCTGAGGGTCATCTTCATCAATTTCCTCACTAAAAGGCACATGCTGCTCTTCCACAAACACTTTGTGTCGTATGTCGGTCAAGAGTTCTTGAGAGTTATTCCAGCTGGTTTGTTCAACATCAATAGGAAAATAATCTACCGTTTCCATCTTGACCCTCATTTTATTGTTCACGACGTAAGTCTAGCTTACGGTCTTGGTCGTAGAGCGGTCTTACTACCAGTCCATGGCCATGACTTATCTAAGCTCAAGGTTCTACCTATACTCATATCTTTACTATAGCGGTATAAAATACTTTTATGCAGAGGTAGAGTCAGTAAAAATTTTCCTTTTAGTTATGCCCGCCTTAGGTACTATTACCTTAGATACCATTACCTCGCTTACTCTTACGTAAATAACGGAGCGGTCATTTGAAAAGAAATCTTTACTGTCTTTTTATTCTCGTTTTTTTTCAATCGCCTCTGGTGTTGGCCGCCAATGAATTAGCGGCCGTAGATAACCACCAGCCCGCTATTATTGATCGATCTGCCCGGTTCCATCCGATTCCCTCTGAAGCGGGCATGGTAGTTTCACAAGAAGCTATAGCCAGTAGGGTAGGCGCTGATATTTTGTCCAAGGGCGGTAACGCCATTGATGCTGCCGTGGCGACAGGCTTCGCCCTTGCCGTTACCCTTCCACAGGCAGGAAATCTCGGTGGCGGCGGTTTTATGATGGTATACCTTGCCGAAAGTCATAAAACAGTAGCGATAGATTATCGTGAAATGGCTCCAGCCTCCGCCGACAAAGTATTGTTTCTTGATGAACAGGGTAATGTTGATACTAACCTTGCCAGATTCAGTCATCGCTCAGCGGGTGTACCTGGTACGGTCGCAGGTCTAATTTATGCTCTGGAAGAGTATGGCACCATGTCGATACCAGAAGTTATTGAACCGGCGATTACATTAGCTCGTGCTGGTTTCACTGTCAGTGGACCCTTGTCTTATTCCTTAAAGAGAGCAACCCCAAGGCTAAAAGCTGATAAAGCGTCTGCCCGATATTTTTTTAGAACCGATGGCGACATCCTTCAACCTGGGGATCTCTGGGTACAGTCAGATTTAGCCAAAACCTTGGAAAAAATTGCGGCGCAAGGCGTTGCTGGTTTCTATGAGGGAGAGGTGGCAGACCTTATTGTTGAAGAGATGGCTCGTGGTAACGGAATTATTACCCATGATGACTTGGTAAATTATAAGGTGGTAGAGCGACAACCGATCATGGGTGATTACCGAGGATATACCCTTGCATCTATGCCGCCACCTTCGTCCGGGGGCGTTCATTTAGTTCAAATGCTAAATATTTTAGAAGGCTGGAAGCTAGACAGCCTTGGACACAATAGTGCAGCTTATTTGCACCGACTGATAGAAACCATGCGCCGAGCCTATGCTGATCGAAGTGAATATTTGGGTGATCCTGATTTTTATCCTGTGCCCGTTAAAGCGTTAACAGATAAAGCCTATGCCAAACGATTAAGGGAAGAAATAGACTTACAGAAAGCGTCCCTGTCCTCTGAAATTAAACCTGCTCTTTCACACTTACGGGCATTGCCCGAAGAAAGCCCTCAGACAACCCACTTTTCGGTTTGGGATAGTCAGGGTAATGTCGTCAGTAATACCTATACCCTTAACTTTTCTTATGGCAGTGGCATTGCTGTAGAAGACGCAGGCTTTTTACTCAACAACGAAATGGATGATTTCTCAGCGAAAGCCGGTATTCCCAATGCATATGGGCTGGTAGGAAACACAGCAAATGCCATTGAACCTCGAAAGCGCCCGTTATCATCCATGACGCCTACTATTATCTTTAAAAAGAGTGGTTCCAGATTGCAACCGATCATGGCAACGGGCAGCCCTGGTGGCAGCACTATCATTACGGTGGTGTTACAAAATATTCTTAATCGACTTGAATTTGGTATGAATATCGCTGAAGCAACAGCTGCACCTCGAATCCATCATCAATGGTTACCTGATAACGTAGTGGTGGAACCGGGTATTGCGTTAGACACCATTAAAATTCTTGAAACTATGGGGCATAATATTTTGAGTAGCCCCCGTATCATGGGACGGGTGCAGGCGATAACACGTGACGAAGATGGTCCGTTGTCTGGAGTGACAGATCCTCGTTGGCCTGGCGGTGAGGCTGTCCCAAGCGAGATTATACTTAGAAACCTAAAATCTTCTCACCATTAAGATATGTATTGCCAGCGACTACGGCAGTTCTGTGTTCACCCGTTTCTTCAGTAAGTTCGGGGTATTTTGGTGATGTCATATAACGAGCAAACCAATCAGCAAGCAATGCTTCATCATCCAATAATTCGCTTAAGAAAGATTTCGCTTGTTGAATAAATAAGGGGTGAATAGCTTCTGTAGCCATTGCCGCGGTTAAGGGTGGGTCACGAAAATAACCGGTATGATCTTGCGCCATCAATTCCGTGGCTAGGTCTCCTAGCATGTCGGCTACTGAGGGTGAACGAAAACCGATTGAGTAGGTGAGGCAATCATTTTCAGCGACGCCCCAATGGGCAATTTGGGGCGGTATGTAAAGCATGTCGCCCGGGTTGAGAATCCACTCTTCGACCTTGCTGAATTCACTTAAAATTCTTAATGGGGTGCCTGATTGTCGGGGGGAGTTGTGATCACAGCTGCCGCCTATTTGCCAATGTCGCTGCCCTAGGCCCTGTAGTAAAAATACGTCGTAGTAATCGAAGTGTGGGCCAACGCTACCACCATGTGGTGCATAGCTTACCATGACGTCATCGAGTCGCCAGGGGGGAAGAAAATCAAATTTGTTCAGTAAGGTCTTAACCCCGGGAACCCATAGGTCTACGGCTTGAACCAATAAAGTCCAGTGACTCTCTGGGAGTTGCTCAAAGATGGACTCATCAAACGGACCTGTTTGTAGCTCCCAAGGGCCAGACTGTCCTTGCTCAATAACGATGCGTGACTCAACTTCCTCTTCTAGGGACAAACCGGCTAATTCATCGGGCATTAGTGGTGACTTAAAATCTGGTAAGGCATTACGAATTAACAGCGGTTTTTTTTGCCAGTACTCATGGAGAAATTCATCAGTAGATAATTCAGCCAGAACAGAAGGGGTGTCAGCCATTGAACTTTACTCCCGGGAACACATAAACTAAAAACTACATCAGGCTCCGGAATGAAAGACTGAAGCGGGTCATGGTATTAGATGGCTTTAGCCTGTTCTATGGCATTGCCAATGTAACTCGCGGGTGTCAACGCACGTAAACCTGCTTTTGCATCTTCAGGAATATCCAAGGTTTCGACAAAACTTAATAACGTTTCCTTGGTTATACCTTGACCACGGGTCAGCGCCTTTAGCTTTTCGTAGGGCTCCGGAATGTTGTACCGACGCATTACGGTTTGTACGGGCTCTGCTAAAACTTCCCATGTATTACTTAAGTCTTCCGCAAGACGTTGCTCATTGAGCTCAAGTTTACTGATACCTTTGAGTGTTGATTGATAGGCAATCAAGCTATAACCAAACCCAACACCCATGTTACGAAGAACGGTGGAGTCGGTAAGGTCGCGCTGCCAACGAGAAACGGGTAACTTTTGAGCAAGGTGACCAAATACGGCATTAGCGATACCCAAATTCCCTTCAGAGTTCTCGAAATCGATGGGATTCACTTTGTGGGGCATCGTCGATGAGCCGACTTCTCCAGCAATCGTTTTTTGTTTGAAGTAGCCCAGTGAGATATAACCCCAAATATCTCGGTTAAAGTCGATCAAAATTGTGTTGAAGCGCGAAATGGCATCAAACAATTCAGCAATATAGTCATGTGGTTCAATTTGAGTGGTATAGGGATTTAAATTCAAGCCAAGGTTTTCTATAAAGTCTTTAGCGTTAGCAACCCAGTCTATATTCGGGTAGGCAGAAAAGTGTGCGTTGTAATTACCCACTGCACCGTTAATTTTTCCGAATAAAGTCACTTGGCGAATTTGCTCGATTTGACGCTTCAAGCGATAAGCAACATTAGCCAACTCCTTGCCTACAGTTGTCGGCGAAGCGGTTTGACCGTGTGTCCGTGACAGCATAGGCACATGGGCAAAACTTTTCGCCATGCCAGATAGCTGAGAGACAATTTCGTCTACTTGAGGAAGTAATACATTATCTCTACCTTCTTTCAGCATCAAAGCATGTGACAAATTATTGATATCTTCAGAGGTACAGGCAAAGTGAA
Source organism: Porticoccus sp. (assembly GCA_033791605.1). Classification (GTDB taxonomy): domain Bacteria; phylum Pseudomonadota; class Gammaproteobacteria; order Pseudomonadales; family Porticoccaceae; genus Porticoccus. The sequence goes on from JASJGJ010000060.1 coordinate 88,522, forward strand.
CAAACTCCAAAATGGTATTGAGTTCTGCGTTCTCGGCAATACGTTCTTTGATGAAATATTCCACCGCTTTTACATCGTGATTGGTGGTGCGCTCTATTTCTTTAATTCGATTGGCATCTTGCTCGCTAAAATTATCTACGAGACTGTTGAGAACCGTATTAGCGTCAGCACTAAAGGGGCCTACTTCCTTAAGTTCTGGGTGTGCTGCCAGTTTTTGTAACCAACGTATCTCCACAAACACACGATATTTAATCAGACCGAACTCACTGAAGGCTGAGCGTAGGTCCGCGGTTTTACTGTTATAGCGACCATCTATGGGAGAAACGGCAGTCAAACTGGAAAGATTCATTATAGGTTCCGATATGTATGTCGAGTGCTGGCGTCAGTTAATCATTTTTAATGAGCGCGAATTTTACCGTAATTGTCTCGGCATTTCAGGAGAAAATGTACATTGGAATAAAGCAAAACACTCAAGGTATCCGTCACCCACTGATAACCTTAGCAAGGTCTGCTTTTTACTCAAGTGATGTTTAAATCTCTCAGTTGCGCCAATATATCTTTGCGATTAAGAATCAGGTGGCGGCGGCGGCCACCAATTTGATGCCAAAGTATGGCAGAACGAATACCGGAAAAGAGTAAACAGCGAATGCGCTGGGCAATGCTTTCCTGTTGTAAATAACCGGCATAGCCATTGACCTGTATTCGGTAACGGAATGTGCTAATACTGTCCTGATAAATTTGAGCTAGATTAGCAATGACATTGGGGTGAGTGGGTGAAAAATGTTCAGCCTGTCTTGATGCTTGATCAAGTCGTTGACCGATCAAATTGAGCATAGTTTTATTGTGACGAAGTTTTTTGGCTAGATAGATAACACCCACGAGATGTTTCAGTGTGTCAGATTGTTTTGCTCGGGAGTTTAGGGTAATTAACTCCTGCATGGATTCAAGTCCAAGCTTTAAATTGCTCAGTGAACCGAAAACCTCTTCCGTACTTTTCGTATCTTTTTTGAATAAACTTTCTATACAAACATTAAAATGATCAGAGGGGACAGAACCATTTTTTGATAAGGTTTCCACTAACTGGCAAGATTGAAAAACACCCGCCAAAGCAATTAATTGGTCACGTGACGGTTTACTGAACATTGATGAATACCACCAATTTTTTTACATAAAGACCTGTCATCATTTATTCGACATCCTGTTTTCCTTGGTCATTCCAAGATTGTTCGATAACGCCACCACCAAGACACATGTCATCTTGATACAACACGACGGATTGGCCAGGTGTTACCGCTCGCTGTGGTTCAGTAAATTGTATGACATAGCCATCTTGGTTTTTTGTCACTCGACACGCTTGGTCGGGCTGACGGTAACGGGTTTTAGCTGTACAGTAAAATTCGGTCTTCTCAGCATCTCCATGTAAACTTTCTGGCTCACCATTTATCCAGTGTAAGTCAGATACGGATAGAGCATCTGTGAAAAGAAGAGGGTGGTCGCCACCCTGAACGGCAATTAATACATTGCGGGACAAATCTTTGCCTGCAACATACCAAGGCTTATCATCAGCATTTTTAAGCCCGCCAACACCCAATCCCTGTCGTTGACCCAAGGTGTGATACATCAACCCGTAATGTTGACCAATAATTTCACCCTCGGTTGATTCAATATCACCGGGCTGGGCGGGTAAGTATTGTTCAAGAAAATCTTTAAATCGGCGTTCGCCGATGAAACAGATACCCGTAGAATCTTTCTTTTTTGCCGTGATAAGACCGCGCTGTTCAGCAATGGCTCTTACGGCAGGTTTGTCCATCTCACCAATAGGAAATAGTGTGCGGCTAAATGCTTGTTCATCGACGGCATGGAGAAAATAGCTTTGATCTTTATTGCTGTCTAGGCCTTTCAGTAAGTAGGTGTGGCTATTGCAGACCTTCCTTCGTACATAATGGCCTGTAGCAATAAAGTCTGCACCTAGAATTTGGGCATAATCGAGAAACACTTTAAATTTAATTTCTCTATTACAGAGAATGTCGGGATTGGGTGTTCTTCCAGCCCTATATTCCTGTAAAAAATGCTCGAATACATTATCCCAATACTCAGCAGCAAAGTTGGCACTATGAAGAGGAATGCCCAATGTGTCCGCTACAGCTTGGGCGTCAGCCATATCTTCACGGGCAGTACAGTAGTCAGTACCGTCATCTTCGTCCCAGTTTTTCATAAACAGCCCTTCCACGTTATACCCTTGCTGCTGAAGTAAAAGGGCAGTTACCGAGGAGTCGACACCACCGGACATACCGACAATAACTTTTGTTTGTCCGGCGGGCTTGTTTGAGCTGATCTTTTGGTTTGAGCTGGGCATAAGGAGGCGGATTCTACCGGTGGACTTTCAGCAAATCCAATGAATAGATACTGTTGGCACGAAAATCATCTATGACCTGTAACACGACGGGACTTCTAAGTTGCGAGCGTTTGAGCAATATCTCTTCATAACTTAACCAAAGCGCTTCCTCTATATCACTATCTATCTCTGCCGTCTCATCAAACTCAAGAGTTTTAGCCGCGAAAGTGAGTCTATAGTAAGTGATGTGATTGGTCGGAGAGGTGTAAGTTGTGAAGCTGATAATACCCGTAGGCTCCACATGCCAACCTGTTTCCTCAAAGGTTTCTCGAACAACCGCTTGAATGGGAGTTTCTCCTGGCTCCACATGTCCAGCAGGCTGGTTGTATACTTCATTGCCTTTACCTTGATCAGCTGTACCGTCGAAAGCTGCACCTAGATCATTCCGGATTTCTCTGACCATTAAAAAGAGATCCTCGCGGGTAACGACCGTGGCAACTGTCAGGTGAATCTTATCCGACAAGTTATGGTCTCCTTGGGGGCTTAGTATGAGGGGGTTTAGTCTTAAAATGTGCTGAAGTACGTTTTTGTTGCTGAGGCAAATGAATGGTTTCATGCCGATATTCACAAGGTTTTATATCGCCGAGCTGCCATACGCCTATTGCGCTTCGAATTAATCGGAGGGTAGGGAAGCCAACAGCAGCTGTCATTCGCCTTACTTGTCGATTTCGTCCCTCTTTGATTTGCAGCTCTATCCAACTAGTGGGTTGATGAGCCCGTTGACGAATAGGAGGATTCCTTGGCAAGACGGATGGAACTAGGATTTTTTTGGCTTTTGCAGGTTTGGTCATACCGTCATTCAGCATAATACCGGTAGCCAAGCTCTTCAGGGCAGCTGGCGTTATGTCTCCCTCAATTTGTACGAGGTAGGTTTTCTCCATTTTAAACTTGGGGTCGGCAATACGAGCTTGTAATTGACCATCATCAGAGAGTAATAAAAGCCCCTCTGAATCACGATCAAGCCTACCCATGGGATAGACATCTGGATAGTTTATATAGTGTTTAAGACCCTTATGGCCATCATGGTCAGAAAACTGGCTTAAAACACCATAGGGCTTGTTAAACAATAAAAGACTGGCCATTTGAACGTCCATAAGATAAGTAAAGGCAGTTAAGGTCTCATTTCATAACAACATAGCATGGCCATTATGGCTAAACGTTTCAAACAACCCTATGATTCTATTTATTGAGGACCGTGATGCTACCCTAGGAATGGTCTAAAAAATCAATTCTTCTGTAAAAACCGTCAGAGAAAGTAACACGAAACAGTTTTTTGATGCTTGATTCCTATTTGTTTTGGTAGGGGATTATGAGCATGTTCGTGATGAATTATAAAAGAAAGGAGAGGCATAACTGCCAATTATAAAGTAACCAAAGATTTTGAATACCCGATAGACCAAGCAACGTTGTTACTCTCTGTTTAGGGCCTAGGAAGGTTCGATCTGAAATATGTGATATCTACAAAGCAACTTTCACAATCTAATTTTCTAAATCTAACCGCCTTAATTTAAGCGACAAAGGCACTAAATAAGTAACAAAGACGATACAATATATTGCAAATAACAGTTTTTATGACTCGTCAGTCATAAGTTTTATCCATTCTCAAATCCCTATGCCTCATTAGAGTCGTCATTGTTCTCTACAGCTTCAGCAGAATTAGTATTTAAAGGGGCAATATTGGTTGCATGTAGCCCCTTTTCACCTTCAACGAGGTCATAGCTGACTTCTTGCCCAGCTTTTAACGTTTTATAGCCATCCATAGTAATTGCAGAATAGTGGGCAAAAATGTCGCTCACACCATCTGATGAAAGAATGAACCCATATCCTTTGGCGTTGTTAAACCACTTCACGGTACCTGTCGGCATATTACTAACCCCCTGCTGGACAGTTTGGTTATTAAAAGCTAAAAACATAAACCCAACAGTTATAAATATTGCAACTATTGAGCAAAATTGCACAACTTTTATCCAACGTAAGTTTCTATAGATAAATTACTATTAAGTCAATAGCTAGAAAACATAGAAAAAATGAACACAAATTTATTAATCCTATTAAAATGGGACTTAAGAATGGTTAACGTTATTCAGTAGAGTGTATGGATATTAGATTAAATATTAGCCTTGGTAGTAAAGATGATGAGAGAGAATGGCACCATGACAGTAGTGTTGTTCTCGAACAGGTAAAGCCAGCGCTCAAAAAGCCTCCTATGTATAAAGTGGTTATTTTTAACGATGACTATACACCAATGGAGTTTGTGGTAGAGCTGCTAGAGATTTTCTTTAATATGAATCGTGAGGCTGCCACAAGGATTATGTTGCAGGTGCACACGGAAGGAAAAGCAGTTTGTGGTGTCTATATCCATGACATTGCTGATACAAAGGCAACTCAGATTAATCAATATGCCAGAGATAATGAACATCCGTTACTCTGCGAAACAGAACCCGTGGATGATGAGTAGTAATCTAAGGTCAAGGTGGTTGTATGTTAAGTAAAGAACTTGAATTAACACTAAATAAAGCCTTCCGAGGAGCCAGTGACAAACGTCATGAATTTATGACGGTTGAGCATTTGTTGTTGGCCTTGCTTGATAACGAGTCAGCCGTGAGTGTTTTGAAATCCTGTGGCGCTGATATGGATGCCTTAAGGCGTGATCTTGATGAATTTATTGAATCGACCACACCACTTATTCCTACAGATTTAGGGGAAAAAGATACCCAGCCAACGCTCGGCTTTCAGCGGGTATTACAGCGTGCGGTTTTTCATGTGCAATCCTCAGGTAAAAAGGAAGTGCAGGGCGATAACGTTCTTGTTGCTATTTTTAGTGAGCAGGAAAGTCAGGCGGTTTATTTTCTCCGGTTACAAAATGTAACCAGAATTGATGTGGTTAACTACATCTCTCATGGCATATCGAAGTATGTTGATCAGTCTGAGCAACATGCTGGGGATTCTCATCAAGGGGAAGCGGCCACTGAAAATGAGGCTCCTGGCCATGCCAGTATGTTGGATCAGTTTACAACCAACCTGAACATTCAAGCGCAACAAGGCTATATTGATCCTTTGGTGGGTCGTAGCCATGAAATTGAGCGCGTATCGCAAATCTTGGCTCGTCGTCGTAAAAACAACCCCTTGCTAGTGGGTGAGGCTGGCGTTGGAAAGACGGCCATTGCGGAAGGATTGGCTAAGATGATTATTGATGGCCAGGTACCTGATGTACTCCGTAATTCAGTGGTTTACTCCCTCGATCTCGGTGACTTGCTTGCTGGGACTAAATATCGAGGTGATTTTGAAAAACGTTTCAAAGGTGTACTTGCTGAATTAAAAGAGCAGGATGGCGCTATTTTGTTTATTGATGAAATACATACCATCATTGGCGCAGGTGCTGCTTCGGGCGGAGTGATGGACGCATCCAATTTATTAAAACCTTTACTGACTTCCGGTCGTATCCGTTGCATTGGATCGACAACCTATCAGGAGTATCGAGGTATTTTTGAAAAGGATAGAGCGCTGTCTCGCCGTTTCCAAAAAATTGATGTGCCCGAGCCTACGGTGGAGGAAACTATTGAAATTCTCAAAGGGTTAAAATCAAGGTTTGAGGAACATCACAAGTTACGCTTTTCTAATGCGGCACTTAAAACAGCGGCAAAACTCTCTGCGCGGCATATTACTGATCGCTTTCTACCGGATAAAGCTATTGATGTGATTGATGAAGCCGGGGCTTACCAACAATTATTACCGGAATCTAAACGGAAGAAGTTGATTGGTGTGGCTGATGTAGAAGCGATTGTGGCAAAAATTGCCCGCATCCCTCCTAAAAGTGTGTCTTCTTCAGACAAGCAACAATTGAAAGGGTTGTCAGACAAGCTGAAAATGGTCGTGTTTGGCCAGGACGAGGCTATTTCTGCGCTCTCTACAGCCATCAAGCTATCTCGAGCGGGACTGAGAGATGGCGAGAAACCTATTGGTTCATTTTTGTTTTCTGGGCCGACAGGGGTGGGTAAAACAGAAGTCTCCAAACAGTTGTCCGAAATTATGGGCATTGAGCTTTTACGCTTTGATATGTCTGAATACATGGAGCGCCATACAGTATCAAGGTTAATCGGTGCACCTCCAGGTTATGTGGGCTTTGATCAGGGAGGCCTGTTAACAGACGCTGTCACCAAGACTCCTCATGCTGTTGTGCTTCTGGACGAGATAGAAAAAGCACACCCTGAAGTATTTAACTTGCTGCTTCAGGTTATGGATCATGGAACTCTGACAGACAATAACGGACGTAAAACTGACTTCAGAAATGTCATTCTTATTATGACTACAAACGCGGGGTCCGAAGAAATGAGTCGCTCCTCTATTGGCTTTACTACTCAGGATCATCATACCGATGGTATGGAAGCCTTGAAAAAGGTATTTACACCAGAATTCCGTAATCGGCTTGACGGTATTATCCAGTTCAAACCATTGGAATTAAATGTTATTCACACGGTAGTAGATAAATTCCTTTGTCAGTTACAGCAGCAGTTAGATGACAAACATGTAGTACTTGATGTTGATGATGAGGCTAGGGATTGGCTTGCCGTGCATGGTTACGATGAAAAAATGGGTGCGCGTCCTATGCAGAGATTGATTCAGGAGAAAATCAAGAAGCCTCTTGCTGAAGAAGTACTATTTGGCACCTTGTCACGTGGTGGGGTAGTGAGAGTGGCTGTTACTAACGATGAAATTTCGATTGAAACTGAATCAGAATCAGAAGTAGAAACGACATAACGGAGTAAGAAAGCTGAAACAATACAAGAGACTTAGTTAGCGAGCTCTGTAGGTGATACGCCCTTTAGATAGATCATAGGGCGTTAGCTCTACTTTCACTTTATCACCGGTAAGAATCCGGATGTAATTTTTGCGCATTTTTCCAGAGATATGGGCAAGGACAACATGTCCATTTTCCAGTTTGACACGGAAGGTCGTGTTGGGAAGTGTATCAATCACTTCACCTTCCATCTCAATATGATCTTCTTTTGCCATAATTTTTACTATCTCCAAACTGCTATTCTCAAGAACGAGGCGCATTCTGCCTGAAACCACGACAAAGTCAATCAACCGGGACCCATTCACCCTTACTGAGTATTTCTAGAGGCTGGTAGTTTGATTTGTAGGCCATTTTCGGACTATTTTCTATCCAATAACCTAAATACACGTGGGGTAACTCCATATGCTTTGCCAGCATAATTTCAGCTAATAAGGTGAAAGTGCCTAAACTTCTATAGTTGTGCTCTTTGTTGGTGGAATAATAGGTATAAATTGCCGACAAGCCATTATCAAGAATATCCACAACACCGGCAGCAATCAGTTCACCTCCTTCCCTGACCTCTATCATTTTACTGTTTAACCAGAGATTGCTAATAAAATCTTTAAATTGTGCCCGGCTTGGTGGATACATATCCCCGTCAGCGTGACGTTTTGTTATATAGCGTGCATACAGAGGATAGTGCTCAGATTCGTTAATTTTTGATGTCACCCAAACGCTTAAATCTTTGTTACGTTTATTACAGCGACGCTGTTGCCTGTTTGTTTGGAACTCATTGACCAGTAACCTTGCCGGAATACAGGCTCTACATCCATCACAGCGTGGAGCATAGATATATCGACCACTGCGCCGAAACCCCATATCTGACAATTCTGTGTACAGGTGGGGGTCAATATCAATATTCGGATCAACAAAAGCTGTCGTTGCTTTTTTATCTTTTAAATAACTGCAAGTATGTGGCTCCGTTAAAAAAAGCTTTATTGTTTGTACATCTGGCGATATATCTCGTGACATAGCTACACTTCAACCGGAGTCCAACTTGTAGTTTAGACTGTTTGTTCTGGAATTTTGAACTGCCATTTGTCCGGCCACGGACCACTCTGTTCTCGCAAGACGGATAGTTTAGACAAAAACTCTTGTCGTGGAATAGTGACAGCACCCATAGAAATTAAGTGATCATTGCTGACTTGGCAATCAATAAAACCGTCAACGGTATATTGTTTGATCAATAGAGACAACTGCACAAGTGCCACTTTTGAGGCGTCCTTTTGTAGACTAAACATGGACTCACCACAAAAAACGCTACCGACAAATACGCCATATAGTCCGCCAACTAATTGATTTTCTAACCACACCTCAAGGGAATGGGCCAAGCCTGCATGGTGTAGGGCAAGATAGGCATTTTGCATGTCATCGGTTATCCAAGTGTCCATTTCGTTGTGTCTACGGGGGGCAGCACACTGCTCAACAACAGATTGAAAGTCAGTATTGAGTCGTATCTCCCAGGATTTCTGCCTCATGGTTTTTTTTAACGACCGAGAAATTCTTATCTCTTTTGGAAAAATAACCGCCCTTGGGTTCGGTGACCACCAAAGAAGGGGCTGGGTTTCATCGTACCAAGGAAAAATGCCTTGTCGGTAGGCTTCGTATAATGTTTTCTGGCTTAAATTACCACCAATGGCCAAAAGCCCATTAGGGTTTTCAAGTGCCGTATCGGGACACGGAAAAACCGGATGAGTGGAATCAAGAACTGGAAGACTAGGCACTAATTTCAGCTATTTTACTAAAAGGCTAAGACAATTCGTCTAGGTATTTTTCAGCATCCAGTGCCGCCATACAGCCTGATCCTGCTGAAGTTACGGCCTGACGATAAACATGATCGGCCACATCGCCCGCGGCGAAGACACCGGAAATCGTTGAGGCTGTGGCATTACCCTCAAGGCCACCTTGAACAACCAGATACCCATTTTTCATGTCAAGCTGTCCCTCAAAAAGGTCAGTGTTAGGTTTATGACCTATAGCAATAAAAACACCACTGACATCAAGTTCTATATCAGGTTCTCCTTGAGTGCTTGCTAGGGCTAAAGCCGTTACGCCAGCATCATCACCCTTGACTTCATCGAGTGTGTAATTCCATAAAATATTGATATTGCCGTTCTCAGCACGGTCCAAAAGTTTATCCTGGAGTATTTTCTCTGATCGTAAAGAATCCCTGCGATGTACCAGTGTCACCTCACTGCAAATATTGGAAAGATACAGTGCCTCTTCAACAGCGGTATTTCCTCCGCCAATAACGGCGACTTTTTGGCCTCGATAGAAAAAACCATCACAGGTCGCACAGGCACTAACGCCACGCCCCATATAGGCTTCTTCTGACGGAAGACCAAGATATTGAGCCGAGGCTCCCGTGCAAATAATTAATGCATCGCAGCTATAATGTTTGCTGCCTTTCAATTGGAAAGGCCTTTGGTTGAGATCAACATTGTCAATATGGTCAAAAATGATTTCTGTATCAAAGCGCTCGGCATGTGCCTGCATACGCATCATCAACTCGGGGCCTTGAACACCTTCTGCATCGCCAGGCCAGTTGTCAACATCGGTGGTCGTGGTTAATTGACCGCCTTGTTGAATTCCGGTAATCACAACGGGATTAAGATTAGCCCTTGCAGCATAAACAGCCGCGGTATAGCCCGCAGGACCAGACCCAAGAATGATTAGTTTGTGGTGTTGTACATCAGTCATAGTGAGGAGTTCCTAGGCTAAATGAATCTATTTCATCGAATAGAAGTAGATGCCTATGATAATGAATGCCCCGTCATAGACAAAGTAGGATTTTGCTATCGAGTGTATTTAGTGAACTTATACCACTATCCACAACACTTGGTCGCTGGTATTTCCACCTGCTGCCATTACAATAGCGTGCATATATCATGAATTTGGATGTTCCTTTGACTAAAGAAAAACAGCCTAAAACCTCCACGGGAAAGAATGCTGGGAAGATCCAGCCTTCTAGGGGTAAGCTTATTCTAAGAGAGGGAGCTCTCATTGGCTGGTTGGTGGTTTGTGTTTATTTAATGATTGCCCTAGTTAGCCATTCTCCTGAAGACCCCGGATGGTCACACACGGGCAGTGTGGTACATGTTAATAATTCTGCCGGTGCTCTTGGAGCCTGGTTATCCGATGTCTTCTATTCTTTACTTGGTTACATTTCCTACTTTTTTCCTGTGTTACTTGGATTGCGTGCATGGAATGTTTTTCGTGCTCACCGTGATGAAAGCGCCAGTTTTGATGGTGTTGTATTTTTCCTTCGTATTCTAGGGCTTATTTTGGTCATGGTGAGTGCGACATCACTGGCATCACTTCACTACGGGCATATTCAAACATCTTTACCCTTTGGTGTAGGAGGCATCTTAGGATCCTCTATATCAGTAGCAGCGGCTACAGCATTTAACCATGTAGGTAGTACGCTCATTCTATTGGCCGTTTTTCTGTTTGGTTTGACAGTTTTTACAGATTTGTCCTGGCTAGCGCTTATTGAAGGTGCCGGTCAAGGGACATTGAAACTCATCGAATATATTCAACATCTTTTAGCCGCACGAAAATCTAGAAAAGAAGAGGCACAGCACGCCGAGCAGGCACAACTCCACAGGAAACAAATAAAAGCCAAACAAGCGGAAAAAGAAGCGTCACGAAAGCCCCTGAGTATTCAACCTCCCATTAAAAGGCCAGTGACGAGCCAGCGTGTTGAAAAAGAAAAGCAAACATCGCTTTTTTCCGAACCTGCCTCGGGGTTATTGCCAACGCTCAGCTTACTTGATAAAGCTGACAACAATACTGGTAAGGGCTATTCCAAAGAATCCCTTGAGGCTATGTCTAAACAGCTAGAGCTCAAACTCCAGGATTTTGGTATCAGTGCCGAGGTACTAGAAGTGTTACCTGGCCCAGTTGTGACTTGTTTTGAAATTCAGCCGGCAGCTGGCGTCAAGGCCAGTAGAATTACTGGCCTTGCCAAAGATTTGGCACGATCACTGGCCGTTGTCAGTGTCAGGGTTGTAGAAGTTATACCGGGTAAATCTGTAGTAGGTATAGAAATCCCCAATGAACACCGGGAGATGGTGAGGCTTAGTGAGGTGCTGTCCTCTGAGGTCTATGAACAAGCAAAATCACCTTTAACACTTGCACTTGGCAATGATATTTCTGGTACGCCCGTGTGTGCCGATTTGGCGAAAATGCCCCACCTATTGGTAGCGGGCACAACGGGTTCCGGTAAATCAGTAGGCATCAATGTGATGCTGTTAAGCCTGCTGTATAAATCGAGTCCGGAAGATGTGCGGCTGATTTTAGTCGATCCAAAAATGCTGGAATTATCTGTCTATGATGATATCCCCCATCTTTTGACACCGGTTATTACCGATATGAAGGATGCAGCCAGTGGTTTGCGCTGGTGTGTTGGGGAAATGGAGCGCCGTTATAAGTTAATGGCTGCAATGGGTGTACGAAATCTCTCTGGTTACAATCGAAAAGTGGCAGACGCTATTGCTGAAGGAAGCCCCATCGTAGATCCGCTATGGAAACCTGATGAACATACCAGTTTATTTGGAGAAAACGGCGGCGCACCCGTTGCTCCCACCCTAGAAAAACTCCCTTATATCGTTGTTGTGATCGATGAATTTGCCGACATGATGATGATTGTTGGTAAAAAAGTGGAGCAACTTATTGCCCGGATTGCCCAGAAAGCACGGGCGGCAGGTATTCACCTGATACTTGCTACCCAACGGCCCTCTGTTGACGTGATAACCGGTCTGATCAAAGCCAATGTCCCCAGTCGAATTGCTTTCCAAGTTTCCTCTAAAATTGATTCACGTACCATTCTTGATCAGGGTGGTGCGGAGCAATTATTAGGGCATGGCGATATGCTTTACTTGCCACCTGGAACCAGTGTTCCCATTCGGGTTCATGGCGCTTTTGTGGATGACCATGAGGTACACAAGGTTGTCGCAGACTGGAAAAGTCGGGGGGCACCAAAATACCTTGATGAAATCACGGATGAGAGCTCCACAAGCAATATTCTCGTTCCTGGTTTTAGTAATGAAGGCGGAGAGGGTGACGACGTGGAGTCTGACCCACTTTATGATGAGGCCGTCGCTTTTGTACTCCAAACGCGTAAAGCCTCTATCTCATCGGTTCAACGTAAGTTGCGCGTCGGATATAACAGAGCTGCCCGGCTGATTGAGCAAATGGAAGCATCGGGTGTTGTGAGTGAAATGGGTACCAATGGCAACAGAGAAGTGTTGGCCCCAGCACACGCTAGAGACTAGTTATTATGAGGCCATTCTTTTTTTGTCTATTTGCAATGATATGCTTTCCTCCATTAATGGCGGGAGGCTTGACTATATCTGCAGTAACGCCAGACCGGCAAGCAACTGCGCAAACCCATATCAGTGCCAACAAACTTCGTGCGCTGTTGATCCATTTAGATTCCCTAGACACTCGCTTTGAACAAACAGTGTATTCTTTTGAAGGCGATGTATTACAGCAAACCTCTGGCCACCTAATAGCAGCTCGCCCGGGGAAAGTGCGCTGGGAGACCAATCCACCCATCGAACAGTTAGTTGTTTCTGATGGCGAAACATTATGGATTTATGATCCAGATCTTGAGCAAGTATCCATTCGACCTTTTAATCAGGATCTATCCAAAACACCTGCTGTTTTGTTTATTGGTGATATTGAGGCGCTCGAGAGCAGCTATGACATCAGTCATGAGCCAGGTGATGCCGCCAATACCACCGAGTATACGCTGACCCCGATTGACGCTCACAGCCTGTATGAGAAGGTCTCACTGGGCTTTGTCAACAAAACACCTTCATCAATGACACTGTGGGATTCACTAGGACAGAAAACTGACATTATCTTTAATGGACAACAGCTGAATCAAATCCAAGATCTCAAACTTTTTCATTTTGACCCACCAGAAGGCGTAGACATTCTTCGCGATGAGTAATGATCTGTTTAGCCAAGAGGTCTATCAGCCTCTTGCTTCAAGAATGCGGCCCCACTCTTTAGAGGGTTTTTCTGGCCAGGCCCATTTAGTAGGTGAAGGAAAATCACTTCACGAGGCTATTTCTGCTGGACAGCTTCACTCCATGGTTTTTTGGGGGCCTCCGGGTGTTGGCAAAACTACCTTAGCCAAAATTATTGCTCAATCTGTCGATGCTCATTTGGAAGCGATATCGGCAGTTTTGTCGGGTGTGAAAGAAATTCGTGCTGCAGTAGCCCGCGCCGAGGAAGAGCGAGATGTCCGTGGCCGTAAGACTATTTTATTCGTGGATGAGGTACACCGCTTCAATAAGTCACAACAGGATGCTTTTTTACCTTATGTAGAGGAGGGCACCGTAGTGTTAATTGGAGCAACGACGGAAAACCCCTCTTTTGAACTTAATAATGCTCTGCTTTCACGTTGCAGGGTATATGTCCTTCGCAGCCTGGAACCCGAAGATATTTGCAAAATTATTCACCGAGCACTTAATGATGATATTGGTTTGGGCAGCCGCCAGCTAAATATCACAAACGAGGCCATCCAACTCCTTGCCAGCGCAGCAGATGGTGATGCCAGAAAAGCCCTAAACTTACTCGAAATAGCCAGTGATCTTGCCCAGGAAGGCACTATAGAAAAAACTACGTTACAGGAAGTTCTCGTCACTGATAACCGCCGTTTTGATAAAGGCGGGGAATATTTCTATGATCAAATATCAGCTTTACACAAGGCAGTTCGTGGTTCCTCTCCTGATGCCGCGTTGTACTGGTTTTCACGAATGATAGATGGTGGCTGTGATCCACTTTATATCGCTCGTCGGGTGGTTCGTATGGCCAGTGAGGACATTGGAAACGCCGATCCTAGAGCATTAACCTTGTCTCTCAATGCCTGGGATACACAAGAACGATTGGGTAGTCCCGAAGGTGAGCTAACTATCGCCCAAGCCATTATGTACCTAGCCTCCGCGCCTAAAAGCAATGCGGTTTATAGCGCCTTCAATGCGGCCAGAGCAGATATACGTAAAATGCCCAGCTATGATGTTCCATTACATTTACGAAATGCACCGACAAAACTGATGAAAGAACTCGATTATGGCGCCGATTACCGTTATGCCCATAATGAACCTGGAGCTTTTGCTCCGGGAGAAAACTATTTTCCGGAAAAATTGCAAAATACCCGTTATTATTTTCCAACAGATCGTGGTTTGGAACAGAAGATTTCTGAAAAGATGAATCACCTAAGGACCCTCAACGAAAATAGCCCTCAACAACGTTATGCCGTTACTGAGGTTGAGATGAAAGAAACTCACGACAAGAGAAACGAGAACACATAATGCAATGGTTAGCTGTGGCTTTAGGTGGCGCATTAGGTGCTGTGGGCCGGTTTGCTGTTAATTCAGCCGTATTCCCTATATTCGGTGGGCGTCTCCCCATGGGTACCTTGGTGGTTAATGTCCTGGGATCCATTCTTATGGGCTTCTTCTATGTACTAATTATTGAGCGAGGTGTGCTACCCGCTGAATTACGTAACTTTCTAATGGTTGGCTTTCTTGGCGCTTTCACCACCTTTTCTACGTTCTCGCTTGATACCCTTGCTTTGTGGCAAAATGGCCACCTTGCGCTGGCGGCAGCTTATGTCGCCCTAAATGTCGTGTTGTGTCTAGCGGGAACGCTTGGTGCAATTGTTGTGACCCGCTTGCTTTAGGAATGACCCAAACCTCATGTTGGATCCAAAACTCGTTCGCTCTGACCCCGAAACTATTGCTGAAAAACTTGCCGTTCGCGGTTTTATCTTAGATGTAAAAAAACTAAAAGAACTGGAAGGGCTTCGCCGCCAATTACAGGATAAAGCCCAGTCACTTCAATCCGAACGCAATGCCTATGCTAAGTCCATGGGTAAAGCCATGGGTGAAGCCAAAGCCAAGGGTGAAGATATTGCACCCTTGAAGGCAAAAGGTGAGGAGCTAAAAAAATCCTGCCTCCAGGCAGAAGAAGAGTTGGGTGAGTTGCAAAGCCAACTAGAGAATTACCTCAGTGGAATTCCCAACTTACCCGATAGTGAAGTTCCTTCAGGTACTTCTGAAGAAGATAATGTTGAAATACGTCGTTGGGGTGAACCACGTCAGTTTGATTTTGACATAAAAGACCATGTTGATTTGGGTGCGAATTCAGGATTATTGGATTTTGAAACAGCCGCAAAAATTACCGGTTCCCGTTTTGCTGTTATGCGTGGGGGCATCGCACGTATGCACAGAGCATTGGTCCAGTTTATGCTCGACACCCACCAACTGGAGCATGGTTATGAAGAAATCAACGTCCCCTATGTGGTGAATCGTGAGTCACTGTACGGCACGGGTCAGCTCCCTAAGTTTGAAGAAGATTTATTCAAGCTGGAAGATGATAGAGGTTTCTACCTTATACCTACGGCAGAAGTACCGGTCACCAATATATATCGTGATGAAATTATTGATGCCGATCAATTACCGGTAAAATTCACTTGTCATACCCCTTGCTTCCGCAGTGAAGCCGGAAGTTATGGAAAAGATACACGGGGTATGATCCGTCAGCACCAGTTTGAAAAAGTAGAGATGGTACAGTTTGTAAAGCCTGAAGATTCCACTGAAGCACTTGAGCAACTGACGGGGCACGCTGAAGCACTTTTGCAAAAATTGGGTTTACCCTACAGAACGGTGATTCTTTGTGGCGGTGATATTGGCTTCTCATCTGCCCGCACATATGACATTGAAGTTTGGTTGCCCTCTCAACAACGTTATCGGGAAATTTCTTCCTGTAGTAATTTTAGAGATTTTCAGGCCCGACGTCTTAAAGCTCGCTGGCGTAATCCTGAAACGGGTAAACCCGAGTTATTGAATACACTCAACGGTTCCGGTTTAGCTGTGGGGAGAACACTCCTCGCGGTGATGGAAAACTATCAACAAGAAGATGGTTCCATTGAGGTACCTGCAGTGCTCCAAGGTTATATGGGTGGACAAACTCGCATTAGTTGATACAGCCAACCGGTGATAACACCAAACTGGGCCACAATTATTTTATGGATTTACTGCCGTTATTCCACAATCTTCAGGGCCGTCGCTGTGTCATGGTGGGCGGTGGATCAGTAGCACTTAGGAAACTCCGACAGTTATTAGATGCAGGAGCAACGGTTGAATTGATTGCTCCTGATATCAATGCTGCTATACAGCAGTTATCAACAAAGCACTCACTGAAGCTTCATCAAAGAAAATTCAAAAACGAGGACCTTGATGCTGCGGTGTTAGTGATCGCAGCCACCAATAATAAACAGCTGAATAAACAGGTTTCAGAACAAGCGCAAAAGTTAAATATCCCCATTAACGTCGTGGATCAACCTAAACTATGTACGGTTATTTTCCCGTCTGTTGTGGACCGATCACCTATACAGATCGCCATTAGTAGTGGCGGTACAGCACCTGTTCTGGCTAGGATACTAAGAACCCGCTTGGAAGCTCTTGTGCCAGCAGGTTATGGCAAGTTGGCAAAGCTAGCTGGTAAGTTTCGTCCTCGAGTAAAAGAAAAAATTCCTGACAGCAATAATCGCAAAGCATTTTGGGAAGATGTCTTCTCTGGAGATATTGCCGAATTGGTTTTCAGTGAAAAATTGGATGCTGCTGAATCACGACTTCAACAAAAAATAGATGGGCCACATGCCGCCTCACTAGGAGAGGTCTACCTTGTGGGCGGAGGCCCTGGCGATCCTGATCTTTTGACTTTTCGTGCACTTCGGTTGATGCAGCAGGCGGACATTGTGCTCTACGATCGTTTGGTATCCAAAGAAGTTCTCGCTTTGGTACGAAGAGATGCTGAGCTGATGTATGTCGGAAAAACAGCAGGTGACCATCCTGTTTCTCAGGAAAACATAAACGAAAAGCTGGTCGAGTTCGCCAAACAAGGTAATCGAGTACTTCGCCTCAAAGGTGGAGACCCGTTCATCTTTGGGCGGGGAGGGGAGGAAATTGCCCATCTGGCAGATAATGGCGTGCCCTTCCAAGTAGTGCCCGGTATTACCGCGGCGTCAGGCTGCGCATGTTATGCGGGCATTCCCCTTACACATCGTGACCACGCACAATCTGTCCGTTTTATTACAGGGCATCAGAAAGATAACGCCTTTGATCTGAATTGGTCAGAATTAATTGCACCAAATCAAACCCTTGTATTTTATATGGGGCTGAATGGCCTTGAAATCATTTGTAAGCAATTAATGTTACACGGTATGGCGCCCACAACACCTGCAGCATTAATTGAGAAGGGTACAACAGCAAGGCAACGTGTATTTATTGGTGACATTAATACATTGCCTCAAAAAGTGCGTGCGGGAGAGGCCAAGGCACCGACATTAATTATTGTCGGATCTGTCGTGTCTCTACATGATAAATTGGCTTGGTTTAAAGACAGTTAACGAAATAAAGAAAAGAGAGCTTCCATGTCCTACGATTTTGACTTATTTGTTATTGGTGCCGGTTCTGGTGGTGTACGTACAGCTAGAATGTGTTCCCAGCAGGGGCTTCGTGTTGGTATAGCAGAATCTCAATATCTGGGTGGTACCTGCGTCAACGTTGGTTGTGTTCCCAAAAAACTCTTTGTTTATGCCTCAGCATTTTCAGAGGAATTTGAAGCTGCGAAAGGTTTTGGTTGGGAGTTAGGCCCGAAGAGCTTCGATTGGAACAAACTTCGTGAAAACAAGAATAAGGAAATTGGACGACTCAATGCTATCTACGGCAACTTGTTGGATGGCGCGGGTGTGGAGCTCCATGAGGGCAGAGCAACGATTATCGATCCTCACCATATTGAAGTGAACGGGCAACAATTCAGCTGCAAAACTATTCTTATAGCCACTGGAGGCACTCCTTTTGTACCAAAGTTCCCCGGTAGTGATTTGGTTATTACTTCAAATGAAGCGTTTTACCTAGATAAACTACCCGATCGAATTGTGATTGTTGGCGGTGGTTATATCGCGATCGAATTTGCCGGAATATTTAATGGCTTGGGTGTAGACACGCACCTTGTTTATCGGGGCCCTTTATTTCTGCGTGGTTTTGACCAGGAATTGCGAGAAATTCTCAAAGAAGAAATTGAAAATCAAGGGGTTAAGTTGCACTTTTCAACTGAAATAGAGAATATAACTACTCTTGGTGATACAACAGATAACAAAGAAAATTACCGCGTTCAATTCAATAATGGTGAAACTCTGGACGCTGGCTTGGTAATGTATGCCACCGGACGCAAACCCAACGTGGATAAACTTGGCTTGGAGAACACCAACGTTAAAATGAAAGGTAACGGCACCGTTATTGTGGATGAGTACTACCAAACATCCGAACCCTCTATCTATGCACTGGGAGATGTCATAGGTCGTGTTGAGCTGACACCCGTCGCGATTGCAGAAGGTATGGCATTAACGAAAACCCTGACAACGGGAGTACCCACATCACTGGACTACTCTAATATTCCTACTGCTGTGTTCAGTCAACCTAATTCAGCTTCCGTTGGCCTCACGGAAGAACAGGCAAGAGAGAAATATACAGATAACATCACTGTTTACCGCAGTCGATTTCGACCCATGAAGGAAACCCTCGGTGGTGGTAGCAGTAAGATTTTTATGAAAATGATTGTAGTTGAAGACTCTGATGTCGTTGTGGGCTGCCATATGGTGGGAGAAAATGCAGGGGAAATTATTCAGGGTAT
>JASJGJ010000061.1:0-3852 GCA_033791605.1 Porticoccus sp.
TGGTGATCAGTCACCAGTTAACTATGAAGAAAATTCTCTAAAAAAAGTGTCTGGTACGACTTGACCAGTGCAAGAATTAGTGGATCATATAACAAAGTATTTCTGGTTTCTTAGGTTAGTTGTTTTTGACTTCTAACAGTAAAAACTCAGAACCTTCAAACAATAAATCTCCAAATTCAAAATAGGGATCGGGTGCAGCGATCCGGTTTTTATCTATTAGAATAAAATCAACTTCATATGTATCAATAATTTCAGATTTTTCAGATATATTCACATCAGCAGCAAAAAAGCGGTCTACATCTATCAATCTTTGTGCGTGATTATCAACCCAATGAGCCGGATGTTTGGAGGCTATGACTTTACCGCTAAATGTAGGAATCATCCAACTGCTCTCAATATCCGATAAGACAACCTCATATTGAGCAACATGGTGACTCAGAGTCTGATATTGGCTGTAGTCGTAGCGAATGCCCTGCAGACCCTTTAATGAGCGGTCTGCAGCAGAAAAGTTGTGTGTATTGAAAGCTAACAACACCAGCAATCCCCAAACCATATGCGGCAGATAGCGCAGCAAACGCTGTCGCTCCCTATTCTGTTCTAACTGCGCCAAAAACGCAGCTGCAGAAATTTGAATAAGAATAGCAATGAATGAAATTATACGGCCAAGTCCATATTGACCACTAATGAAGCCAATTAGATACACCAAAATGGACGCTGCCAACATCAATACCAGCACATCTAGATGGTTGCACTGCCAACGCGACCATAGCGTTTTAATGGCCAAGGGCAGCAGTAGCAAAGAAGGCCAGATGAGATAGAAACGGTCGTACAATCGATAACTATCAGTATGGAAATCGGGTGAATTGGCTACCAGCAAATCTAAAAACGAGTAATAAGGCCAAATAATAGCCAAAAAAATGGCTCCCAGCAGCAGCAATGCCCCATTGCAGGGGCCTTTATCCCCATACATGGCCAAAAATGGAGAGATATGGCGCCAATACCTATAAAAGATATAACAGCTGTTGTTGGATGCGTAATGATCACAATCGCTGTGAGTAGAATCACAGCAACTAGTCTGACGATGCTATAGGTTGATAAAGCCCGATAATAGACCGCGAAAATCAATAAAGAAGTAGCCATCGCAAAAGTGGACGGATAAGGCAAAATATAGCCGAGTACCTTAAAATGTAGGAATCCGCTCCAATTCCAGGCTTCAGCCGACCACAAAAACAAAATGAAAGTCAGCGCATAAAAAGCTACTGTATCCTGTCGATCGTCGAACAAGCGGTGGATAAATAGTCGCAAACTAAATAGTAAAAACAATAAATTGAGGACACCAGCAATAGTCAATGCAGTCACTGCGTCTAAAGCAAAAATTCGGGCCAGCAATCCGACAACAAGTAAATATGGTGAAAAGAATGGGTGAGACACATCAACCAGTAACAGAGGATGTTGTGGTTTCAGAGGGTGGCCGGCCAATTCTCTGACTACAGCGCTGTGTTCCCAGAAATCACCGATCCATTTTCCATATAAGAATTGGAGCAAAGTCACAGCCAGCAGTAACCCACTCAATATATAATAGCGGTGGCGCTTTATATACTGCAACACTCGGGGCATTCCCGTCATGGTGGGCGACGGCCGTTGCATTGGTGACGAGTCTTTGGGCAAATCCTTATTCGATATATCTTTCATTGAGGCGTGCTTGGCGCTAGTGGTGACATGTTAAAAATTTTTCTGTACACACCTAATCGAGTAGCCAAGTATTTCTCCGTAACACCTAACATTACCTGTCCATATTAAGAGCCGTGTTTAATTTGATCGATGATGCTACTGCAAAATAACGGGTGGAAATGGTATATTACGAATATGTAAGCGCCAAGTTAAATCAAATTAGCTATCTGATAAAATACTAACATATATTGGTTGATAAAAAAGTCTTGGAGCCCGTAAATGATTCTGTGTAACGGCTTTTCCTCCGGATGTTACGTGCCCCCGTTTTCCCGTGTTACAACTCAGTGAGGGATTGCGTTTGTTCTTCCTATACTTTAAATTACGCCGAGATTATAGCTTTGCCGAAATTAAAGGTAAATTTGGCAAATCAAGGAAATGATTCAGGAAACCTCTATACTGAATTACAAACCATCACGCATACCATTAACCCCTGCTTAGGAATTTACCGTTGATCTCCATTATCATCAGAAGCAAGAACGAGGAACGTTGGATCGGTTCCTGCCTGGAAGCTGTTAGCCGCCAAACATACACCGATCATGAAGTGATCCTGATCGATAACAATAGTACTGATAAAACTGAAGAATTCAGCTTGATCGGTAAGAGGCTCGAGACTCAGGCTTGTGTAAAGTGAGATAAACAGAATGTTCGGATTGGTAACAAGGTATTTTGGATTTTGGGTAAATAGTCGACCCTGAAATATCCATTTCAGGCGCTCAAGCAGCCGTCATATTGACTCTGAGTAATGGTACTTTTCAGTACGATTATTATTTTCTTTAATTTTTTAAGCCAAAAAACAGCCTCCCTCATCCACTTTTTAAAGTTAAAGGCAGCCGCCGCCATAATCAGATTAATTTGATCACCAGCAAAGCCCTTTAGGAAGTTTCTTTTTAATCGATGATCACTCTTTAAGTGACCGATCACCGGCTCGATTCCGGCTCGTCGCCTAAAGCGTCTTCTGGCCAATGCCATGGCCTCGACCGAGGCGTTTTTTCTTGCAGGCCTGGGTGTCACCACTTGGGTATCGTTTACTTTTGATTTGCCTCGGTAGCCTCTATCAGCAATACCAATCGCAGGAACTCGTCCTAATAAGCGTTTAACTTGTGCCAGTACCGCTGGCACTGTGTGACCATCATAAACATTTTTTTCAAAGGCGAGTGCGCCAATAATAATGCCGGTGTCTCGCGTTGTTGTAATAGAGGCTTTGGTGCCAAATTCGTAACGTTGATGCGCTTTACCTTTGCTCATGCAGTAAGTATGCGGTTCATGCAAACTGTAGAGCTTGTTTTTACTGCCACGCTTTTGTAGCAGCATACGCAGATACAAGGCAAACTTTTCACTGTAGATAGCAAGCTGCTCTAACGTCATTTTACGCTGTATCTCTCGAAGCAATCGACCACTGATGGTTTTTAAACGCTTAACGGCATAGCGGGCGCGCTTGCGATTCTTAGGGTGTGTTGCAAAGCGAGTGTGAAGCTTGAGGCGTTTCACTTCTTTTTCATAGGTTCGGGTCAAAACGATTTTTTCTTTGCGGGCTATTTTGAGTAACTGTCCATGGATTTTTCGATACTGCTTGGCATCCGTTGGAAAAGTAATATTTTTTTCCTGCACGGTGGTATCAATGCACATTTCATCTTCCGTTATTTTTTCCTGATGCAGGGCGATTGAAACGGACAGGATTTTTTCATGCCCGCCACTACCGATGCGGTTTCTGAATTTCGTTAAGCTCGTTGGATCACAGGGAAGTGTCCATTGAAATTCAACTTCTCCGGTAAAGACCTGGTAGTAAGGATTTTGTACCCAACGTTGCACAAGGATTTCATCAGACAGGTTTTCCATGTGCTTTAAAATGGATAATCCCACCATCAAACGGATGTGTTTTGAAGGCTTACCTAAATGCGAATATAGCGGTGAAAATTCTTCATCAAAAACAGACCAGTCAATCTGTTCTGATAGCTGCAGCAGGGGATGTTTAGGATTGAGCTGATCAATTAAATCAGCAAATAAAAAATTACCCTGGTTGGTATTTGGCGTCGATGGTTTACTCAATGCTCACCTCTGATTCGTCCAGTTTTTTCTTGTTTTAACGGCTTTTCTGGACGTTTATTCTAACACTTTTTACTG
>JASJGJ010000062.1:0-14065 GCA_033791605.1 Porticoccus sp.
TTATTGAAACAGGTGGATATTCTCTAATTTATGATGGTGTGATTCGGCGAAATCGTTGAATTAACGCTTTAGAAGTCGCTTTAGAAGTTGAGAGACGGCGGAAGGAATTGAGGATGTTTTGTTTGACTTGAGTTAGAAAGGGTGTTTATGTTTCTTATACTTGAGTGAGTGTCTCTTTAAATCAGTATATGATTGGTCAAAAAACTTTTGATGACTTATCTACAAAACTACCTGGACTTTACTAGCTAAGGTGTGTCACAGCTATTGGGGTGTTCATAAGTTTTATATGGTACTAGGAAAAAATGATGGTTAAAGTTATATTCGTTGTCTTATTTCTTTTGCTACCACAGTCGGCTATTTGTGAAGCTACGTATCTCTCTGAGGAATACATAAGGTTATATATGCTTGTTGAAAAAGGTGAGTATAAATATGTATCAGAGAAATATGAGTTATCAAAAAAATTATCTCAGGAAGAGATAAAAAGGGCGATAAATGAGGGTGAAATCCGGCTGAATAAACACGAACCTAGTTCTTCCTCGGAATTAAAGAGCCCTGCAGATGGCCTCAATAATATTATTTCTACCTTGGAATCATGGAGCCCTGCAGAATACGGCGCGAAACTAGGATTAATATTGGGTACGGTTATGGCAACTGTTTTTTTATATAAGATTCATCCTGTCTTAGGTATTATTACCGCGATAGCGGCTATCCTAAAAATCATCCCACAATTTTATTTATTGCCTGTATTGAAGATCCGGCTGTTATCAAGCAAATACTTACACACTTAAAATTACAAGCACCAGCCATAAAGAAATATACCCTACCGCAGTCTGGTTGTTCGGTTCAGGTCTTTTGGGTTTAATCGGAGTAGCTAGACAAAAAACTCACGTTTAGTACTGGTTAGATATTATGCAATTTAGCCCCGCCACCGTGCGGGGTTCTGTTTGCTTGGCAGGCCGTTATTGGCCGACAACTGCCAGTCGGTAGAGTTTTGAGAAAGGCCGGAGGTTGACTAACTATTGCCGACCCAAACTGCCATTCAAGTTTTATTTAGTATTTAAATATAACTATAAATAACCTCTTGTTAAATGCTTGTCACAAATCGTCAATTTTGTTAAATCCACACGATCTAAGGTTCACTCTATATAAATACGATTTTATTTGGAGCTATTTACAATAATCGCTTGCACATCAGTTTAGCTTATTGTTAATCTGATGAATGAGTCTCAATCAGCGTCCAGTCTCTCGTGTGGGTAACTCTGCTTCTTTTCGTCACCCCACAATTTGAGTATTAGTTTTTTTAAAATAATAGTTACAGGAGAGCGCCATATGGCACACGGTGAAATGTGGGAAATTGAAGTTATTCATGAAGGATTGAACAAGTACCGCCATATACGAGGTTCAGATAAAAATATCGTACTGCAAAAAGCAGCTGCACAGGAACTTACTTGGGATGAAATGTGGGAGAAAAAACAAATATCTGAGCAAAAAAAGATGGATAGAGAAACTAAAGTTAGAAGTAAAGAAGAAAAAAAAGAATTAGCAATAATCAAAACAAATGAAGCGCAGGTGGCAATAAGTCAACTCGAATCAATACTATTACATACACTGAAAATAGATGATGCAATTGACTGGAATAGTTTGCTAGACAATAAAAAATACCCAGATAAAAAACCTAAAAAGCCTAACCAAAAACTAGTTCCTTCTGAACCCAAAGAACAAGATACGAAGTATCAGCCAGAACTCGGATTCTTCGATAAATTGTTTTATAAATCCCAAGAAAGAAAGGAGAATGAAGCTAGAAAAAAATTTACATTAGATCATGGTGCCTGGGTGAAAGTGAAACGTCACATCGATGAGAAAAATAAAGAAATTAATTCTGATTATGTAAAGAGTGTTAAAGAATGGGAAATTAATAAGCACAAGTATGAAGAAAAACAGAAAGAGAGCAATAAAGGAATAGAAGAGAAGAAAAATCAATATTTAAATAAAGAGATAGATGTTATCCCTGACTACTGTGACATGGTATTAACAAATTCGAAATATCCTGATTATTTTCCTCAAGAATGGGATCTTGATTATCAAGTTGACACAAAAATCTTAGTTGTTGATTATTCTCTACCTGATTTAGATTGTTTGCCAACAGTTAAAGCAGTGAAGTATGTGATTTCTAAGGATGAATTTACGGAATCTACCCTAACAAATGCTGCATTAAACAAATTATATGACAGCATTCTTTATCAGATAGCTTTAAGGACAATTCATGAGTTATTTGAAGCAGATGTTATAAATTCAATTGATTCTATTGTGTTTAATGGATGGGTTGATTCTGTAGATAAAGCAACAGGACACAATGTAAATTCTTGCATTATGTCTCTTCAAGCTTCTAAAGATGAATTTTTGGCAATTAATCTTGAAAGGGTGGATCCAAAAGCAAGCTTTAAACAACTAAAAGGTGTTGGCAGTAGTAAGTTACATGGCTTGTCACCTGTTGCTCCAATTGTAAATATTAATAAAAAAGATCGTAGGTTTGTTTCAGCCTATGATGTGGTAGATGGCGTTGATGAGACTGATAATCTTGCTGCGATGGATTGGCAAGATTTCGAAAACTTGATTCGTGAGATATTTGAAAAGGAATTTGTTAGTTCTGGTGGCGAGGTGAAAATCACACAAGCAAGTCGTGATGGTGGCGTGGATGCAATTGCCTTTGACCCAGATCCAATAAGAGGAGGTAAAATTGTAATTCAAGCAAAAAGATATACCAATGTCGTTGGGGTTTCTGCCGTAAGAGATTTATTTGGAACTACAGTTAATGAAGGTGCCACAAAGGGCATCCTGGTAACAACTGCAAATTATGGTCCTGACGCTTATGAATTCGCTAAGGGGAAACCACTAACTCTATTAAACGGAGCAAACTTATTACATTTACTCGAAAAACATGGTCATAGAGCTAAGATTGATTTAAAGGAAGCCAAGTTGTTATTGGCTGCAGAAAAAAATTGAATAAATACATACTTTTGATCGTTATTCATCTAATAGAGTTGTGAAATGTTTTCGAAAATAGTGTCCTTTTTTAAACCAGAATTGCTTGTTAAAAAACCACATACTAAAAATGCAAATGAATTATTGAAAGAAGCCACTCAATTAAAGAAAGAAAAGTGTTTTATCGAAGCTTGTGAAAAACTCAAAGAGGCATATGCAGTAGCAGACGCTGACGAATTAACTGTCAAAGATCTTCTTAGATTACCTATGTATTTGCAATTGGTAGGAGAATATGACGAAGGGTGGCGCAATATAAGTGAACTTAACGCAAAGTATACCGACGTATTTTCTCAGGCTGAAATCGCAAATCAAATGCGAGTATTTTTACAGAAGGCATTAAAGTTTAAACCTGCTATTCAGTTTTCAGTATGGTCAATTTGTAAAGATATAGAGCGTGATTTATCAAACCTTTTAAATATTGAAGAGCTTGCTGATGAGATCGCTAAAATGAATGCTGAGTATTCATTTTTAGATGATTCTGATAAAACTTATAAAGTTGTTGGAACTACAAAAAAAGGTAATCCGATTACAGATGAAGCGTATGTAATGTTTCAAGAACGAATCGCTAAGAATAAATCTATAGACGGTATCTTTAATCACTTAGACAAAGATCTTAAAAAAGCTCAGTTAACTTTAATAGCTTTGCCGCTATCTGAAGATATTTCTCATTATCTGAATACGGTGAAACACTATAAACTTAGTGAGATTGGAAATATAGTAAATAAGAGGGTGGACGGTTAATAATAAACATTTCACTCTGCGAAAAACGCTGTTAAATTTATTGCTTTATCCAAGTTTAGACGTACTATATATTGGCATTTATTGTGAGTCTTGAAAGTCTGCTGATGGCCGACAACAGTCACTCAGTTTAGCGGCATTCTCAGAAAATCCCTACAGACTATGTGAAACTACTCTGATATATTAATTAAGCCGACGACGGACTGCCAGTTTTTCATATTATCTGACATAGGAAGTAAGGCTATCAGCACCCAAGGCATGGACTGTCTTGGGTGCTTTTTTATGCCTGTAGGAATTACCTTACAACCACAACCAGAACAGACCGACAGTAATAGATTTACTCACCAGTATACTATTTATTCAGCCGATACGGATTGTTAGAAACTTGCGGCTATTGTTACAGCAGTGACAAATTTAAGGAGTCGTAAAATGAAAGATAAAAGAGATAACCAGCGAGTAACAATAATTCTAGAGATGACTGCTTGGTCTTCAAGCATAAGCATTATTTTCATACTTGCTAAGATAACTTTAACGAGCACAATAAAACCGGCACAAGACGAACCTTCGAAACCGGTGCTTTAGGCATCAAGGAGCAAACACCATGGACGCGAACACCCCCCGAAAAAAATTCACTCGACGCGACTTCTTGAAAACAGGTGCCATGTCCGCGGCAGCTTTATGTCTCGGCCCGGCAATAGCGCGTCGGGCACATGGCGCTGGTGATTCCGCCTGGGGATGCCTGCCTACGGATATTTTACCGGCTGGAGTTAATGGCTACAAAGTACTTGAACTTCACTGTTTCGGCGGTATGGCGCCTTACGAAAGCTTCTACTACCGCGATGTTGTCGGTTCTCGCACGCGTGGATTTGACACCCAGGTAGAGAACCTGAACTGGAATCCGATGTGTTTGAACGCACCTGTGGGTTTGCAGACTCATGAATTTTCGACCGACTCCGATGGCAAGGAAATCCACCTGGGTCCGTTTTCGAAACCACTATGGGATAACCAAAATATACGCCGACGCTTGCGTGTGGCAGTACAAAGCCACGACCTTCTACCGCATGAGGCCGCTATTCCTTACGTATCCACTGGCTCGCGACTGGGTCGCCAGAATCAGGCACCTCTGGGCGCGGCGATACAGCATCGCCAGGCGGAACTTGATCTTGAAGCCGGCAACGGTCGTGTACTACCACATTCTTATGCACTGCTACCTGAAACTAACTTTTCCGGTGGCAGCCTCTTTACGCTAGTGCAACAAATACAGAGTCTCACTGGTCTTCATCCTGGCTCATCCAAGACTTTGGCGATGAAAATCGGACCTGCCTTCGGTGACTTTATCGCTCAACTGAATCGCAACAACCTCGGCACGGAAAAAGCGGCTGTGAATTCACTTATCGACCAGTTCCGCGGTCAGTATCGGGACAAATTACGCTGGCCATCGAACAACATTGTTACACGCTCCACAGCTTTTTCAGACTACGATGCGGCGGCCGCACGTCTAATGACTGCAGACAGCCTGGAAGCCCTGCTGTCCAGTGCACCGCAAACCATTAGTCCGCAGGAATTCTGTGCCCGTGAGGGAGCATCGCCATTTTCGACTGCTGATAATGGAACACGCGCAGCGATAGAATTTGCCGCATTTCTTCTAACGAGACCGGCCGATCAGGCAGCAAGCTCAGTCTTTGTTCTTGACACTGGCATTGCCCGTACCGGCCTTGCTTACGACGTTCACAGCTTTTTCAATGCAGCTGACACAGGCACGAATCTTTGGAATCTCCTAGACTCACTTGTTTCGGTTATTCGTGACCCAAACAACCCTACGGCTGACGATGCCAATAAGATCGACCTGGACGAAACCATTATTGTCATCAACACAGATTTCGGCCGGACACCGTTTACCAGCTCGGGAGGCACTCCAAGTGCCACTTCAAACGGTCGCGACCACTACCCAGGTGCGTCGACGATGGTTTGTTTTGGCGGCCCTGTTAAACAAGAGCTAACCGACGGCATAGACGGTCGGGTAATTGGCTCAATAACCGATGGCAGCGACGAAACTGTCATGTCTGATATTCCCTACAGCGCCACCGATACCAAGGCGGCATTACTTGTGGCGGCGGGCATAGACCCTTTCGCCGCCCAAAATTTCGCCCTGGGTTCTTTAACTCCCAGCCTGGTCGGAAGTGGAGTGGACTTACACCATTCCACAATGATCAATTTGCGCGATACCTTTTTTGGCACACCATAAGGAAGAGGTTCAAAGATCATGAAATTCTTCACTCAACAAAAATCTCTAGTTACATTTTTCGCGTCAGCATTGGTTGGCGCTCTACTGGTTGCGGGCTGCTCGTCACCGCCGCCCTTCCCTGAACCCGGAGCGGACGACGCCGGCGACCTGGCTTTTGTACGACAAGTCGTACCTGTTTTGCTCGGCCGTAAAGTTCGTGGCTACGAAGAACTAACCGCACTTACCGACATAGTGAGCTTGACGAGCCGCGAGACTATGATTCGCGCCCTCATGGAACAGGATGAATTTGTCGAATACTGGTCAAACGCGTTGGTCGACCAGCTTCGGGTTGCACGCGAGGGATCAAAGTCTCAATCGGGCTGTTACGCCACGCCGCTATTAGCGGGTGCAGTGACGCCAGCGCTCGCTGATTTCGTTCTGGACAACGTGCCTTCGGCAGATTTTGGCAGTAATTTCAATATGGATGACCTCGTCGCTTCGTCGGTCGAGAAAGACAATTTGTTCCCCGTATACAAAGCGCATGTTTTCCCGCTGGTTAACCGGCCTGGACCCCTTGGCGCTGAACTGGTAAGACGAGCGGACCTTGCTACGTCATTTGAACACATTTACTTAAATCGCCAGCAGTTGTGTATGCAGTGTCACAACTCGGAAACGTCGACCTCAGGCGAAGACTCCAACTGGGACCGAACACATCCTGTACCCGGCCATTTTGAAGCCGCAATTTACGGATCTTCCTCAGGAACGTCGCCTGAACAGTCATCGGCTGTATTTAGAACAGACGCTCGGAGCGGGACATTGAATCCATGGGGAATCTCTACGGGCTGCGGCACCTTCAAGCCGTCGGTAATTAAAGATCCGGAGAATATTTCGGCCTGGTTCACCCAGCCTCTTGGTCGCAACGTATCGGTACGTAACGTTTCTGAAATATTGCAATCTGGCTATGCCCAACTTGATGCAGACGGGCTGTCTCGTTCATTGCCGGTAGCACAGCAGCAGCAGTGCGAATTTTGTTCAACCAGCTGTGATGGCGAAGCAGTCGCTGACGACGCACCACTCGATGCGGTAAACGCAGCCGCCGTAAAAACATTGCTGGTGGATAACTGTGCGACCTCAGGCTGTCATGCAGAGGGCGGAGGTGGAGGCGACAGTTTCGATATCCCAACTGACAATACGTGGTACACCGACCTTGTAAATGTTGACGCCACAACCGCTCCGGGTGGTGGAAACCAGATTCGGGTTGTGCCTGGATCGGCCGCGACCAGTTATCTGATTAACAAACTCACCGGCATGAACATTGGTGGTAATCAAATGCCACTCGGAGGCACTCCTTTTTCGGCTTCACAAATAGATACCGTTGAAAACTGGATCAATGACATTCCCTCTGGTGCTGCCTGTAATATCTGTGACGAGCTGGACTGCGATCCACCGTACCCACTTCAAATTGGTGGTCACGAGGCCGCTGCGTTTCTCGTTGCACAACGCGTAGTGAACAACGTCTGGGAGCAAGCCATGGGCTATCCACTGACCATTGCCAACTATTTTTCCCGCACGGAAGGTCAATTGAATATCCTGTGGAATTTAACCGAGTACACATTCATTCCGAGTGACTGGTCGTTGAAGGATTTGCTGGTAAAAATACTCACGTCGGAATACTTCAATCGAAACGCACCAACAAACGGGTCCGGCACAACGCCCTACAATCTCGAGATGGTTTATGACCCGTTTGTTGAAACTGACCCGCGTGTGTCACCCGTTAGCGACGTGGGCTACGACCCCTCTGTCACTCCTGAAGTGCACAACAATGCGATGTCGGATGGTATCTACCGGTACTCCGCCAATAACTTGCTCAACTCAATCCATAACGCACTGGACTGGCCGGAGCCCGCCCGATTTCCGTCCACTACAAGCTATCCTGACCGGGATTTGCAGCGCGCCGTGGGGCAATATTTGAGCGATGCATCAGCAGGTTCCAAGACAACTGATTTTCAGTCCCTGCTTTACTGGGAGTCTGTCCATGGCGTATGCGATAGCACCGGAGTGGTCGGTAGTGACTGGATCGACGATGTTATTACCGAGATTAACGGCTTTGCTGGCGGTGGTGGTCCGTTAACGCTTGAGGACGTTACGATACTGTTCAAAGACTGGTTCATTGCAGATGGCACGATTGCAACATCGGCGCCGGACGCGGTGACAGATGATGAAGCAACCGCACTCGCCAACTACTTCGGTGTACCACTTACGACGACGGCTACGACTGTCAGTGATCTGGAAGACAAGCTCCGCGGTCTTTGCGGCGTACTCGTTGAGAGTCCTCAGTTCTGGCTTGCCGGCATCGTGCCAACGGGCCTTGGCCCTGAGCCACGAGTCCGCGTATGTAACGGCGGTCCTTGTACCTATCAAGAGGTGTGCAACGATCTTAAACCCTCAATAGACGGGATGATCTCTGGCAATCTGACCTGCAATAGCGATTCAGTCAGCGCCGCCTTGAGTTTAACGTCGCGTACAACCCTGTGCCCCCAGGGTTTATGCAATTCAATTCCAATGGATGCGTTGAATATTCAGGCCTGTCTGGTTAACCCGGCTAAATGTCCCGACACTCCCGTATGCGATCCACGCTGCACCCGCATCGATTGTTGTGGCGGACCACTTCCACCTTTGGATCAACAAGGACTACTGGTCAGCTGGGCCGACGGTGCTACCACCCGACAAGCCGAGGGAGTGTCGATCAAGCGCCCGGGTGAGTATCGCTTCTCTACACTCAAAAAAGGCGACACCTTGCGAGAAGGCGATCTGCTGGCAATGCCACCAGGTAGTGAACTTGAGCTGGACAGCGCCCTTGGCCGCCTTTCTACCGGCAGATCTGATGACAGGAAAGCGCAGGACAATCGAAATTCTGTTACCCAGCTAATGGTGATCACCGGCGAGCGTGCCGTGGCCGCGCCTCGAACAGCTAGCGGCGAGCGACTCAAACCCGGCGTTACACCCGAAGTGCTCGCTGAGAATTACAAAGAGCTGTTTACCAAACACCGAAAAGGTGCGTGGCGCTGGGGAGAAGCCGGACGGCCCTTAACCCCGGAACAGCGACGAGGGTACGTAGGCCCTGAAGAGGCTGAAGGACAAAAATACATTGAGCAACAACTTAAACTACAGGAGCAGGGCACAAATAAAATGCGCCCTGAGTAAAAGGACATGTCTAAACAAATAGCATTACTAATTGATAATTCAGGTTCAATGTTTCACCCGGTTGGTGGAAGCAACCCCAACACAAAAATCTACGAGACCGCGCGTGGGTGCGAGTTCTTCCTTGAGAACATCATAGATGAACTGTCCGCTAACCCCGACAGTGACTTCGCTATCTCCGTTCATCGCTTTGCCTCGAACTATCAACTGTTACCGGGGGGCCAGCAAATCGATTCCAGCCAGGCAAATTTCGCCAATGCGCTGGGCGATATGCAGGCTTCGATTGGAGCCATCGAAAACGCCTCTTCCAGCAGCGCAGCAGTTGGTTCTCAAACCGACCTGTACGACGGTATTCGGCGTGTGTCGGATTATCTTGAGAACGCAGCCAATCAGCCCGGGTTCGGAGCACCCGATTCAAAAGTGATCTTTGTCTTTACAGATGGCGTCCAGACAATCAGCCATGGCGGCCTGAGCATGGCCGACTACGAAAACGATCAAGGAGTCGCTTTTTCCAATTTGCTTGATGCACGCGGCATAAAGCTTGTTGCATGGGGCACAGGATCTGACGCTCTGGGTGACGTACTCGCTGAACTGGTGGAACAAGCCGAGGCCGGCGGCACAAATCCGATAAGCACAAGTAAAGTGCTCTTTCCGATTGACGAGGCCGGAATATTCGAAAACTGCACGGCGGAAATCGCCAGTAATGCGATTTACATAGTCTCGAACAACGGTGTTCTGCCACTAGCACCCGCCGGTGGAGCGCCAACGCGTCTGCTCTGGGAGCAGTTTAGCCTGCCAGCCCCTGCTCCGTTTGTGCTTGATGAGGCAGAATTTGCGTCAGTCAACTTTCGCAGACAGCTGATAAACCACAAAGATTTTGAGGTTCTGGTAGATGGCTCGACAAAAGAGCTGATACTGGTGTTGGTTGCACACTCCAGGCGAATGGCCCCCGACCTGCGTGTGATATCCCCATCTGGAAACGTTTTCGCTGACGGTGATGCCGGTGTGCGTACCTTTAGAGTTGAAAACGCCTGGGCCTTCAAGGTAACCGACCCCGAGGAAGGTACTTGGCAGGTTCGCGTGAGCGGTGACAGCAAACAACGACCCGCCGTATTTGACCTGATGGCCCGTGGTGTTCAGAAGCGTTTCGGCTTTGAGGTCAAAAGCACTCCGCGTCACATTAATGTACCTGGCAAGGTAACCATAAAGGCCATTCCGAGATGGGACGGGAAAATCGCCGAAGGTGACTTTAAAGTTGTCGCTCACGTACTGGGCTCTGGCTCGTTCGGCCTTGATCGTCAGGATGATGGTAGCTATGCTGGTCCAGCCACATTAACCCGAATGGGCACCTCGATAATACCAGTGGCTCTCGACGGAACTATTCGTGCTACTAAAAAATCAATCCGACGTATTGCGTATGCAACGGCTATCGTCGGACCAATCAGGGACCCTCGATTTAGCGTTACGCCTGCGGTATATGAGCAAGGCAACGATTACACCGTACACTTGCAGTTGGTGGACGCCAATTTCAAACGCTCCTCCCAAGTAAGTTTCGGTAGTAGTATTCAGGTAATTGAATTCAGAATGTTAAACGCACATCAGGCCGCCGCCAAAATTCGTGTTTTGCCATCTGCAATACCCGGTGATCGCGAGGTAGTCAGCTACAACCCCCAAGCAGAAAGCAGCCATACTGTTTCGGTTGTTAAAGCCCAAAGTGGCTCCGGCATTCATGGCAAAATCTGTTGTTTACGCTTTAGTGCAAGTGGCAAGCTCATTGGTATCGTAATGTGCGACGACAAGGAAGTATGTGTAAAGGTTCACGACGCACGAATTCGAAAACTGCTCGAAATAGCTCGTGACCGCAACCTGAACGTGACAATCCGCGTTGACAGAGACGGTTGCTTGGTAGACATCGACATTTGTCGCTAGCCATATTTGGACTGGAGATCAGCGGTGCCAGCAAATTCCATTGACGAAGTGATTTCGATCATGAATGGTATGCTGGACCGCTGGGAAGCCGAAGGTGACTACCGGGCTGTCTTCGCCCTTTCGTATCGAACGATTACCATTGGCATGAAACAGGCCATCTTGAACGGCGAGTTCGACGACTCTGACTGGATGGAACGACTCGATATTCTGTTTGCCCAGGAATATTTCGATGCCGTTTCCAACTACAATAACGTTAGCGAAGACACGCCAAAGTGTTGGCGAGTGGCATTTGATGTGGCACGAGACAAACGAACTACGGCTCTTCAAGACTTAACAATCGGTATGGTGGCGCACATCGTTCATGACTTGCCATTAGCGCTGTTCAAATCCGGTATCGTAGACGTTGGACGCGACAGGCAACTGAGCGATCACGAAGTAGCAAACCACGTGCTCGGTGAATTGATTGACCAGGTTCAGGACGACATCAGTAAACGTTACTCCTTAGTGCTGGGCTTTATGGATAACATCACTGGAAATCACGATGAAACGTTTACTGAGTCCGGCATTCGGGCACTTAGGGCACAGGCCTGGAAAGACGCCGTTGCTTTGACTGATGCGCGCGACGATACTCGGCGTGAACAAATTCGCGTGCGTCTGGACCAGGATGCAACGACAATGGCAAAACTCATGCTACCGAAGCCACCCGGTTTTCTCGAACGTCTGATTCCACCGTTTCGTCGCTGGGATCGAGCCCTGGCTCGTTTGTTTGGTTAGTTCTAAATCGGGCGCGTAAAACACCGAGCAGCGAACGTTTCGGAAGCTACGGTGGTCTACACACCCCGAACAGACCGGCGTTTCAAAACACCCCGGCCTATCTTCCCATCTACCACAAGACGCCTCAGAAATGGATTTCTGGTCCTCAAATCTGGAAGAATTCCGGATCATGAAAAGACTACGGCTTTAACGGTGCGCGTAACCTGTTGTTCGCAAATATCCAACAAAACCGTTGTCTGTCCAAATATCTCCCAACATCTCGCAGCCTTTATTGAGCTCGGCAGGTTGCCGTTCTATTATACTGGTGCTCCAGTGACTCTGTCCGCGCAAGGAACCAACGACTATGTATGATACTAGCTTAATAAGACTTTTCTGCTCACTTGTATGCATCTCATCGTTGGCTGCTTGCTCTGTGCAGGTAAAGCCCAGCCTCAAATCCCCTTGATGCCTATGAGTACTATACCAACTCCTTTACATATAACGAATTATACTTACTGAGTATGAGCGTAGATCAACTGAGGGACATGCATTCCAAGATCATTAAATACACAGAGTATTTAAAAAGCGACGAAGCTAGGCTCGATTTTCAAGCTAAAAGTAAAAATAAATTGCAAAATCTAAATTATCAACTGGAACGCATTAAGCAAAAAAAAATAGTAGCCCAGGAGAGTGTTGATGAACTGAATAATAGCAAGCTAGTGGGGGCTAATAATGCTTTGCTAGTTGATTTGCAAAATGGTATTGTCAAATATGCATTAGAGTTATTGAGATTAAACAAAGAAATTGAAAAAGAGCTTTCTAAATTAGATAGTGGATACTATGAAGACGATTTTTTAGACAAAGTTCATAAAATGGTTCAGGAGAACAATGAGACTATAAAGATTCTAGAAACAAAGATAGCGAAGGATGAAGCCAATCTAAGAGAGCATTCAGAAAAATCGAAAAAACTTAAAAAGCAAATATCTGAATTGGATGATAAGGGAGCCAATTTGTTAGCAAAGAAGCAGTTGATGTCTATTCCAGGCAATGAAGATAAAGTAGGCAGTGAAGCAACAAAAATGACCTTTTACGTGTCAGCTAACATCGCAAGATTTGGTATAGTCATTATTACATTATTTTTTGCCCAAGTATTTATCTCTATTTATCGGTATTCAAGTCGGCTTTCTGATTTTTATCTTGCGAGGGCAGACATCCTGAAGTTGCTACATTCAGAATTGTTTGAAAGTGAAGTTACATCGCAGCTTTTGGAAGATTTTTCCAGGGTATTTACTCCAGATAACATAGACTATTGGAAGCCAACTAAAAACAATGTAGACGAGTCTATTAAAACTCTGGCGGGGCTAGTGAAGAATAAGTAAAGAGCAAAATGGGGTAATTCTCTCGGACATTAAAATAAAGCGGCATTTGCTGTCGCCCACTCTACTATTCTCAGTCCTACAGCATCTATAGGAAAACCCTACAGACTTATATAAGGGCTCCGTATTTATCATATTACCCGATGCAAGGAAGTGTTACTGGGAGTCTGGCTGCATGCACCGAAAGGATCGGGTGCTTTTTTGTGCCTTTAATTTGATATTTCTCTACGTGGAGAAAAGACGGGGTGTAGATAGGAGTGTAGATGGCTCTATTCTTGGAATATTAATACTTATTAATATCAAATAGATAGATACTTTATTTGGCAGAGAGGAAGGGAAAACGTGACGATCTCCATTTGCCCTTATAAATCAACAGCTTAAAAAATCCTCTAGTACAACTCTCTAGTACAACTATCTCATATCATGGTATGCTGTCCTGTATGGATACTACACACCTCAAAAAGCGCGGTCAATCGTGGTACGTGCAAATAGCTGTACCTGGCAAACTGCAAGCCACTATCGGCAAGAAAACCATCACACAGGCACTGAATACCCGTGACCCGGCTGAAGCTAGTAAACGAAAGCATCAGGTTGTCGCTGATATCATGCACCTATTCGCAAGGCATGAAGGTTCGACTCCCGGTTGGGGAGCCGAAAAGAGCATTATCAGGGATGCCAGAGCCGCCCGTGCAGAAGTCACCCGTGGTGAGGTAGATGAACGTGAAGCACAGCGACAATGGCAAGCCGGTATATGGGAGTTTCAAGATCATCACCCTGACATTACACCGGCGCAATCAAACGC
>JASJGJ010000063.1:0-2651 GCA_033791605.1 Porticoccus sp.
AGTCTGATTCATAACTCGATCAGTATTTGCAAGTTCGCCTGAAACACGATATTTCTGATTTTCAAAATATGGTTGCCGTGTCAAATTGCCTGCAAAGAGCAAACGTGATCCAATTTTATTTTGGTCCAAATACTTCAAAAGATCAACGCGATCTACGCCTGACTCTTCACGTAATGTAATAGCGAACCCAAACCATGATGGATCTGAGTTTTTGGTTGCTTCCGGTAGAATCAAGAATTCATCTAGCGTAGATAACCGCTCTTTAAGATGGAGAAAGTTCTGTTTCCGTTTTTCGATAAAGTCAGGGAGCTGCTTAAGTTGAGCAAGACCACAAGCGGCCTGCATGTCGGTTATTTTTAGATTGTAACCAAGGTGCGAATAGGTGTATTTGTGATCATACCCTTTTGGCAAGGTACCGAGCTGCTGCTCAAAACGCTTGCCGCAGGTGTTATCACAGCCCGGAGGACAGTAGCAGTCGCGCCCCCAATCTCTAAATGACTCTAATAGCTTTTTCAACTCATTTGATTGAGTAAATACTGCCCCGCCTTCACCCATTGTGATGTGGTGAGCAGGATAAAAACTGAGTGTAGCTACATCACCAAATGTACCTACCTTTTTACTTTTATAGGTAGAACCTAAGGCATCACAGCAATCCTCAATTAACCAGAGGTTATGCTTATTTGTGAATGCTTTAACCACATCAAGGTTATAGGTGTTGCCCAAGGTGTGTGCAATCATCACCGCTTTGGTCTTCTCTGATAGCGCACCCTCTAACTGACTTACATCAATATTATAAGTAGGTATGTCTATATCGACAAAAACAGGAACAAGTCCATTTTGCAGTATTGGATTAACCGTAGTCGGGAAACCTGCCGCGACGGTTATGACCTCATCGCCTTGCTTAAGACTTCGGTCTCCTAAAGAGGGAGATGTTAGTGCGGTTAATGCCAGTAGGTTAGCTGATGAGCCGGAATTGGTTGTCAGAACATGCTCAACCCCTAGATATTTTGCCAACTGCTTTTCAAACTGGTCATTAAAACGTCCTGTGGTGAGCCAACCATCTAGTGATGCTTCAACCATCAGCTGAAGCTCGTTGGCACCAATGACCTTCCCAGATGGAGGTATTACGGTCTCCCCAGCTATGAAGGGCTTTGGTGCGCATGATTCTTGAGCAAATTTTTCTACCAGCTCTGCAATTTGCATTCTGATCTGTTCTTGAGACATTTTGTTATCCAATTGAATCCATGTATTCGTTTATTTGCTTTAGGCAAAGATTTTTTACTGAAACCTTATTTAAGGCCTCTTTGTGCCATAAGACTATACTTTTTAAGGCCTGCTTCAATCCCCAACGAGGTTGCCACTTTAATTTTGTATGCGCCTTGGAACAGTCCAATTTAAGGTAGTTCGCCTCATGTGGATGGTCTCCGTCGTCAATACTCCAGGTGGCATGCTCGCCCCAATCCTTCGTCATCTCTTTTACTATCCAATCGACGGGTTTGGCATCCTCTTCGCGTGGGCCAAAATTCCAGGCACCTGCCCACTGCATGCCATCAGCATACAATCGTTCAGCTAGTTCAATGTATCCTGCTAGAGGTTCAAGTACATGTTGCCAGGGGCGAATCGAGTTTGGATTACGAATACGAACAGGTTTATTTTCCTCAAATGCTCTTATGATGTCGGGGATGAGACGATCTTCCGCCCAGTCTCCCCCACCAATCACATTGCCTGCACGCGCTGTGGCAATAGCTGTTTGATGACTAGAATATTCTTGCGCTGGAAAATAGGAGTCGCGATAGGAGGCGATTAATAACTCAGCGCAACCTTTACTGCTGCTATAGGGATCATGCCCCCCCATAGGCTCATTCTCTCTGTAGCCCCACTCCCACTCTTTATTATCGTAACACTTGTCAGTGGTAATCATTACCGCAGCACGAACCGATTTACACTCCCTGATTGCTTCCAGGATATGCAAAGTGCCCATAACATTAGTGGCGTAGGTTTCTACCGGTTCACGATAAGAGTAACGAACCAAAGGCTGTGCGGCCAGATGAAAGACAATCTCCGGCTGATGCTCTGAAAATATGGACTTCATTTTATCCAGATCACGAATATCTCCCCGCAGACTGATCATCCCATCAGCTACCTGTGCCTGTTCATAGAGACTTGGTTTTGTAGGTGGCTCCAGGGAAACTCCCACAATATCAGCACCCATGCTATGTAACCAGAGTGATAGCCAACTCCCCTTAAAACCAGTGTGGCCAGTAATTAATACCTTTTTCCCTTTCCAAAAAACGGCGTTCATTACCACACCTTCCACGGTGCTCTGTTATTAGCCCAAAGTTCTTCAAGGTGATGTTTATCTCGCAGAGTATCCATGGGTTGCCAAAATCCCTTGTGCTCATAGGACATCAGCTCACCATCGCTTGAAAGCTGGTTGAGTGGATATTGTTCCCATAATGTGCTGTCATCATCGATGTAATCGATCACCTTGGGGGATAGAACGAAAAAACCACCATTAATCATTCCACCATCGCCCCTGGGCTTTTCCTGAAAACTCACCACTTGCCGCTGTTTAATTTCTAAAGCTCCAAATCGTCCCGGAGGATATGTTGCGGTAAGGGTGGCTAATTTTCCGTGTTGTCGATGAAACT
>JASJGJ010000064.1:0-6818 GCA_033791605.1 Porticoccus sp.
CATGGAAGATATCGACCCTCCACGAGAACAACCCGGTTCTGCGGATGCAATTTTACGCGCGCTGGAGGTTTTTCATCTGCACTGGGATGGCCCGGTGCTCTATCAAAGCGATCGCATAGATGCCTACGCCGCCGCCTTGAATCAGCTGCAAAACCAGGGTGATAGTTTTCCCTGCAGCTGTACCCGCGCGTCCATTGCCGCCGTCACAACAAAGACCATTCAAAATCCAACATCAAACCAAATCAACAACACGCTGGGCATTTATCCCGGCACCTGCCGCAACGGTCTACCGACCGGCACCATCGCGCGAGCAGTTCGGCTTCGCGTTCCGAACCACGTGGATATCTTTAACGATGCCCTGCAAGGCCAAGTAAAAACTATTTTGCAAAATGATGTTGGAGATTTTGTCGTGCGGCGCGCCGATGGCCTCTTCGCCTATCATCTGGCCGTGGTAGTGGATGATGCCGAGCAGCAGATCAGCGAGATCGTGCGTGGTACCGACCTGTTGTCTTCCACGCCACCACAGCGTTACCTGCAGACACGTTTAGGCTACCCTCATCCGGCGTATTGCCATCTGCCCATTGCAACCAACCCGAAGGGACAAAAGCTCAGTAAACAAACCTGTGCCACCGCCATCGATATTCACCAACCTGGCCCAACACTGATAAAAGCATTAACTTTTTTGGGGCAGCAACCGGACGCCGCTCTTGTCGATGCGAACCCAGAAGAAATTCTGGCGTGGGCGATGAAACACTGGGAATTCCAAAAGCTGCCAAGACGTGTGGCCATTACCGTATAAAATGACGTGCATAACGACGAGCAATATTCACCCTCAGGCGACACTTGATAAAAATATGGAAAACAACCCATTTCTAAAAAATTTCAAGGGCAGCTTTAATAACATGCTGCGCTGGCCTCAACTCGACAGCTTGTGGGCGACACTTCGCCTACAAGAAAATGCCAGATGGTATGTCTACGCCATTGGTGAAACGCCCCCTGACAATCCTATGACAGCCGAGGAACTTGATTCCTTCATCAATGAAATCAATACGCTGCTGCGAAAGGAACACAAAGAAGATTATTGCGGTATCGTCTACGCTGACAATCCAGCCTCGCCTCGTATGATAAAAATCTACGACCCCGACAACCTCGGCGTTGTTTGCGGATTTAGCGAGGCACCTCCGCTACCCGGCTGGGTGCTAAGCCTCGAGCCGCCATGCGACCTGCCCGCAGCGATACCGCCCCCCGCCAATCGACGCCGTTGGTGGCAGCGGCTTTGTAAAAAATAAAAGCAGAACAATTAATAATTTTCACTCTGATGCTATTTCAAAGCAATATTACTTGCGAACTTGGCAACACCACTATTATGTTATGCGTCAACATATCTTTAACAAGGTAAATCCATGTGGTAAAAAATGGTCACTAAAAAAATCTACTTAATTTCGCTATCTTTATTGCTCTTATTGTCGACAGCGTCCATAGCAGAACCTCTTTCTGAAAAATTAGGCTTGACTGAAAAGGAGAGCCAGTGGCTGAAAGAAAACCCAACAGTAACCTTTACGGGCGACCCCAATTGGTTACCATATGAGGCGTTTGACTCCCATGGGGTATACAAGGGAATAGTTTCTGAACATCTTGAGCAAATTACCAGAACGACTGGACTAGCATTCAAGATGAGTCCAAGTAAAACCTGGAGCGAATCAACTGAAAAAGCTAAACAGGGCTTAGTTGATATTCTTTCTGAAACAGATGACTCAGATCTGAAATCACACCTGAACTTCACAATCCCCTACATTTCCAATCCTATTATTATTGCGATGGGTAACAGGGAAAACTATGTCGAAAGCATTACCAATATAAAAAATAGAAAAATTGCTTTAATAAAGGATTATGGCTATGCCGCAAAAATTCGCAGAAAATATCCAAACATAAAATTTCTCACTGTAGATGATATCCAGGATGGATTGATTTCTGTATCAACGGGGAAAGTTGACGCGCTCCTTTGCACCCTTGCTCTATGTAGCTATACCATCTCAGAACTGGGGCTGAATAATATAAAAATTACTGGCAAAACAGAATTTGACACCAAACTGGCCTTTGGTGTACAAAAAAAATCTTCCAGTGCTTCTTTCAATATTGAATAAGGCGATAATACAAATCACACCAGAACAACAACAAACCATTCTGGATAAGTGGATTAAAGATAAATTTGTCGAAAAAACTGATTACACACTTGCCTTACAAATAGTCGCAATTTCTATTGCTTTGCTAAGCATATTTGCCTTCTGGAACCGTAGGTTATCCAGAGAAATCAACCTCAGAATTACCACAGAAAAAGAAC
Organism: Porticoccus sp.; assembly: GCA_033791605.1. Taxonomy (GTDB): domain Bacteria; phylum Pseudomonadota; class Gammaproteobacteria; order Pseudomonadales; family Porticoccaceae; genus Porticoccus. The sequence continues at coordinate 2,342 of JASJGJ010000064.1, forward strand.
TAACCTCAGCGGAGGAAGTGTTGCGTCTTTCACACCAGCGCCTGTTACTGCATAGAGAACACACGCCTCTAGCGGTCATCGACTGGAATACAAATTTTGAAATTGTCGACTGGAACCACGCAGCAGAAAAAATATTTGGTTTCACCAAAAATGAGGTGGAAGGCCGACACATCACTGAAAACATATTGCCGGAAAGCGCTCGTAAAGCGGTTGACATCGTTTGGGACAATTTATTAAAAGCCAAAGGTGGCGAACGCAGCAGCAATGAAAACATCACGAAAGATGGGCGTATCATTCAATGTGAATGGTATAACACGCCATTAATAAATCAGGATGGGAAGGTCATTGGTGTAGCATCGCTAGTTGACGATGTTACCGATCGCAAGCGAGATGAAGAGGAGCTTAAACGCACCAAAAACCATCTTGAAGAATTGGTAGAAGAACGCACTGCAGCCTTAGCGGTTAGCAACCGTGAATTAGAATCTTATAGCTACTCCATTGCCCATGATCTACGCGCACCACTACGCTCTATTTCTGGTTTTGGTCAAATTTTGCAGGAAGAAGCCGCTCATAAATTAAATAAAGAAGACCAAGAACACCTCAATCGAATAATCAATGCCGCCGGGCGCATGGCCGTATTGATTGACGAAATCCTGCAACTTGCGCGGCTGTCACAGGCAGTTTTAACAAGAAGTCCCGTTAATCTAAGCGCTATCGCAACAAGAATAGCGGAGCGCTTGTCCTCCGCCGAGCCACAGTGTCAAGTGGACTGGTCGCTGCAAGAAGACATTTGCGTTGAAGGTGACTCCTCCCTGCTGGAAGTCGTGTTAGAAAATTATTTCAGCAACGCCTGGAAATACAGCAGCAAAAAAGAGTGCCGAAAAATTCAATTTGGGGGGTATGACAAAGATGGCTCGAAAGTGGTATTTGTGAAAGATAACGGCGCGGGATTTTCCATGGAATACTCCAACAAATTATTTGTTCTCTTTCAACGCCTGCATGACTCTTCCCAGTTTGAAGGCTCTGGTGTGGGGCTTGCATCTGTATCCAGGATCATTCAACGTCCCGGCGGCCAGGTGTGGGCCGAAGGGGAAGAAGGTAAGGGGGCATGTTTTTTCTTTAGCCTACCATTGAGACTGAAATAAAGAAAAATTATCACCAAAAGGACTCCTCGTAACATTATCCAATTTTATAGTCTAATTGCTGGGCTCCCTAGGCACAGTCAGTGTGAACGTAGAACCATCACCGTGTTTGCTTATCACTTGAATTGTACCTTGCAATATATTTGCAAGCCGCAAACATATAGCCAGACCCAGGCCGCTTCCAGCACCTCCCCCAGAAGACACTTCATGGGTTTGATAGAACTCTTCAAAAATACGATCTAATTTATTACCTTCAATACCAACACCTGTGTCTGACACTTGAAACACAATATTTTCATTCTCATGTTCAAAGACTGTTTTTACGTTGACGGTAATTTCACCCCGTTGCGTAAACTTTGCCGCATTACTCAGCAAATTAAGCAATATTTGTTGTATCTTCAATCTATCCGTCATTATAACGTCAACGTTATCATCTATCGTCATCGTTAAGGTATTCTCTCCCTGCCAAACAACCGGTTTCACAGCAGCGCACACCTCATCCAACATCTCCCTCACCTTGAATATCTCAACATAAACCTCCATTTTTCCGGATTCTATTTTTGAAATATCAAGAACTTCATTTATCAGATTTAAAAGATGAACACCCGATAATTTGATTTTATTAACATCTTCCAAGACGAGTTTTTCATCAGAAAAATCACCATCAATCAATAAATCAGAATAGCCAATAATAGCATTTAGGGGGGTGCGCAATTCGTGACTAACCCGTGACAGAAAGTTTGCTTTTGCATCATTAGCCTTAACAAGCCGCTCATTTGCAAGTATTAATGTGTGCGTTCTGTCCTCCACCATTTTTTCTAAATATTCATTCTGACCAACTATCAACGATCGTCTATTCCTTTGCTGAATAAGAATAAAATGCAGGATAACGGCGAACAGGACAACTACAACAAATGAAACATATTTATTTCTCTCGTATGCGACAATTTCGTCTAACTGGTAGAATTCATTTTGTGTCCGACCCACCCACAACTTCCACTCTTGGCTGTTATCGACAATCGGCAAATCAATGACTTTAGAAAAAAATAGGGATTCATCTGGCAAACCTTTTTTAATTAACGCCAATGACTTTGGCCAGAAACTTTCTATTACGGAACTAACAATATAGTCCTGCTTGGTATTAACTAGAGCATAGCTTTTATTTGGTATTAGTTTTTGCAGCACTTTGGTTAATACAACGCCAGATACGATACCCCTTAAACTTCCATCAACGCCATAATAAGGAACCGAGTAAACCAAACCTGACCGATCTTTTTCATCAGGATTAGCAGGAGAATAAAAAGTATTATCACATGTAATTACTTCTGGCCCGCTAATGGCCGGGTAATTTAAATCGGTAACAGAACTTTCAAAAGGATAATTAACCCCAAACCAATTCAGTTGGTCTCGCATTAATCGATACTCATGAATCTCTTCTTCTCCAACAAGTACTATATTTTTGTCATCAGTCTTTTTATCGGCATATTTACCAACAATAAATTCATCAAAGGTGAGAATTGGCTCATTATTGACACCCGTAATTGGATCCAACTTATCGGGATCAAATCCTTTGGGGATGATATAAAGCTCGGACAATGAAATATTCGTATACAGATTATTGTATATTTCTTGAAATGTATGTTTTGCGTCGGCATCAAAATTGCTCCCAGTCCGACCAATCGTTCTTGTGCCTGGCAGACGAGCAATCGTTCTCAACCCTTGGTATAACGTGTGAATTTTATTACTGATATCACGCGCCAGAATTGCCATTTCTGCGTTCGATGTTTCGTAAAACTCTTCGCTATGTTCCTCGATCGTATTTTCATACTGCCATTGAAGAAAGACAATAAACAGCAGGGCTGTTATATAAATTAAATATGTCTTGTTTAAATCTAGCTTGTTTTTATTTTTCTTATTCATCAAAAACGACAATTTCCCGACTTTCATATTTTGTAATCATGCGCACTAAAATCCAGCTAATCATGCTGAGTTGGCTACAAACGACAACCTATCAATCCGATAGTTTGACGTTTATCTGTTATTGATTGACCGGCAACTGCTCTCCTCCCAGACAGTCCACTATCGTCACCCCTTTCTGAATCCTTTACCTCTTGGCTCATCAAACGACTCATTTGGGCACTTCTGGAATTACATGAAGCATGTTGGTTACAGGAAAAGTATCGGAGTCACGGATTTGATCGCTCCTGCTAGCAACCACACTGAGTATAAAACGCATTCAATTTTGTGCTGAATAGCAATATTTTGCCCAACCACCTGTTACTAACCACAGATGCATGTCCGACGCTGCCCTGTTAATATCTAACCAAAACTCATACTAACTATTTGTACACTGGCACTGCTTTTGTAACGGTCATATTGGGGGCACCATGGAAGAGAATATTCAATCTACACTGCAAGAAGATCGCCTATTTGCGCCCAGCGCAGAATTCTCGCAGCAGGCATTCATCAAAAGCCGTGCTGAACTGGATGCACTGCGCGCCAAGGCCGAGGCTGATCATGAGGGTTTTTGGGCGGAATTGGCCCGCAACGAGATGGATTGGCAGACCCCCTTTACGACAGTGCTGGATGAGAGCAAGGCGCCGCATTACGAATGGTTCAGCGACGGCAAACTCAACTTGTCGTACAACTGTCTCGATCGGCACCTGGCCAAGCGCGGCGACAAAACCGCCATCGTCTTCGAGGGTGAGCAGGGTGACACCCGCCACATCACCTATACCGAGTTGCACCGTGACGTCTGCCAGTTCGCCAATGGTCTGACATCGTTGGGTGTCGGCCTCGGCGACCGAGTGATCCTGTACATGCCGATGACGCCAGAGGCGGTGATCGCCATGCAGGCCTGTGCCCGCATCGGTGCGACGCATTCCGTGGTGTTCGGTGGTTTCTCCGCGGAGTCACTTAAAGACCGCATCGAAAATGCCGGCGCCAAGGTAGTGATTACCGCCGATGGCGCGCACCGCGGCGGCAAAATCGTCGAGTTGAAGGCCGCGACCGACGAGGCCCTCAGCAACGGCTGTACCAGCATCGAAAAGGTCATCGTGCTCAAGCGCACAGGCCACGAAGTGAATATCAACGACACACGTGACATCTGGTGGCACGATCTTGTCGATGGCCAGGCCGAGACCTGTGAGCCCGTCTGGGTCGGCAGCGAACACCCACTGTTCCTACTTTACACCTCCGGCTCTACCGGCAAACCGAAAGGCATCCAGCATTCCACCGGCGGCTATCTGTTGAATGCCATCATGACCATGAAGTGGGTGTTCGACATTAACGACAAAGATATTTTCTGGTGCACCGCCGACGTCGGCTGGATTACC
>JASJGJ010000065.1:0-5896 GCA_033791605.1 Porticoccus sp.
GAATAGGCCACGACAGAACCGGCACCAGAACCACGGCCGGGTCCTACCGGAATATCGTTTTCCTTGGCCCAGCGAATAAAGTCCATAACAATAAGAAAGTAACCGGGAAAACCCATCTGAATAATAATATCCAGCTCAAAACGGAGACGGTCCAAGTAAACTTGTTTTTGCTCAATAGCATCAGGAGCAGAAGCATCGAGTATTTTTTCCAACCGATTATCCAGACCCTCATAAGATAATTTTTCGAAAAAACTGTCAGTGGTCATTCCCTCTGGTATAGGATATTCAGGCAGAAAGTATTCACCCAACTTTAGTTCTAGGTTACAACGACGTGCAATTTCCAGTGTATTTTCGATCGCTTCTGGAATATCACTAAACAATTCAATCATTTCAGCCGGTGAACGAAGATATTGCTGTTCGCTGTACTTACGCGCTCTTCTTGGATCATCGAGGACTCTGCCTTCTCCGATACAGACTCTCGCCTCATGGGCTTCAAATTCCTCTGCAACAAGAAACCGCACATCATTTGTCGCGACAACAGGGCAATTTGATGCCGTCGCCAATGCCACGGCAGCATGAATAAAGTCCTCTTCTCCGGTGCGCCCTGTTCTTGTTAATTCAAAATAAAAACGATCTGGGAACTCTTGTAGCCATTCCTCTAAAAACTCTTGCGCCAGCTCAGCCTTACCTGACAACAGCATTTGTCCGACATCACCCTGACGCCCACTGAGTACAATTAACCCCTCAGAGGCCTCTCTAATCCACTGCCGTTGCACATACGGTTTCCCCTGAACTTGCCCTTCCTGATAGGCGCGAGAAATGAGTTTTATGAGGTTGTGATAACCCTGTTGGTTTATCACCAATAATGTCACCCAGTACGGCATACCATCATCAATAGGGCTTTGTACCAGAAGGTCTGCACCACTGATGGGTTTGATCCCGCTACTTTGCGCTGCCTTATAGAACTTCACCAAACTGAAGAGGTTTGTGACGTCAGTGAGAGCGACAGCTGGCATCCCCAGTTCAGCCACCCTTTTAACCAACGGTTTTATCCGTACGAGGCCATCGACAAGAGAATATTCACTGTGTAGGCGGAGATGGATAAATGAGGGATGGGGCATATTTAAGAGTACATCCATGGCAGGCGTAATACCCCAAGATATTGACGGGGAAAATAATCACCAGAAGGGATTATCCGCCTAGTGGTAGTAACTAATGAGGCCATCTATCCTACTGTATGAACCTGACTGTTTCCACAGAATACAGTCGTAGAAAACGACGAAACCAAACCATTCACAATTGGGAATCACGACTTAAGAGGCTGTGGGTGGCATCACATGTTGTTCTGTAGCCAACATGCTTTTAATTGGCTCAAAGGATTGCCTATGAATGGGACTGGGGCCGAATTCTTTGAGCGCAGCCATGTGCCGTTTTGTTCCGTATCCTTTATGACTGGCAAACCCATAACAGGGATAATCCCGATCAAAGGCTGTCATTTCACCATCTCTACACACTTTGGCAAGGATAGATGCAGCACTGATAGCCGGCACTTTGTCATCACCCTTAACAACCGTTTCTGCCACATAATTCCATGACGGCATACGGTTACCATCTACGGCTACATACTCTGGATTAATATCAAGACCATCGACAGCCCGCACCATGGCCATCATGGTGGCCTGAAGAATATTGTAACGATCAATTTCTTCCACCGAAGAACGGGCTATATACCAACAGAGCGCCTTTTCTTTGATTTCTAAGGCGAGCTGTTGACGGCGTTTTTCCGTCAGCTTCTTAGAATCAGCAAGGCCTTGAATGGGTTTTTCTGGATCGAGGATAACAGCGGCCGTTACAACATCACCTGCCAAGGGCCCCCGTCCCACCTCATCCACACCAGCAAGTAAGCTGCCTTGGTATTTTAATTTGAAATGTTGTTTTTCTTGCATTACCACGGCACACATCCTTAACCAACCCCAAAATCTATACTTCCCTTGCCTCGGCGTTACTGACTTCTATCCACTTATCCCTATGTTGCTTCTATTAATTGCACTAAGGCTTTGGCTGCCGTTTCACTACCACCATATTGCAGGGACTTATGCATATCTGTAAATCGCTGTTGAAGTTTTGCTACTTGTTCTGGATGCTGGAAAAAATCCATTACCGCGGTGTAAAGATTATCTACAGTCGCTTTTTCTTCCAGTAGTTCAGGTACCAAAGGTTCATTAGATAATAGATTTGGGAGCGCTACGTAGGAAACCTTAACCATTCGGGACATCAAAGCAAAAGTTAATTTACCCAAACGATAACTGACGACCATCGGTTTTTTCAACAACATAGCTTCCAGTGCTGAGGTACCTGATGAGAGCAATACCACATCCGCTGCAGCCATCGCCATCAATGACTGACCATCCAATAGCACAACCGGTAACGTCGGGTAGCCCTTAAGCATCACTTCAAGCTGTTGCTTTCGCTCAGGGCTGGCGGTAGGAATAACAATGGTTAATCCAGGTACGCTCGCCTGACAGCGCTGAGCGGTATCAAGAAACAGTGTACCCAATTTATCAACCTCTGATGCTCGACTTCCAGGCATTACGGTCAAAACGGAAGTATCAGCAATGCCTAACTCCTGCCGTGCAGCGGAAGTATCTGTCTTTATTGGAAGCTCTTCGGCTAATGGATGCCCGACGCAGACAACAGGAACCTTATGTTTCTGGTAAAAAGCCTCTTCAAAGGGTAGCAATGTCAACATCAAATCAACAGCACGAGCTATTTTTTTCACTCTTCCCTGGCGCCAAGCCCAAACGGAAGGGCTGACATAATGTGCAGTTTTGATGCCTTTTTTACGTAATTTTTCTTCTAAACCTAAATTGAAATCTGGTGAATCAATACCTATAACGAGATCAAATTTTTGTTCAGAAAAATGTCTATACAGAGTTTTTCGAATATGCAGAAGTTCTGGCAATCGCTTTAGAGGTTCAACCAAACCCATGACAGAAAGCCTGTCCATGGGAAACAGCGAGGTAAAACCCTCTGCCAACATTTTAGGTCCACCCATACCCTCAAATAGAGCATCTGGGTAGTAGTGTTTCAATGCACAGATTAATCCAGAACCCAGCTGGTCGCCGGAAGATTCTCCGGCAACCAGGCCTATTCTGTAGAGTTTTGACATTGTTTTATTATCACACTTTAACGAATAATGCCGCGGGATGACGCTCTAACCGAATCGACTAATGGTTGAACTTCAGGATGTTCAATAGAAAGGGCATCAAGTTTTTCAAGTGCTTCATCAAGAGACAATCCTTGACGATACAAAATTTTATATCCCTGTTTAATGGCTGAAATGGCTTCTTTAGCAAAGCCTCTACGGCGTAAACCTTCAGCATTGATCGTCTTAGGCTCTGCAGGTGAACCAAAAGCCATCACATAGGCAGGAACATCTTGAGGTAAAAATGCAGCCGGACCAATTAAGGTATGGGAGCCAATGGAAACAAATTGGTGTACCAAAACATATCCAGACAAAATAGCCCAGTCACCAAGGTCTACATGACCGGCAAGGGAAGCATTGTTGACCAAAATACAATGGCTACCCACCGTACAATCGTGTCCGATATGGACATAGGCCATCATGAGGTTATCACTGCCTATTGAGGTAACACCTCGATCCTGCACTGTGCCTCGATGAATAGTGACGCCTTCACGAAAGGTATTGTTATCTCCAATCACCAGTTGAGTAGGTTCACCAGCATATTTCATATCTGGGGTATCTTCACCAATGGTAGAAAACTGGAAGATACGATTGTTTTTACCAATAGTCGTAGGTCCTTTCACCACGACATGGGAATTAATCACGGTGCCAGCCCCAATTTTCACATTAGGGCCAATCATCGTCCAGGGACCTATCGCTACACCCTCCGCCAGTTCTGCTGAAGGGTCAATAATTGCTCGTGGATCAATCAGGGACATCGTTATCAAGCCGACTTCAATGCACAGAGAATCGTTGCTTCACAGGCCAGCTCATCATCTACACTGGCGCGACATTTAAACCGCCAAATTGTACGTTTCACAGAGTCGATTTTGGCTTCCAACATAAGGCGATCCCCCGGTATAACCTGGCGTTTAAAACGAACACCATCAACACCAGCAAACAAATAAAGAACATCGTCATCTGCATATTTATCAGCAGTAACAAAACCAAGAATACCCGCTGCTTGAGCCATCGCCTCTATAATCATAACCCCGGGGAAAATGGGTGTGTTAGGAAAGTGTCCATTAAACACTTCTTCGTTGGCTGTTATATTTTTATAAGCCAAAATACGTTCGCCTAACTCAATTTCAACTACACGATCTACCAGTAGAAATGGGTAGCGATGAGGCAACCGTTTTTTTATATCGTTAAGGTCCATTAAATTTTCTCAAGACTTAGCAAAATTGCAATAAAGCAAAGGGTTATAATTTTTTTTCTAACTTCCTGACCCGTTGGGCCAAATCATCTAACTGATTAAAGCGAACCGCATTTTTTCGCCACTCCCCCGTCTTACTAAAAGCTGTTCCCGAAGAGTAAGAGCCTGGTTCATATAACGACTTAGTAATAATACTACCGCCTGTAACCTGCACCCCATCGCAAATAGTAACATGTCCTACCACACCAGACTGACCAGCAAAGATGCAATTTTTACCAACGACGGTACTACCTGAAACACCCGAGCATCCAGCCATCGCAGTATTTTCACCTACACGAGCGTTGTGTGCAATTTGAACATGGTTGTCGAGAATCACGCCATCTTCTATCACGGTATCGCCCAATGCACCTCGATCTATTGTCGTGCAGGCTCCAACTTCAACCCGATCACCAATCACAACACCACCTAGTTGATAGATTTTGACCCAACTGCCCTGATTATGAGCAAAGCCAAAGCCATCAGCACCGATAACAGCACCACTATGAATGGTCACCTGACTCCCGATGGTTACGCCGTGATAAATACTGACATTAGCGGAAATTCGGCAGTTGTTACCCAAAATGGAGCCATCACCTATGGTGGCATTAGCCCCCACCTGACTATCAGAACCAATAACAACATGTTCACCCACCACAGAATGCGCACCAATAGAGGCCGTCGCTGCAATGTTCGCTGTTGTCGCAACAACAGCAGTAGGATGAATGCCCGGTACAGGTACAGGGGCTGAATCAAACATCGACGAGACCAGCGCGTAACCTAGATAAGGGTTTGCCATAACAAGCGCATTACCGGTGTACCTTGCCAGCTCATCACCAGCAATAATGACTGCTCCCGCATTGGTCTGAGATAAAAATTGACAGTAAGCCTTATTCGCCAAAAATGCTAAATCTCCAACTCCGGCATTCTGAAGAGTATTCAAGCCCGTAATTTGGAGATTTTCATCCCCTCTCAACTCAGCACCAATATGGTCAGCTATGTCCTTCAGTGAATGACTAGCCATTATCAATCGATCTCAATCTATCATTGGCTTTCAAAAAATCGTTTATCATCAATAACTATTTAGTTTTCTTATTCAGGCGATCAGTCAACTTGGACGTCAAGTCAAGCTCAACGGCAACAGTAACGACAGCTTCCGCATTAATCAGTAAGACAATACCTTCTTCCTTGATTAATTCTTGCAATGCTTCACCAGCTTTAGGACGTAATTCTTGGACGATGCTGCTTTGAAGAGCTTTTTGCTCAGATTGAACTTTTCGAGTGGTCAGTTCAAGATCCGCCCGCAGGAATTCCATTTTCTTTTGCGCATCAGATGTCTGCTCTGCAGACCACGTCATACTTTTGGTTTCCACTTCCTGTTTAAGCGCTTTCATATCTGCCACTGTACTTTCATACTTGGCTTGTAACGCCGCAAAGTCTGATGCAGTCTGCACTTGCTT
>JASJGJ010000066.1:0-4349 GCA_033791605.1 Porticoccus sp.
AAGCGGCAGGCGCGACTGTCGCAGCTGCATCTCTCGACTGACTTTAGCAGGATAGCGATAACACCACGCCGCTTCGATTAGGATTCGGCGCACATGACCGTTGCCGGTTTTAGTGATGCCGCCACGCTTCTGTCGTGGACCACTGGAATACTCCGAAGGAATGAGCCCTAAAAAACTCATCAGCTGTTTGGGGTTAGTGAAACGGCTTAAGTCACCGAGCTCAGAAACAACGGTCACCGCAACGATCATTTGCACACCGCGCAAACTCATCAAGGCTTGTACGGCCGGATACAGTCGCCACTGTTCAACAAAATACTGGATCTGCTGATCAAGACGTTGAAGTCGTTGTTGAGATTCAGTCACGGCATTGACGTATTCCTGGAATACGATCTGTTGCGCAGGGGATGGGCAACGCACTTCATCCGCTAACCAACGTAAATGCGCTTCGGTCCAGGAGGTTTTTCCCTGATACCGAATGTCATGGCGTAACAAAAATGATTTCAGCCGTTGACGCGCACTTTTCTGCACCAGCATGGTATCTTCTCGTGCCCGCGATAAATCACGGATAGCTTCATCCTCACGGTCAGGTACGTATACCGGGGTGAGTTCACCCGCGCGTAACAAACGCGCCAGTTGCACCGCGTCCCGTTTATCGGTTTTAACTTTATCACCCGGCTTCTTGGGAATCATCGATGGTGCCACCACCCAGCAATCGTGGCCTTCTGATACCAGATAACGATACAGCTCGTAGCCACAGGGACCGGCTTCATAACAAAAGTGCAGTGTCGCCACCTGTGAAACCAGCTTACGTAATGTTTTACGCATGGCATCATGCGTACCGCCAATCTTGCCGTAGCGACGCACTTCATGATTAGTACCGTCAGCAATTGCAATTTCGATACTTTCTTTATGTACATCCATGACGATAAATAGTATGTTTGTAGTTGTCATGTCGACCTCCGATCCCGTTTATTAATGGCTTATGCCCTTAATTATTATGGCTCTGACGCATGCGTTAATCCACGCTTAGGACGGAGGTCGGCTCCTAATAGCGGAAAGTTATTATGTCTAGGTTTAACAAATCCTATGAACTACGATGGTTTAACAACTAACTACTGGGAAAACCAACAAGAAAGAGTTGAGCAGTCTCGCGCAAAAATTGACGCAAGGCCAATGGTTGGTGATGGCCGAACTGTCCCTAGTGATGATGCCTTAGCAATTGGTGATGGACGGCGACTTTCAATGGCGGTTATGTTCATTGATATTTGTGACTTCTCTAAAAGGAATCTCGAAACAGTTCAAGAACAAGGACTAATGCTTAAAGTTTTAAATTTATTCTTCACGGAAATGATACGTATTAGCGAAGAGTATGGTGGGAATGTCGAAAAGAATACAGGCGATGGATTGATGATTTACTTCAATGACAACGAGGGTGCACCACCAGAGATAGGCTCAAAGCGAGCAGTTGCTTGCGCTCTTACAATGCTAAAATCTACAGAGATACTGATCAATCCTATTCTTCGCAATTCGGGTGTAGCTCCAATTGAATTTAGAACCTCAATTGACTTTGGAAATATCACTGTGGCCAAGATTGGAGCGCCTCGACGTTTCAATGCAAATACGGCAATTGGTTCTACAGCTAATTTCGCCTGCAAAATGCTTAAACTTGCAGGAAAAAATGAAGTTATTATAGGTGAAAGTGCAAGGCAGCAGCTCCCATTAAACTGGCAAGTTAACTGGACTGCTCCTTTTTCTGAGCCTAGTGGTTGGACATATATACATTCAGGGCTACCTTACCAAATCTACAAGTACACTGGACGATGGAACAGGTTACTATAAAATAATGAACTCAAACTCTACTCAATCATTGAACGGCGATGCAATCAATCAAGTCGCAGGGGCAGAAAATCCTGGCTCTCTTACTGGTCAGCCTTCAGTAGACCTACCCGAATCCGCTATATCTACGGAGAAACTAACCTCCACTGATTTAGATTTAAAAATTGCTTTTGCTGATGAAACCCATACTTACATCAGAGAATATATTCAGTCGGCAGATCAAAAAGCCACGTTTTACTTTGCAGCATTTGCCGCGATAATTGCGTACTCTGACTCTTTAGGCTATCTGCAAAAGTGGATTGTTGGTATCTCTAGCTGGAGCTTGATCGAAGCAGCTTCCTTCATTTCTACCTTGTTGCTTTTATTATCTGCTTTCGGTTGTTTATGGGTAGTAAAGCCGAATATTACGGGATCAAAAAGAGGAATTATTTTTTTTAATGCTATTGCAGAATTTGAATCTCAAAGTGATTTCTTCAATGAGATAGCATCTACTTCGAGCTCCAAACTGTACGAAGAAAAGATTAAACACACTTTTGAAATTGCTAAAGTCTGTGCAGGTAAATTTAAAATTCTAGGGTTGAGTCTATGGGCTGGTGGCATAGGCTTCGCGCTGTTAATACTGCTTATGCTTTTTGCATAAACAACCTAAAAATGTATAACGAGACACGGGGTCTCGTTAATTCAACTGTTGGGCCGATAGGGGCAAGAGGAGGATGTATGAGTGAGAAGCCAACCGGGACCCTCCCAGCGCTAGATTTTCTGCGGGAGGCTGAACGCGTACTCACGCCGACGATGACAGAGTGCTTTTCCGAGGAAACCAAAAATCTTAGAAACGTAGTTCTCGTCATAGGTTTTGTACTCATTCTTCTCTCCTTGGGCGTTATATCTGCCGAGAGTAAGCCTGTGGTAATCCCTTTAATTGGGCTAGAGGTAACCGTAACCAAGGGTTTAACTTGGCTGCTTATCATCGTTTGCAGCTACTTTTTGATCATTTGCGCGGCGCGTTCTTATACAGAGTGGCAACTGTGGAGAATGAAACACCAAGCCCCGCTCCTGGAACTGAAGGGGATCAGCGAGCAAATAAGCGCAGCGCAAATTGAAATTACACGTAGGAGGCTGGCTCCTCTGGAACGCCTTGGAGCTCTTGCCGAAAGCGGGACTGCCTCATCGACAGGCAAAGAAGAGTGGAACCGGCTCTTTGATGGAATGGATCCCCACCGAGATGCTGAGGAATGGGACCAGCTGAAGGCGATGCAAGACACGCTTCTCGAATTCCTAGTGCACACCAAGAGGTCTTTTCTCTGGCGTTTATGGCTGGAGGCTGTATTCCCGGTCGCATTCGGCACAGTCGCGATCGTGTGGGCAGCCGTCGCGCCATGAACTGCCCAACTAGCTGCTGCAGCCGACCAGCTAGCCCCAGAGCTCGGCGTTAACGTCTGTTTATATGTTATTTACTAGGTTTGGCTATATTAGTTTAATGACCGCTTATGATTGATAGGGAATGACTCTATGCGATTATCAATGTCTCCTCATATGATTTTTACAAACAGTATTAGCTTTTACATGAACAGACATTCCATGTGTACGACTCTTCTTCACTAGTCACCACATAGCTGCCGTTCGCAAGATTCGCTGCGTAAGCTAATATCCGCTACAAAGCGGACACTCGTTAGATGATTGAATATAGACACCAACTAACCATTAGCTGTCGCATAAAAAGTATGGGTATAATGTTAAAAATCGATTCATTCAAGATACTAACAGAGGTCTCGGCTAAGGTCTGACTCACTGACCAGGCTCCTTTTCTTGCAGAGAATAGTAAGAACAGATTGGAGTGTATAATTTCACCGCTGTCGAATTCCACATGAAATAGTCACTATAGTTCAACTTTTGACTGAATCAGGATAACGAGAAATTGCCAACAGGAATCAAATAGATGAGCATTGCAGGGATTTACTCCAACCGAGGTGATAATTACCAAACATTAGTAGCATTTGATTGGGCATTGACCGTACTATCCGATTCAGATTTTCAATGGATTGAAGTGGATTCTGTATCGTATTCTGTAGACGATGTAGTGGTCGGGAAAGTTGACGGTACGCAGATTTGCTGCCAGTGCAAAAAGAATCAGACACATTTCAAATCTTGGACAGTGGCCAGCCTTGGTGAGGAATTGGAAAAGGCTGCTAGCTTGTTGGCTACCAATAAGAGCGCTGAAGTGCGCTTCTATTCACGTAGCCCCTTTAGCGCACTAGCAAAACTTCGTGAATATGCCGCCACTCAATCTGATGAAGAAGGCTATCGTACGAATTTAAGCAAAGAGCATCAAAAAACTGATGCAGAGTTGTTAGCGATAATTGCCGCTCAGGCCCCCAATCTTTCATCCTACGAGTTCATATGTCGAACGATATTTGTGACTAGTGACGAATTAGATCGTATGGAAACGTTATTACATGAGCGGTTGCGTATTTTAGTGAGCAATCCAAAAGCCGCATACGACGCTCTCTGGATAA
>JASJGJ010000067.1:0-3142 GCA_033791605.1 Porticoccus sp.
AACATTGAGGCCATTGAGTTTTTCCGCGAATTAAATACGGTCACCCATGCCAACCATCCCGGAACGGTCATTATCGCAGAAGAATCAACTTCATGGCCGCAAGTCACAAAACCCACAGATAGCGGTGGCCTTGGGTTTTCCATGAAGTGGAACATGGGTTGGATGCATGACACCCTGGATTATTTGGCAAAAGATCCTGTACACCGTCAACACCACCACAATCAGCTAACTTTTGGTCTGTTATATCTATTCAGTGAAAATTTTGTTTTACCCTTCTCGCATGACGAAGTCGTCCATGGCAAACGCTCAATGCTCTATAAAATGCCGGGCGATGAATGGCAACAGTTTGCAAACCTCCGTTTACTGTATACCTACATGTTCACCTACCCCGGAAAGAAACTTCTGTTCATGGGTTGTGAATTTGCCCAGGGTGATGAATGGGACAATGACAAAGCCCTGGACTGGTATGTTTTGCAATACCCAAATCATCAGGGCGTAAAATCTCTTGTGAGTGATCTCAACAAGCTATACAAAACTCATTCCGCACTCCATCGTTTTGATTTTGATCCTCAGGGTTTTGAATGGATAGACTGTGACAATACCAACCAATCCACCCTGTCATATCTCAGAAGGAGTGAGGAAGAAACCATCATTGTAATTTTCAACTTCACACCCGTTATTAGAGAGGACTACCGAATAGGGGTACCGCTTAGCGGCCAATATGAAGAAGTATTAAATTCAGATTCCAGTTATTACGATGGGAGCAATCAAGGAAATAATAGCCCAATTTATACGGATGATACCCAGGCAATGAACCGACCGCATTCTATCTCTCTAACATTACCACCATTAGCGGGAGTCATTCTAAGGCACGTTAAATGAACAAAGTATTATTTGTCAGTAGTGAAGCTTATCCTTTAATAAAAACCGGTGGGCTTGCCGATGTGGCTGGTAGCCTGCCTCGTGCACTGATCAAACTAAATCAAGATGTTCGGTTGTTATTACCCGCGTACCCAGCCGTATTGGAAAAAATCACTAAACCCAAACTTATCGATGAGCAGATACATTATGGTCAAGTCGTTCAAGTGTTGGAAACTCGTCTGCCTGGGTCACGAGTCACAGTATGGTTAGTTAAATGTCCCGCCGCCTTTGATCGTCCGGGCACACCTTATTCGGATTCTGATGGTAAAGAATGGCCAGACAACGCCTTCCGCTTCGCCCTTTTTTCACAGGTGGCAGCAAACATTGCTATGGGCTTCAGCCAGCTACCCTGGAAACCGGATGTTGTACATTGCAATGATTGGCAGTCCGGATTGGTGCCGGCGCTTCTCAGCGTCCACAAAAAACGGCCTGCTACCATTTTCACTATTCATAACCTGTCTTATCAGGGTGTATTTAACAAGCAGACATTTCTCGATTTGCACTTGCCTCCTAAATTGTGGACGTTGCACGGCCTGGAGTTTCATAATCAGGTCTCATTTATTAAGGGTGGGCTTACCTATGCGGACCGGATTACCACCGTCAGTCCCACCTATGCAAATGAAATACAGACGCCAGAATTTGGTTATGGCCTGGACGACTTACTGAAACATCGAAAGGATAAGCTGTCCGGGATTATTAATGGAATCGATACGGACGTGTGGAACCCTGGCACAGATGCCTGTCTCGAACAAAAATACAACAAGCGCTCTTTAGATAAAAAGATCAATAATAAAACTGATTTTCAAATGGAGATGGGGTTACCGAACGAGCGGCATACCCCACTGCTTGGCATGGTAGGTCGGCTTGTCGAACAAAAGGGCGTGGATATTATCCTTGACGCATTGGTGGCATTGTTACAAATGCCCATCCAAATCGCCATACTCGGCACAGGTGAGAAAAAATTTGAAGATCGCCTGACCCAGTTGGCTGAAAAATTTCCTGATAAGTTAAAAGCAATTATCGGATATGACGAATGCCTGTCTCATAAAATTGAGGCCGCTTCTGACATCTACCTCATGCCTTCAAAGTTTGAACCCTGTGGTTTGAACCAGCTTTATAGTCTTCGCTATGGCACTTTACCTATTGTAAGAAATGTTGGTGGGTTGGCCGATACGGTTATCAACACAACGAAACTGAGCATAGAAAATCACACGGCCACAGGTTTTTATGTGGCAGATAATGATCCGACCTCGCTTATCTCATCGGTACAATCTGCGATCAAGCTCTATAAAGACCCTGTCGCCTGGAAACAACTACAACAAAATGCGATGGGCCAGGATTTTTCTTGGCAAAAGAGCGCGGAAAAATATATTACACTCTACAACGAAGCTATTAAGTCCAGCTAAAAAATTAAGCTGCTTCACAACAGTGAGGCATTTGACTATGTTGCGTCCTCAATTGTCAGGTATCGCCTGATGCCCTGCATCCCGTGGTCAATTTATCTCCTCATACATAGCGCATCATCAGATACTTACTGACAAGCGTCTCGCCACACCACTCCCCTGTTTCGGGTTACGAATGATAATGGTTCACAACTTTAAACGATGCGTGACTAAAGGCATGCTTTTATGCGTTCTGGTAATTCACGTACATCGCAAGCAGTAAAATCCTTGTTGATGTTGCCCTCCACCAGGGCGCGAGTGTGATCGTTCAGGTGTGTCTTCAGCAGACCTTGAAAATGCGGTGACGCCACCAGTATTAGACGACGATATGCATTCTCCGTACGACCCTTATCCAGCTCCTTGGCAAGCTCGCTGGCAAAACGTTCGGCCTCTAAGTGCTTTGGGCTTTCGGGATCGCCTCGTGTTCCCATACTGAAGCCCCTTCCTTGGCTTTTCCCCGGACGATCTGAGACCAGAGTTGCGCCTTTTGCCTGGCTTTCTGGATGAAAATACTCTTTGAGGACGGACATATCCCCCCCCAGCCTTTCGGCAGCGTACAAATGTGCTTCACTGGCATTTGCTACCAGTACCCAATTATTATCTATTTGAAGCCCTCCAGTTGAGTTAATAAAAAAAGAGACATGTTCACATTAAGCATAGCCTGCATATTCAGTGATACCAGTCATAATGGCGACATCCTAGATAGAATTGTCGACTTCACGCTGCTGGCCGTTTCTTTTCTTTTCATTTCACTAATCATTCACCAGCGGCACAAAGGC
>JASJGJ010000068.1:0-3009 GCA_033791605.1 Porticoccus sp.
GGTGAATTTAATAGCGTGCCCTTGCTGCCCCCCTTTTTTGGTGCGTGGGAAATTTACCAAGGCTTTGATGGGCCGCATACGCACAAGGGACAATGGCGACATGCGTTGGACTTTTACATGACGGAGCAGGGTCAAAGCTTCAGCGGCCGCGGTGCAAATTTGGATGACTTTTATTGTTTTGGTTTGCCGGTGGTCTCGCCTGTAAATGGTGAAGTGGTGCGCACCTTCGATAAGCTACAAGATAATGAACCAGGGGAAGTGGACGTAAAAAATAACTGGGGTAACTTTATCCTAATTCGCCTAGAGAGTGGTTTGCACGTGTTACTGGCACATTTACGTCAACACAGCATTAAGGTAGCAGAGGGTGATCATGTTGTGCCTGGCGACCAACTTGCGGCTTGTGGAAATTCGGGGCGTTCCCCACAGCCGCATGTGCATTTGCAGGTGCAAGGAACGGCCAGCTTAGGTTGTCCTACGCAGCCTTTCCATCTCACTAGCGTTTTGGTTCGTGGTGAAAGTGATAAACTAGAGTACAAGTTGGTGGCCCGGCCGCAGGAAGGACAAAGTGTGCAGGCTGTAGAACAGGATGAAAAATTGTCTGCGCAGCTACATCTGCCCGTGGGTCGAACTTTGCGTTACAAAATTACCTCTTCCGCAGGCAAGCAGGAAAAAGAGGTTGAGTTACATGTCGAGTTGACACTGCTTGGTCAATTTCGGCTTGTCAGTGATAGTGGTGCCAGTGCTGCATTTGAAGAAGCAAATGGTGTTCTTGCCTTTTATGATCGACAAGGTGGAAAGGATATATTGTTAGACAGTTGGATGTTGTCCAATGGTATGACGCCACTGACAGATCAGGCTCACCGTTGGTACGATGCGCCGTCTGTTAATTTGTTGCCGTTGGCTACATTTCAGCGCGCCTGGGTTTACTTATGGAGACCATTGGGGTGTGGGCTAAAGACATATTATCAACGCCAATGGAAGCATGAAAATGGTAAGTGGATACAGCAAGGAGAGCACAGGTTGCAGTTAGGTGGGTGGGCGTTAGAAGCAAAGACAGAGTCTATTCTTGATCCTACCTATGGATGTGTGAGAATCGAATTAATTTTGGGGCCGAAGCAATGGGTAGCCACCCTAGTAGATACGGGGCAAGTGTCAGATCAAGGTATCCCTGGCTGGAATCTGAATGTATCCGAGAATGAGATCGGGGAACAAACCTCCGTTCAGCCCACTCGTCGATTGGCAGATACTATTCTTGTAGGTGAGCAATGCTGATGAAAATTTTAAAAATAATTTTTGTGATCGTATTGCTGTTGTTTTCGGGGCATGCCTGGTCGAGTGGAGACTGGTATTGGGAAGGTGGCGCGAGTGGTTTGCAGAGGTCATACAGTGGTTCTCATTATTACGATGATCTAGTCGGTTTTGGAGTCCAGATTTCTAGGGATTACCTGGAACAATCCAGTTTTACCATGGGTTATAATTTTAACGAAAGACGGTATAAATCTGGTTTGGCAGAAGCCCCCAATGAGATGAGGGAGAATATAGTTTTCTTTGGTGTTAGTAGAAATCATTATCCGGACGCCATGCCAGGAAAATTAACATTGCGTCTCGATGGTTATGTCGGTCAGGATGAGTACAACAGTTTTAGTATTCCAACATCCGGCCCCATGGGTGGTGGAACACGGAGGGTTTCGGTGGTCGATGATTTTGCGGTGTTAAGTCCAACAATAGCCTTCTTAAATAACGCAAAAACATTTTATCTTGATCTCGGATTTGCGTATTCAACTTATAGCTCTGGAGATAGCGAAAACTATAATATCAATATCACACACTCCAAAAAAAATGTTGTTTCGGGTGGCAGCTCAACAGATGATATTGACGTTATGCAGTGGACTCCATCTATTGGTTTTGGGTTTAATCGCTCAGCGGATTGGTTGCAACTCCGTAGCTACTTGATTGATTATTCGTCAAGTAATCGTGTTGATTTCAAAGATTCAACTTCTGCACTGGAGGCAAAATGGATTCATTGGTTTTCAGCGAAACCCATTTTTGGGATGGATAGCGCAAGTTTAATTCTACTGTTTGGGGAGCGTATTTATGCGGTGGACAGTGATAGCTATTCATTGTACAACGTTGCCGATATGCAAACAGACAGTATTGCCATAAGTGCAAAATGGAAATTTGATAACCAGCTAAGTCTGATCGCTCAAGGTGGCTATGAAAGTTATGAAGACGTAATAGAAGACAATAACTACGACAGTTTTTATTTGTTTGCTCAACTATCTAAAAATTGGTAAGGATTATCAGCGATGTTTATTCGAACTTTTCAGATTTTTGTAATCTTTGTGTCCTGTTGTGTAAGCGGAATAATTCTAGCCGCAGTAGACCCGTGGACGGAGAGTTATCGATTGGAAGCTCTCTCTCAATATGACAATGCTGCAAACACCATGAGCCAAATCATTAAAAAATATCCAAATAATGACTTCGCTGTATCACGTCGCGCTTGGCTGAATTATTTGCGTGGCGCACATAATGAATCCATTCGTGACTATGAGAAAGTATTAGAAATCAATTCAAAATCATTGGATGCACGTATTGGAATTTTATTACCCTTTCTAGCCCAGCGACGTTGGCGTGAGGCTTCCTCAAATGCAAACAAGGCTTTGAAAATTTCACCATGGAATTATTATGCCCATGTACGTCTGATGATAAGTGAAGAGGGCGAAAAAAAATGGGATGCATTAGCAAAGCATGCGAAAGAAGTGAGTCAACGTTATCCGAGTGATGCTACGGTATTGGTTTATCTGGCGCGCGCCAATGATCGGATGAAAAATACTCAAGAAGCACGCCGTGCTTATGAGCAGGTTTTGGAGCGTGTTCCCGGTCACATAGAAGCTACGCAATATTTGAATAGATAATTAAAAATTCGCCGAGAGTCATGAAAATAAAATCAAAGTTAGGTTCTCTTCCCAAATGAAAACAGCCTTAAGTTAATGCATGCCACAATCGTAG
>JASJGJ010000069.1:0-29773 GCA_033791605.1 Porticoccus sp.
CGTTACCCAAAACTTCCGCATCTCGATATACAGAAAAGAAGCGGTCCAAGCAATTAAAATCAACCCTGTGAGTCCTTCCAGCCCACACAAAAAACGGACAGAACCAAATGGCTCAATATCGCCATAGCCCAGCGACGTGTAGTTAGCAAAGGAGAAATAACTGCAATCCAATAACGAACCATCAAAGTTCCCCCTCAGTTGACTTCCTGCATCCCACCGCAGCATCAGGTAATAACTCATGGCAAATATCCAGACTTCGACTATATGTGCCAAAAATGCTCCGGCCACACCCACTAAAACCCGAGAACGGGGAGGAATTCGAAGGGAGGGCAACAACATAGCCAAGCGATACATTGCCTCGTAATGCACTAACACCGCAATACCGACAACAATGCCGTTAAAAATAAATACTGAGGCTAAGCTATTCAAAAGCTAACTCCATTTCTTTAGTTGTTAGAAAAAAGTGGTCGCAGAATTAAGTGTCAGCTGTCACCTACCCCTTTTTCACCCTGATCATAACGCCATACCTTTCTAAATCAATCAGTCAATGTATATACATTCGACAGATCACTGAAAGACAGTTGCAATCCCAAGCCATTGCCGTAACACTTTGCACACAAACACCTCTGGCACTGACCCAATATGACCATCAAATATTCTGACCTACGGGAATTTATTGATTTCCTAGAACAGCGCGGTGAATTAAAGCGCATCACCGTGGAAGTTGATCCCTACCTGGAAATGACGGAAATCTGTGATCGCACGCTTCGCGCTGGTGGTCCTGCGCTGTTATTTGAAAACCCCAAGGGATTTGATATTCCGGTACTAGGCAATCTGTTTGGCACCCCCGAGCGAGTTGCCATGGGCATGGGACAAGAAAGCCTGTCGGCCATGCGCGAAGTGGGCGAATTACTGGCTTTTTTGAAAGAACCCGAACCACCCAAGGGGATGATAGACCTGTGGGAAAAGCGCCATCAGTTCAAACCCATTCTGAATATGCCCGCCAAGGTGGTAAAAAAAGCGCCTTGTCAGACGGTCATTCTTGAGGGTGATGAAGTTAACCTGGGTAAGCTACCCATTCAAACCTGCTGGCCGAAAGATGCAGGACCACTCATTACTTGGCCATTAGTAATAACCCGCGGCCCAGAAAAGGAACGCCAGAATCTAGGTATCTACCGTCAACAGGTGATCGGCAAAAACAAACTGATTATGCGCTGGCTGTCTCACCGAGGTGGAGCTTTGGATTTTCGGGATTGGCAATTAGCCCATCCCGGCGAGCCTTTCCCCATTGCTGTGGCACTGGGTGCAGACCCAGCCACTATTTTGGGGGCCGTAACACCGGTACCGGACAGCTTGTCGGAATACGCATTTGCCGGGCTATTACGAGGCGAAAAAACGAAAGTGGTGAAATGCCTGGGCAGTGATTTGCAGGTGCCCGCGTCTGCTGAATTTATTTTGGAAGGCTTTATTTACCCGGATGAAATGGCCGACGAAGGCCCCTTTGGAGACCACACCGGATACTACAATGAGGTGGATCAGTTCCCAGTCTTTACCGTGGAGCGAATCACCCACCGCAAAGATCCAATTTATCACAGCACCTACACCGGCAGACCACCGGATGAACCCGCTATTTTGGGTGTAGCGCTAAATGAAGTGTTTGTGCCCATATTACAAAAGCAGTTCCCAGAAATTACTGATTTTTACCTACCCCCCGAAGGCTGCTCTTATCGCATAGCGGTGGTAACCATGAAGAAGCAATATCCCGGTCACGCCAAACGGGTAATGATGGGTGTATGGTCTTTCCTTCGTCAGTTTATGTACACCAAATTTGTGATTGTCACCGACGACGATATCAATGCCCGTGACTGGAACGATGTCATCTGGGCCATCACCACCCGAATGGACCCAAAACGGGATACAGTGATAATTGAGAACACCCCCATCGACTATCTAGACTTTGCCTCGCCAGTTTCCGGCCTAGGATCAAAAATTGGCTTTGATGCCACCAATAAGTTCCCCGGTGAAACCAACCGTGAATGGGGCGAGCCGATTGAGATGGATGCAGCCGTGAAAGAGAAAATTGATGGGCTTTGGGAATCTTTGGGTATAGATAATTAAAAAACACGATAGTTTTTTCTCAAACTAATCGGGCGCCTATAAAGTAGTGATTTTTCGTGAGCGCCAGAAAGCACCACCATCACGGAAAAAACGAATTTTTAATTTCTCTGAACAATCCCCATCATCTTGTAGATTAGCTGCGCCGCAGCAAATTCGTAGGCATGAAAGCCCTGAATCGGCGCAAACTCCATTAAATCGAAACCGATAATCTCGCGCTGACGAGCCACCGACTCAAATAGACTCAGCGTTTGATACCAACCCAGACCGCCGGGAACCGGCGTTCCTGTGGAGGGAAATACGGATGGATCCATACCGTCGATATCCAGAGTGAAAAAGACTTTTTTCGGGAAGTCATCGGGCAGGATAATCTCAGTGATATTGTCAGGTACCAGCTGATCCGCATCCTGAAAAAGTACCCCGTGTTTTTCTCGGGCAACCATTTCTTCTTCACAGTAGGCACGGATACCCAACTGGTACAGAGGAATACCCAAATCCACCACCCGCTTCATCACCGAAGCATGGCTTAAGGGGTTGCCCTCATAAGCGTCGCGCAAATCCGCATGGGCGTCAATTTGCACCACACCAAAATCAGTAATGCCCGCATCCAACAAACCCTTCACTACGCCACCGGTAACGGTATGTTCACCACCGATAGCTACGGGCATTTTGCCCAGAGCAAGAATCTCCTTGGTGACCATGGCAATGCGCTCAATCACCGCCACTTCATCGCCCTCACAATCAACCACTTCGTGGGTATAAATACCCAGCTCACAGGGGGTGCTTTTGCCATCCCAGATTTCCAGTTGCCAGGAAGCATCGAGAATCGCCGAGGGACCTTTGGCGGTACCACCGCCATAACTCACGGTGCGCTCATAAGGCACAGGAATCACATGAAATAATGATGTCGAGGGGTTGCCCTGTTCAATTTCTGAGCCGAGAAAGTGTGGGTATTGATCCATTGCCAGATTACTCATAGCCTCATCCTCCCAAGTCTCAACTCAATCGTTGCTTGAAATCTTCATACCCAAACTCTTTTACCATACGGATTTCATCGGTTTGTGAATTCCAAATGGCAATAGAGGGCAGATTGATACCATTAAAGGTGGTGGTCTTCACCATGGTGTAATGACCCATATCATCAAAGATCAATCGCTGGCCTATTTCAAGGGGCTGATTAAAACTGTAGTCTCCAATCACATCACCTGCAAGACAAGTCATTCCACCCAAGCGGTATGTGTGCGAATACTGCTCTGGCAAACCAGCACCCAGAATATCGGCACGATAAGGCATTTCCAAGGTGTCGGGCATATGGCAAGTCGCGGACGTATCGAGAATGGCTAAGTTCATATCATTCCACGTCAGATCCAATACCTCTGACACAAGGACACCGGTATGAATAGCCACCGCCTCACCGGGTTCCAGAAATACCTGTACGTTATATTTTTGGCTAAAAACCTTAATCAGATCAATCAGTTCATCCACCTGATAGTCGGGTCGGGAGATATGGTGGCCACCCCCAAAATTGACCCATTGCATTTGATGCAACAAGTCACCGAACTGTGCTTCCACCGCTGTAAGGGTGCGTTTAAGCGGCATCACATCCTGCTCACACAGGGTATGAAAATGCAGCCCTGTAATACCTTCTAGGGATTGGTCCTCAAACTGACTCAGAGGAATGCCCAATCGAGAACAGGGCGCGCAGGGATCATAAATCGCCACATCCCCTTCGGAATGTCGTGGATTAATCCGAAGGCCATATTGCAACTGAGGCCGAGCCTTTTTGGCCGCTTGCAATAATGGCTGAAACCTTTGCCACTGACTGAAGGAGTTGAACACCACATGGTTGGCAATCTCAAGAATCTCCCGCAAGTCAGATTCCGTATATGCCGCAGAAAACACATGGACTTCGCCGCCGTATTCTTCCCGACCTAACCGTGCTTCATACAACCCACTGGCACAGGTGCCGGAAAGATACTTTGAAACCAGCGGAGATAAACTCCACATGGAAAATGCCTTCAGAGCGGCCAACACTTTTGCACCACTTTGTTCCTGCACCCGGTTAAGGATTTTCAAGTTGCGTTCAACCGCCACCTCATCCACTACAAAACAAGGGGAAGGTACGCGACTAGCATCGAAGTCCTCAAAAGGGTTACTACAATCTGTCATCAGGCTAGCTCAAACTCTGGATCCTCGATCACAATCCAGGGCAAACCATATTTATTCATATCGTCCATAAAGGGGTCTGGATCCAGTTGTTCCATATTCCAAACACCGGGTTTCATCCATTTACCTTCGAGCATCATCTTGGCGCCGATCATGGCGGGGACGCCGGTGGTGTAGGAAATGGCCTGGGACTGCACCTCGGCATAACACTCTTGGTGATCACAGATGTTATAGAGGTATACAGTTTTCTCTTTGTCATCGTTGATGCCTGTTACCACGCAACCGATACAGGTTTTACCTTTGGTGCGCGGGCCTAAGCTAGCGGGGTCTGGCAGCAAGGCTTTTAGAAACTGGATGGGCACGATTTGCTGGCCATTATATTCCACTGGCTCAATGCCGGTCATACCCACATTACCCAACACTTCCAAATGTTTGAGGTAGGCATCGCCAAAGCTCATCCAAAATTGGGCGCGCCTCAGTGTGGGGTAATGCTTGGTGAGCGACTCCAATTCTTCGTGGTACATGCGGTAAATATTGTAGGTGCCTACGCCTTCAGGACAGGTGAAGGACTGCTGAGTGGACATGGCCGGAGTTTCCATAAACTGGCCGTCTTCCCAATGACGACACTCCGCCGTGACCTCGCGGATATTAATTTCCGGGTTGAAGTTAGTGGCGAAGGGGTAACCGTGGTCGCCGCCATTGACGTCGATAATATCCAAGGTGTGGATTTCATCGAAATAGTGCTTGGCGATATAGGCGGTGAACATGTTGGTGGCTCCGGGATCAAAACCGGAACCAAGCAGAGCCATTAGCCCGGCTTTTTCAAATTTTTCCTGATAGGCCCACTGCCATTTGTATTCAAACTTCGCAGTATCGAGCGGCTCGTAGTTGGCGGTATCCAGATAGTGCACGCCGGCTTCCAGACAGGCATCCATAATGGTGAGATCTTGATAAGGCAAGGCCACATTGATCACCATATCCGGCTTAACGCGGTTTATCAGCGCGACTAATTCCGGGACGTTATCAGCATCCACTTGAGCAGTTTCGATGGGCCTGTTTAACTGAGCCGCAATTTTTTTACACTTCTCTTCATTGCGACTCGCGAGTACGATTTCTTCAAACACGTCTGCTAGCTGGGCGCACTTGTGTGTCACCACTCCGCCCACACCACCGGCACCAATAATCAGTACTTTTGACATAGTTTTTTTCTCTAACGGATTAATCACGTTCAAAATAAGTGTAACCATTCAGACTATTACTGAATGTCTGTAGCATCTGCCGACGCTCAACAGCGGTAATACGACCAGATTTCACCGAAGCTTCTGCACTTACCCGGAATTGCTCATAAAGCTCTTTGGGGCTGTATTCAACGTAGCTCAAAACATCGCCAATGGTATCACCCTGTATTTCTTCCACAAACTCAAATTGGCCATCGCTATCAATACGAATACTGGCCACATGGGTATCACCAAAGAGGTTATGCAGATCACCCAGAGTTTCCTGATAGGCGCCCACCAGAAACGCTCCCAGATAGTACTCCTCTCCTTCATTCAGGTCGTGCAAAGGTAATGTGTGCGACTCGCCGTCTGCATTGGCGAACAGATCCAATTTACCATCAGAGTCACAGGTCAAATCGCCAATGACGGCTTTATTGGTGGGCTTCTCGTTTAAACGATGGATAGGCATGATGGGGAATATTTGATCAATAGCCCACGCATCTGGCAGTGATTGAAACAAACTGAAGTTACCATAATAAATATCAGCCAGTGCCTCATCAAGATTTTGTAGCTCTGGAGGCACCCGCTTGAGCGCTGGCAGCAAATCTCGAGTACGCTGTAAAATTTCCAGATAAATATTTTCTGCCAATGCCAACTCGCGCAATTTCAGCTGTCCCTGACGGAACATGAGACGAACCTCTTCCCGATAATGAACAGCGTCGTTAAAACACTCTTGCAGACTTTCCTCGGTCAGGCTTTGTAGTGTTGCCCAGAGATTATGTAGAAAATCATTGCTCTGTTCTGGCAACTGTTCTGGCAATGGACCAGGTTTGAAACGGCTAACATCGAGAATGTTAAATAATAGTACCGAGGAATAAGCCACTGTTGCGCGACCGGATTCCGTAATAATAGTGGGGTGTGGAACACCACTGTTATTGAGGGATTCACCTATGGTCTCAACAATATCCACGCAGTATTCTTCTACGGAATAGTTTTTACTGTGGGTCTCGTTGGTTTTAGCACCCGTGTAATCCACGGCCAAACCACCGCCGAGATCGAGATAACCCAAAGGAGCACCTTCTTTTACCAAATCCACATAGTAACGACAGGCTTCTTGTAGGCCATCGCGAATATTCCGAATGTTGGGGATTTGTGAGCCAATGTGATAGTGCATTAACTGTAAACAATGCAGCATGTCGGCTTCACGCAGTTGATCGACTACATCCATTAGCTGATTGGTAGTCAAACCAAACAGTGATCGGTCACCGCCATCACCAAACCAGTGGCCTTCAACTTCTGCAGCCAGCTTTACCCGCACGCCAATTAGTGGTTCGACGTCCAACCGTTTGGACTGTTCCAGAATAATGGCCAACTCTGAGGGGGTTTCAATCACAAAGAAACATTTGAGGCCCAATTTTCGGGCATGCAGCCCAAGCTCTACAAACTCGGCATCTTTATAACCATTGCAGACAATACAGGCCTCGCTATCGCGAAGGTGGGACATAGCAATAATAAGCTCGGCCTTACTTCCAGCCTCGAGGCCATGGTGATACTGTGCGCCAAATTTAGTGATTTCTTCCACCACATGGCACTGCTGATTAACCTTAATAGGAAAAACGCCCCGGTACTCACCCTGATAACCAAACGCTTTAATTGCCCCAGCAAAGGTTTTGTTGAGAAGCGCAATTCGTTCATCCAGCAGATTTTCTATACGCAGCAATACAGGCATGTCATGGCCACGCTGCTCTAGACCAGCAACAATGTCCATAAGAGAAACTTCTAACGGCTGGCTATTTTTGGAGGTCACGACGGTCATTTCACCTTTGTCAGAAAGACCAAAATAGCCGGCACCCCAATCATTTACGCCATAGAGACTCGCAGAATCGGAAATAGTCCAATCGGCTGCTTTGTGGCGAGTCAATGCAACCACCCCAAAGGCAGATAAGTCTCTAAGAAAATATGTAATCGAACATCGTGATTCACTAAGGTCATTATTAGTACCCTGTCGCAGGCATTGAGCAGTACCAACAGACGGAGGAACAAAGCCTCCGAACCCGCGCCTTTAGCGCAAATTTACCCAAAAGCGAAGAAATCGCCGTGGGGGCGCAACTCTCACAAAAAATCACCCCACTGAAAAGAACAATTTACTATTGTGTCAGGCAAGTTATGACCAGAAGAAACCAAGCAGTCATAATACACAATAACGAAAAGCAACTATTTTTACCCTATATTCTCTCCTCATAGATAAACAGCTTGGTCGATGAAGACCATTTTCTGTTTCTTAAGGGTACAGGTATTCCAACAGGGTTGTATTTGCCCTCTAGCTAAAGTAATTTGAAACAACTACCTGCCGAGGCTTTTACAGGAAACATTATGACGGACCAAACTGATCCTGAAGATCATCATGACGCGAGATTTGTGCTTTCAGCCCAGAAAATCGTTGATGTTCATACACAACAATTATGCGCGTCAGAAATCTATACCCAACTGAAAAAGCCAACGAACAAAACACCAGAAAGTGCCAAGGACATTATTGACCAGGCTAATGAGCTAAAAAAAACAGCGGCCATTGATTTTTTTGCCCTAAATTGTCTTAGCAGCGTTTGCGACAAGCTGGATACAAATATATTTTTTATTAATCTATCCCCCTACACTCTGTGCGCCAAAGAAAACCTCGACGAACTTCAAGAAAAGCTACAAACCCTAGTACAAATGGATAAACAGGTCGCCATTGAGATCAACAACCCTCCTAGAGAACTCAACAGCCAAGAATATATACAGATGTACTCCAATTGCATGAAGCTCGCAAGAAATGGCCTTCAGTTTGCGACCAATCCCTACTACCGTTCTGCCGATGTCTCTGTACACCTAGACAAACAACACACACCGTTTCTAAAAATTGCTCGTCCGTTATTACATAAAACACAAGAGTCCGAGCAGGCACGAACAGCCCTAGAAAGAGATATAAGAATTGCGAAAATACAGGGAAGAAAAATTATCGGTGAAGGTGTTGAAACCAAAGACGACCTTGAACACTACAAAACACTGGATTGCGATTGGGTTCAAGGTTTTTTCATTGGCCATCCGGTTCAGCTATTTACGAAAGGTCTGAGCCTGGATGATGAGCTGATCTAAAAGTTGCACTAATTCTGCCTAGACCATATCGTCCCAGGGGTTTGCCTTATCAAAGATGACATCTTGCTTATAGCCCGGCATATGAATCCGATCACAAGAAATATCGATACCCTCTTCATCAATTAGCCCGTCACCAAAACGATAGACAACCTCGACCTCACCATAATCAGCTCGATGTGAGTAATCCTCTGCCGCCCGACGAATTTGCTCACGACGTTGCTGGTAGTCCGACATGGCGGCACCATATCGGCTGGACAGCATTTGCTCTACCTTGCTTGGAGACAACACCACCGCCGTGGCATTGTTGCCACCAAATCCTTTTGAGTTAATAAACGCTACTTCCATTTTTCGGTCGCTGACATCCAGATCCTTCAGCGGGAAAAGTATATGCTTCTGGGCCACATCCTCAGCGACTTTATCAACCGTTTTAATACCTGGAATAAGATCGTACTTGAAGGTACCTAAAGTAAAGATCAACTGATCGCCACTGGCACCCGCCAGAGAATGTCCAACGTAGGCTTTTGCGGCTGCTACCGGCCAGTCATTAATATCAAAGGCCTCCGCGACTCGATCAAAAATTTCAGATTCTGTCACTCTGTTTGCTGGCGTACTGGAACCATGGGCATGAATGAAGCTATGTTTGCGAACAGTTTCTTCCCCCACAATAGCCACCGCTGACGCCACGGCCTTGGAAAAGGAAACATAATTTCCAGCACCAGGTGCCGATATGGATTTTTTAACACCATCAGCATTAATAAAGACGTCAGGCACAGCTCCATGAATATCGGCACCCAACTCCATAGCTAAGGCATCATCCATGAGAACAGTATATTGAGCACCCTCACCGATGGTAAAACCACAGTTTTCACCAAATGGTCTACTGGCTCTCCGCCAATCTGGTATTTCCGTGCCATCAAGTTTACAAAGGTTTATATCGGTGCCCAGTGCGCCCATATTGGTGAAACCTTCCATAATTTCCGGCGTCAGACCAGCCTCTGCGCTGCCAACAATCGCCACCCTCCGGCGACCACTACGGATGTCCTGAACTGCCGCTTGCAAGACATAGAGGAAAGAAGCACAGGCGCCTGTTATTGCTGCCGTGTGACCAACACTTCCCAACACATAGGCGTTAATAAAATCTGCCGGCATGGTGTTAAGTGCCATAGCATACTGTTTCGAAGTGGTTCTTTCGCCCAATAACCGGGCCTGCAACAACCCACCCAATCCTTCTTTTGTCACCTGCCCCATGATACTAGTGCAATACACGCCCACTTCGTCAGGTCGAACACTCGCAGCAATAGTCTCCCAAGGGATACCCACGGAAAACAGCGCATCACTGGCACCTAATAATGCCAACTGAAGACCTCGGGGGTGAAAGCGGGAGTTATAGTGAGCTGCAGGATCAAATCCCGTCGGCAGCTGCCCTCCTGCCTTGGCTTCCTGCTCAGAATATACCGGTACTAAAAATTCACCAGCGCCATGAATATGGACTTCAAACCCTCCGCCCTCGAGAGGCTTCACATCCCAGTGATCAGGAATTGATGGGGGCAGATCTCGCTTGCCCATTTTAAAAATGACAGCCTCACCACTCCGAGTCTGTAGATTGACACGCTTGTGCCCATAAATTTTGGTGGGATCAAATAATGAATCTTCCAGACGACGGATCAATGTTCCCTCAAGTACCCGCTCACTAAATTTGTCAGCGACTTGTTCCGCATTAAGTGCATTGTTATCGACATCGCGATAGCTCTCACCGTCCCATGACACAAGTGTCATCAGGCAAGCCAGCCCAACAATCGTCTCTCGCTGTTCAGTTTTTGAGAGTGACTCGAGCACGATTCGCCTAAAAGCCTGGTGAGATGAGCTTCGACCTGCGGCGTTGTATCCCCCAAAACCGACAATAACGGGCAATGCTTGCATTGATACGGCATCCTTCTCTATGAATGCTAAGCAGTCTATCAGGCCGCGCCCATTGATTTTTGTTATTTTTAGACATATATTTTGCCATTATGGCCAAAAATACATTTTATAAAACATTTCAGTCAGCTTCCCCCCCCCTTCGTGTGGCAACACTGCTCTATGACAACCTGCTAGGTACTAGCGCCACACTTCCCGTAGAAATGTTACGAACAGCAGAAGCATCTGCACGGCCTGAAAACCGCAACACGCGACGAATTGAAGCGCTGACACTCTCTATTGATGAGCAGGCTATCACCTCTCCTTCGGGATTTGATATCAGCCCAACAGCTGCCATTAATGAAGAAGATCATTTCGATATCATCAGCCTCCCTGCACTATGGCGAAACCCCAGGCCAGCACTAAAAAAATACCGCAAATACATACCTTGGCTGCAGCAACAGGCATCGCAGGGCGCTGTAATGATTGCTGTGGGTACCGGTGTTTGTTTTCTAGCCGAGGCTGGATTGCTCAACAAGCAACCTGCCACAACTCATTGGCACTATTTTGATCAGTTCCAAAGAGACTATCCGAATGTTGAGCTAAAACGACAATACTTTATTACCCAAGCAGGAAATCTTTATTGTGCGGCCAGTGTAAATGCCATGGCAGAGTTGATGGTGCATCTTGTTGCCAGACTTTATGGCCGCCATGCCGCTGCACAGGTGGAACGTAACTTTTTTCATGAGATCCGAAGCTCTTTTGAACCCACCAGTTATTTTTCTGATGATGTTCAACAACACCCCGATGAACAGGTAGTACAAGCGCAAATTTGGTTTGAAGATAATTTCAACAAACCAGTAAAGATAGCTGAGGTAGCAAAGCAATTTGACTTTAGTGTTCGCACTTTTAATCGACGCTTTAAAAATGCTTTGGGTAAAACGCCATTACAGTATTTACAGACCACGCGATTGAATAACGCACGAGAGCTTTTACAAAAATCCAACTTATCCATTGCTGAAATTGCATCTCATAGTGGCTATCAAGATGCGGCGGCTTTCAGCAAAATTTTTAGCCAACATTATGGTGCTTCCCCAAAAAAATATCGGGAAACTGTTCGCGCCAAGTTATTCAGTGCTCACTGATGACAAACCTTCTATCAACCTCCATCATTTTTAATGAAGCACATACAGCAACCACTCAGCCATCAGTGCCGGTTTGTCACTGCCTTGTATCTCCATCATCACCTCAATAGTCAGCAATCGGCCTTCCTCTTTCTCCTGCTCCGACAACAGCTTCCAATTGAGGCGAATGCTACTTTCCGCTCGAACTGGGGCGATGAAGCGCAATCGATTCACCCCATAGTTAAGAATCGTCACCTGACCAATCTGCTCAAGCAACTCATCAAGCATCAGGTGCGGAATCAAAGAAAGATATAAAAAACCATGGGCAATAGTGCCGCCCAAAGGCATTTTTGATGCCCGCTCCGGATCTACATGCAAATATTGGTGATCCAAAGTGACATCAGCAAACTGATTTATTTGTTGCTGGCTAATGGTAAACCAGTCTGACCGACCACAAGGTTTTTCGTTCATAACCACACCATCAAGATATCTCCCTGCACAAAACCAGTTCAATCAGAACGAACCCGCTACTCATAGAAAGGCGGTAATTTATAACAAAATAAATGACAGGAAAAAGTCTTAATGATTAAAAACATAAGTGCCAGGGGCGTCTTCTTGAGGCTTAAACGTTTGATTGCCTAACGTCTTACGTGCCGTTTTTTTAGCGCCAGAACGCTCTGCCAACCACATTGACCAATCCGCCCACCAGGAACCCTGATGTTGCTCTGCTGCTTCTAACCAGTCTTCTGCTAATGGAGGGAAATCTTCGGCGCAAAAATATTTCGCTTTTGTATTAGCAATAGGGTTCACGAGGCTCTGTATATGGCCGCTTGAACTCAACACAAACCGAATTTCACCGCCCACAAATTGGGTGGTTTTATAACAGGCCGTCCAAGGAGTAATGTGATCGGTAAGGCCCGCAGTGACATATTTATCACAATCTAATTTTTCCAAATTTATCTTAAACCCAAGCACCTCCATCTCTCCTTTATACAGAAGATTTTCATCATAGAGATCTAAAAAATCGCTGTGTAACTGGGCCGGAAGGTTGGTTGAATCATTGTTCCAGTAGAGCAGATCAAAGGCTGGCGGAGCCTCCCCCATCAGGTAGTTATTTACATGGTAATTCCACACCAAGTCATTTGGTCGCATCCAGCTAAATACTTTGGCCAATTCTGCACCTTCCAGAATACCTTTTTCCTCTGATTTAGCCCTAGCCGCTTGCAATGCAGCCGGAGAAGTAAAGGCATTTAAGTCCATACTTTCTGAACGCATACTCAACATACACACAGACAAGCTCAGGCTATTAATCACATTCTTGCTTACCTGTTTGAGCTTGTTGGATTGTTTAAGATAGGATGACAGAACCGATGCAGTAATACCCCCTGCACAGGCACCCACAACATTAAGGCTCTCACTTCGTGTTATGGCTAAAACAGCCTCCACCGCTTCTGCCGCAGCTTGAATATATTGATCCATACCCCAGTGACGATATTTTGCTGAAGGGTTACGCCAGCTGATGACAAATACCTGAAAACCCTCTTGCAAACAAAACTGAAAGAAACTTTTTTCGGAGGTTAAGTCATAGATATAAAATTTATTAATTTGGGGCGGGATAACCAACAAGGGTCGTTTATAGACTTTAGATGTGAGCGGTTTGTACTGTATCAGTTCCAAAATATCGTTTCGGAACACCACGGCACCTTTAGATGTGGCTAGGTTTTCTCCCACCTTAAATTGACTTTTATCCACCTGGGAGGGCATCGCGTTATTATCTTTTAGATCCGCCACATAATTCCGCAATCCCTTCAATAAACTTAGCCCGCGAGTTTCGACAACCTTTCGCATCGCTTTTGGATTACTGAATAAAAAATTGGTGGGTGCGAGAGTACTCGTGACAACTTCTTTAAAGAATTTAGCCCGGCGCTCATCTACCGCATCAAGGCTGAGGTCTTCGACCAACTCATCCATGGACTCATCCCACGCAAGGTACGTCTGTTTTAGCTTGTGGTAGAGTACGTTCTCCTCCCACGCGGGGTCATCAAAACGGTGGTCATTCCGCTTCTCTTCAAACTGATCTGTTCCTTTGACAATATCAACAACCTTGCTCAACAATTTTTTGCTATTCGATGCCAATTTTTTTGGTTGAGTAATTGCCTGCTTCGCTGTCGTTTTTAACACCTTTCTTAATTCTTCAGTACTGACGCCCACCAATGGATTTAATGCAATGGTAGCCTCTATGGCCTTCGCTATAAGTTCTTCCTGTTCCTGAGCAGCTGATTTTTTACCTTGTTTAGACATCGTTTCGACCTCAAAAAAAACGCTCTAACAAAACCACCTATAACGGTTCTATGACAACTAAAGAAATTATAGCTGTTTAAGGAAAGAATGAAGGCTGCCCGTCAAATAACCTTCCAATTCTTCTAAATCAGGCACCTGCATGATTCGCCCATCTAGCTCTACCTGCATAAGCACGTAGGGCCATTGGCTCTGTCCTTCAACGTGATGAAGCGGATCATCCTCGGCAATACGTAAAAGATGGGAAAAATCTTGCGCCAAAATTGCATAATAACGAAGACCTTTTTCCGGGTTTACTGTGTTCATGATCAACGCCATCGATGCACCAGCAATTCCCTGCCGTTTATCACCGCCTAAGGCTTCGAACGAAATAAGTGGTACACGCTTGTGGCGCCACACCATCCAACCCTCAAACCAAGCCGGCGTGCCCTCTTGTTTTTCAGCTTTTACGCCCTGAACCACCTCCGCAACAGCTGACAGTGGCACTAGCAAAGCATCCTCTATCAAGGGCACATATAAACAATTCACTTCTTCTATTTCATGATCTGCTGTTGGGGCAATTTGGCCCATATACTCTTGCTCCTGTCAGCGTTATTCCGCTGGCTCTTCAGACGCACCCATAAATTTCGACATTGCTTCAAGTAATGCCTCTTCCTGATACGGCTTGCCTAAATATCCTTCGACACCTAGATTCATCGCCCTTTCACGATGCTTATCCCCCGTTCGTGAGGTAATCATAATGATAGGTATATGTTTCAACTCTTCATTGGCCTTAACCCGTCTTGCCACCTCAAAACCATCCATGCGCGGCATTTCTATATCTAGCAACATAATATCGGGCTGACTCTCTTGTAATAGCTTCATGGCCTCAATGCCATCACGAGCAGTCACCACCTGAAAACCTTCTCTTTCGAGGAAACGGCAGGCAACTTTTCGTACCGTCACAGAATCATCAACCACCATAACAACTGGGGTCTCAGATTGACTCAAATCATCTCGAGAATCGAGCACTTCAACCCCAGGTTTGGCAGTAATTTGTGCCCGCAACAATGCCAGTAAATCCAGAATCACTACTACTCGACCATCACCCAACAATGTCGCTCCGGACAAACCGGGGACCTTACTGAATTGAGGACCAAGACTTTTCACCAC
This sequence comes from Porticoccus sp., assembly GCA_033791605.1. Taxonomy (GTDB): domain Bacteria; phylum Pseudomonadota; class Gammaproteobacteria; order Pseudomonadales; family Porticoccaceae; genus Porticoccus. The sequence goes on from JASJGJ010000069.1 coordinate 15,104, forward strand.
AATTTCACTACTACCAGCCAAGCGATCGACCTGAACGGCATATAAACGAGTCTCCGAATGCACTAGGACGAGGAAAACGGATTCCACCGACATGTCGACCTTCGGAGTCAACTCTTCACTCAACAAACTACCGAGATATCTGACTTCGTAACGTCCACCGGCATATTCCAATCGCGCATCGGGGAAACGATAATAATGCTCAAGTTCCATGGAGCTAACCCGCACCACACCATCCACACTATTTAACGGTAAGGCATATCGGTCTTCTCCAATTTCTATCATCAATGCTCGGTTCACCGACACCGTAAACGGCAGACGAATGCTAAATTGGGTACCTTCGCCTTTTCTAGTGACGGTCTGCACAAAGCCACCCAACTCTCTTACCTGGCTATTGACCACATCCATACCAACACCCCGGCCTGAGACTTGGGTCACTTCTTCGTTGGTGGAGAAACCGGGCTGGAAAATAAACTGTATGATTTCCTGATCACCCAGATCACTACTCTCAGACATCAACCCAAGCTGTATGGCACGTCGTCGGATAGACTCAAGGTTAAGCCCCCGACCATCATCGGACAGCTGTATAAGAATATCGCCACCTTCGCGATGCAGTCCCACTGAAATTGCACCCATTTCAGGCTTGCCTGCTCTCAATCTTTCTTCTGACGACTCAATCCCGTGATCAATGGAATTTCTAATCATATGCTCAAGAGGGGGTAGCATTTGCTCCATCATAGAGCGGTCCATCTCACCCTCTACATTTGCCAAGAACAGCTCTACTTTTTTCCCTAACTCATTACTAAGCTGACGAACCATCCGCCGCAGTCGGGGCACAATCCGGAAGAAGGGCACCATTCGAGCCTGCATCAACTGCTCCTGCAGGTCTGTATTAATTCGTGACTGCCTAAGCAGCTCTGAATCTGCACCTCGAGACTTATCTACCAGCGTATTTTTTAAATCCTGTAAATCTGAGGATGACTCAAGTAGTGAGCGTGACAATTGCTGTAACTGTGAGTATCGGTCCATTTCCAAGGGATCAAACCCTTCAGCTACGGACATAGCTTCTAACTGCTCTTGACGGAACATCACTTGAGCTTCAGTTTCCATGCCAATGCGCCGCACTTGATCTTTCAAGCGAAGGATCGTCGACTCCATCTCATCCAACGTGAATGAAAACTCGCTGACATGCTGCTCAACCCGGCCACGGGCAATACTCGTTTCACCGGCCAAATTAACCAAACTTTCCAGCAAGGCTGCTGGAACTTTAATCATTTCCTGTGATGTGGCCTGACGCTTAATCTGAGGCATTGTAAGCGCAGCGGAATCAGGCTTAAACTGTGTTTCTGCCGCCTCATCTACAACATGGGGCAGGACCGTTTTCATGATTAATTCTGTACTCGAAGAGGCATCTTCAACACTTGATTCAAGAACAAACCCAGAGGTAGAAGGCTCTGCTTCGGAATACGCTGAAGCTGCGGGCCCTGTTTCCTCGGGCAATGCTACATCGAGCCGCGGCGCCTCATCTCCATCCAGCAACCTGCGTGCAACACCCAGCACCTCGAGTAAATCATCTTGCTGACGAAGCAGACCATTAAAGATCTCTTTATTAAGCTGTTCCCGATTGGTTTCCAGAAGGAGAACTTCGCTCTCGAGATCATGGCTGAGCGATCCAAGTTGTTCCATCCCTGCCATCCGTGCACCACCTTTCAGTGTATGCAATACACGCTTCAACGACTCTACGTGATCTTTACTGGACCAGTTTCGCTCCCAACCCTGCAATGCCTGGTCAATTTCTTCCAATAATTCATCTGCTTCAGAAACAAAGGTTTCCAAAATATCGAGATCAATATCATCTTGATTCAATGGCTGAATCACTATGCTTGGCGGTTCTGTAATGTTGAAAGAAACAGCCTCAACAACAGTATCCTCAACATAGTTCTCAGAGATATTCGTCACTCCGGCCTTCTCATCTACTAGCGCTTTCTCGGACGCCTCCGCAGCCAACACCTCCAACTGGTCTGCAAGTAAAGGTGGAACGGGTGATAACTTTTGGTTGGCCGCAACACAATCTACCATGCCCAGTAGTGTTTCATGGGCTTGCTGTAACAATTGAGTATCGTGCTCATTAAGGGACAACTGGCACTCAATAATACTTTCGTAGACCGTGCTTAATAGCAGGGAGAGATCACTCATGACATCAACACCAGCACGACTTGCCGCTGTAGCCAACTGCTTCAATTCATCACGCAGCTGGACTAGCCGTGTTGTATCCCCAGAGCCCTGATGCCAATGGAGCCGCTCTACATCCACATCCAGCAGGCTCTGCATACCTTCGGTCATCAACAAGTTGAGCAATTCTGGATCGACCGAACTCTGCCCTGATGGCCGGCTATGACCACTCATCAAGGGTTCTACAGAGTGTTGTCTAAGCGCTTCGAGCCTTGCCAGAAACGACGCCAACTCAGGTATTTCACCAACCCTATGCACAGTTTTCATTGGAGCAATAGCCCCACGGCAATAATTCACCGCGTCCGAGAACAGTTCGACTATATTTTCATCGACATCAAGTTGGTAGGTATACAGCTCTTTCGTGTAATGCTCGAGTGGCGTCACTAAATCCGCGATGGGATCAATGGCCGCCATACGGGCACTACCCTTCAACGTATGCAGTGCACTCTGCACAACAGCATTGACAGGACTATAGACAGGCGCCTCTCGGCGCTGCTCATCGACAAAATTTTGTACTGCCTGCAGGTATCCTTCTGCTTCAGTAGAAAATATATCGAGTAATACTTGTTCTTCTAGGTGGTCTGTTTCTAGGCTGGCTGTTTCTGCGGGCTCTTCTTCATTATGCTGATCGCCATCAACGCTGACGTTATTAGCATCTCTATCATCGAGAGCAACCTGACCGCTGGTATCTTCGACAACCAAACCAACGCTTTCAGGCTCAGTCGTTGCCTCCTCAACCTCAGAGACGCCTACTGCTGAAATTTCTTCGACCCCGGGAGCTTCAACTTTCAACTCCAAGCTGTCTGCCGGCTCTTCTGTTTGCACTGCAGGCAGCTCAGGATTTTCACCTTTGGCAAGAGCATCAGCGGCACTAATCAGTCCAGAGACATAGTCCCAGCGTTCATAGACAGCTTTTTGCCTAAAGGCTTCCGTCATTCCTGATAGCTCTTCACGAGAAAGATCCACTAAAGCCATCAGCGTAGGAGTGACAATTATTCGCTTTTCAATCACTTTATTTAGCAGGTTTTCTACTGCCCAGCCTAGCTCACCAAGCGCCTGAGCCTTAACCATACGACTACTGCCTTTGACCGTATGGAAGCAACGGCGGAGATCCCCTAGACTATTTTCATCTGCTGGACTCGTCGCCCATTGCTGGTATGAGCTATCAATCAATTCTTCTAACTCACCCATTTCCTCTAGGAAAATATCAATAATTTCTTGATCAGTAAAATCATCGTCTTCATCAACGGCCGGACCACCGATAACAATCTCTTCAGCAGTAACATTTTCTATCTGAACGGGTTGAACATAGCCACTAGCTGCCACCGGATAACCGAGCTTCGTCACACCCTCCTCGGCCAAACCAAGAATAGCTTCCTCAGCCCGCTCATCCTGCTTGCCAACAAATTCCAAATAATATTCAATGCTAGTGATCGCATCAGCCAAGGCATCAAGCATATTCCAGCTGGGCACATTTTCCTCACCCAATACTTGCTCAACGAGAAATAGGTTACACGAATCAAGCACGATTGCTGCTCTAGGCAAATGCATCATGCTCAGGGCACCACGAATATTCATGATAACCTCAGGCACACCATCCAATTTGTCTCGCTGCCACTGGGACGCAATAAACTCTACAATTGCTTCCTTAACTGTATCCAGCCCCTTTCTCGCCTCCTCTAACAACGCCCCCTGTGCACGAGTTACTTCTACCTGCATCTCATCCGGCGGTGTCAATCCATCCATCAATTCCCGGTTATTTTCCAGCCAGCCATACAAGCTGGATTCAACCTCCAGCAACTGCGATGCCACTAGCATCAAACAGCCTTTAGCACTATCTGATGGGTTTTTACGAAAAGCTGTTACTTGATCACAAGCACCAGCCATGGTTTCACGGAGATCACTTCTGCCCAACACCGCCAGAGAATCTCTTATCCGACGTAAAACATTCGTCGCTTCGTCCAATAATTCGTGGTGATCATTACCTGCCATCGCATAACGATCGAGTGCCTCTTTGACCTGGCTAATCTCCTGAGTCAATGCAGTAACAATGGCCTGGGCAGCATCCGGGTGATAAATGGGGGATAAGCCCTCACCACTGTCGGCAATAAGTGCTTCGGGTAGAGACTCATCAAGTTGGTATTCGGAACGCACCAGCTTCGCTCTAGGCTCATCACTATGTGCATAGGCAATATAAAACAAAATATTTTTTAACAGTGCTTCCGGCAATGGCTGAGCTAATCCCTCAAAACCCATTTTGGCCAACTGACCAATTTCAACATCTAACGTCTGCAGTAACTTTTTAACGGAATAACTAAGGGGGATCTCCTTGGCAGAAATGCCTTCCAGCAATGCCAACACCGCAGTCCATAACGGCTCGCGAGGAAAACCTTTGCTTAGCTCTTTTAAGCGCGAAAAAACTTTATCCAGATACCCAAAGTTATCACCAACGGTTTCATCCTTAACCACACCGGCTAGTGCAAACTGATACATTTGCCGCAATTTTCGCAGCAAGTTATCCATAGCAATCGGATCTGGCTGACGATTATAGGGTGCACTTAAATTATAGGCTGCACCCATTTCGGGAGAAAAGAAAACCGTTTCAGAAACTAACGATTCTCCCCGCACAGCACGGAGTTCGTTCAATAACAGTAGAAGTGTTTCAGGTTGATCGCGACGGCTGATCATGACTTGACGAAGATAAGCAGGCAGTTTGAGAATGGCCTGAACCATTACGTCACAAGCATCCGTGACATTTAGATCATGCTTTTCCAGCATACTGGCAGCCAGCCCTTCCATTTCCTCTGCCAACAGCAAAGGGCCATGACACTCAGCAATTTTTAACGAACCATGAATTTGGTGAAGATAGCTCAGACAAAAACGAATTTGTCCTTCGTCCGAGGGGTCGGCAAGATAGGATTCAAGGGCTTCATAAGCCTGATGTAAACTGGCCTCCACCTCCTCAATCAACCATTCCAGACCTTGTAATCTTCCCTGCAATTCCATCAACAATCCCCGGCTTTATTCAGTACCTCAGAACTCTGAGCCACAGAACTGTTAATCCCGGAGCGCCTGTTCCCGGGATAAGAACCGCTCTCTGACCTTCCAAGTTCAGATACTGTGCAGATTGGTTTAGCCACCATTAAACCCTATCGTCCGTAATGCGCCTCCCGCTCTGATCCTCATCAAGGTCAAGGTCTATACTTTCAAGGGATAAATCATCTGTCTTTTCATCTTTGTCTGCATCGAAATCCCAGTCACCGTCGTCACCCTTCAGCAGCTGCTCCATGGCAGCATCCTCAGCAATAAACTCTTCCTCGGTTAAGCCCAGATCCTCTTCTATAGACGTGCTTTTGTTTTGGCTGTTTCTCGATAAAAGCGAAGAGCTTGCCTTGGCTATATCTTCATCAGAAAGGTCGAAGTCTTCCTCAGGAGCGGATGTCGGTATGACAGGCTCAGCAAAACGATTGGCTGCTGAAGAGATACCCGAGAAATCAAACCCTTGTTTTTCTGACGCAAAATTATGTGCAGGAGCATTAATGGACACACCCTTTCGCTCCATGGATGAAGGTAATTTGAAACCAGACACCGACCCCCTCAGCTCCACCGCCAAGTCAGCAAGCTCACCAATAGATTGAGCTGTATTATTCGTACCCGAAAGTGTTTGGGCCGAAATATCCTGGATCACATTCATGGTTCTGGAAACCTGACCAGCCGTCGTACTCTGGTGACTCGCTGCAGTAGAAATATCACGAATCAGTTTGGCCAAATCAGCTGACACCGTTTCAATTTCTTCCAATGCACCACCCGCCGCATGAGCACGCTCTGCACCTTTAACCACTTCTGCAGTGGTTTGCTCCATGGAATTCACAGCTTCATTGGTGTCGGTCTGAATCGTTTTAACCAGCGAAGCAATTTGCTTGGTAGCCACGGCTGAACGCTCAGCTAGCCGCTGAACCTCATCGGCTACGACAGCAAAGCCTCGCCCTGCATCACCGGCCATTGACGCCTGAATCGCAGCATTTAGTGCCAAAATATTCGTTTGATCCGCAATGTCATTAATGACCGAAACGATATCACCAATTTCCTGAGAGCTTTCACCCAGCCGTTTAATACGCTTCGATGTATCTTGAATTTGCTTGCGTGTCGTATCCATACCGCCAATGGTGCTTTGTACGACTTCCGCACCTTTCTTGGCAATAGATACTGACTTTTCGGCCACCATAGCGGACTCAGATGAATTGGCAGAGACCTGATCAATGACAATAACCATGTCACTAATGGCATCAGATGCTCCTGAAATTTCATGGGCTTGGTGCTCAGAGGCTTCCGCCAATTGTAGCGCTGTAGCCCGGGTTTCATTGGCCGCGGCGGATACATTCTCTGAAGTATCTTGGATCTGAGCCACAAGGATTCTAAGCTGGTCAATGGTAGAGTTGATGGCATCGGCAATGTTGCCAGTAAAATCCTCTGTTACTGTCGCGTAACGGGTTAAATCACCTTCTCCCAAACCTTCAATTTCATCCAACAAACGAAGAATCGCCCGTTGATTATGCTCATTCGCTGTGGCTGTTTCACGAAGCCTTCTACGTGTTTCCGCGGTAATCAACAATCCCATTACCGCCAATAGAATGACCGCCAATACACCCGCATAGAGTGCTGTCTGATACGTGAGATCACGGTTTTCAGGTAATGCTGTCACAGCATCGGATAATTGGCTTATTTGCTCCTGCAATAACGGTGATTCATCCAGAATGGAATGATTCGCCCGACTGGCACGAAATAGTGCCGGCGTTGCTTCAAAAATCTCCTGAACAGAGCTGCTAACAAAGGCGAAGCGTTCCGTGATGCTCTCTAGGCTTTCTCCAGCCTTTTTTCCTGTAACTCGGCTAATGCCTAATTGAGAATTCCCGCTCTTCATGCCTTCGAGCACCTGACCAAACAGACTGGCATCGCGATTAAATTGGCTAGCAGCCTCCTCGGCACCTTCACCACCTTCAAGCATTTTATCTACATTTCTTCCAATGCGCTCCGCACGCCATGATTGCGCTTGTGCCACGGCGACTTGCTCAGCCGGAGCTCGACTCGCCAGTAGAATTTCAACAACGTTGGTATGCTCTTGCTGAAGTTCTGGGAGGGTTTGATTCAGGGTTGCTGCAATTTTATTCAGGAAAATGACGGTTGCTTTGTTATCGATAATTGTCTGAGCATTTTGACGTGCTTTCTGCCAAGTTTTTTCAAGGCTGCCTAACTGCTCGGACGAAACCTCCTCGGACAAATTAGCATTCAACGTGGTCCAGCTTTTTTCCATCTGGTTCGCAACAGCTTGAAGCTCAGCAAAAGCGGTCTCTTCTCCTGCCGTCGCTTCACGAGACAAACCGACCAACCGATAGGATTGTGCTCTCATCTCTGAAGCTAACTGCAGGTTTCCCTGATCCTGTGATGCCTGCTGGAAGACAGTCAGCAGATTGTAGCCGAGGAAAATAACCACCACAGCCAAAATTACCGATAGCGCTACAATGGATGAATTGGTCTTTGACCCCTGAGTTCCTTTTTTCATGTCAATCTCACTCCGAACAAGTGACGCTGGTTTATCCCAGCATTTCTAGGAAATAGTATTTTAGTGGGGCTACTTAGGCCGCCACCTCCATAAAACGTTGATCGCTCTGCAGCGTACCCGGCCGCAGTAGTATCCATGTATCATCTTCTTGGCAAAAACCACCTTCAGCATACGGAGCAAACACCTCCGGAATGCCTTCTGGTTGTCGCTGAAACCTGTCCACTTGAAGGTTGCGCATGCCATACACCTGGTCAACCACCAACCCAACAAACACACCTTTGAGGTCTATCACGAGAACGCGATGCAATTTGCGGGGAGACGATAACCTGCCACCAAGAAACTCAGCAAAATTTATCACCGGAAGTAGTCTGCCGCGCAGGTTTGCCACGCCCCAGACCCAAGGCTTTACTCGTGGCAGACGGGTGCACTGGGGTAATTCAAGAATTTCAGTTAATTCTTCAAGGGCCATGGCAAGCTTCGCCCCCATCAGAGAAAAGCACACCACCTTCCGAGTAGGTGCTATATCTTCCTGCTCAGGTAACCAACGCGCAGAATTCGCATATTTACCAGAAAGGGCTGCCAGTGTATTAAATGCTTCAGCTGTCTCAGACATCACAGAGTAAAATGCTCATTAGTCCATAACATCCTGTAGTGCGCCAATAAGACTTTTTTCGCTAACCGGTTTGGTTAGATATGCCTTGGCTCCCTGACGCATACCCCAAACCTTGTCAGTTTCCTGGTCCTTTGTCGTCACAATAATGACGGGGATGTGTTCAGTTTCGCTAGATCGACTCAACTGCCTCGTTGCCTGAAAACCATTGAGACCAGGCAAGACAATATCCATTAAAACAGCGTCCGGCTGCTCTCTCTTAACCACTTCAGCGCCAGCCTCTCCACTTTCAGCTACCAGCACGCTGTATCCATTTTTCTCCAACATACCCGTGAGCTTATGTATCTCAGTGGGTGAATCATCAACTATCAATATTGTCGCCATACTCCCCCCCAGACGGGATAACGGTAATTTTAGGACTAGGCCTCAGCCGCCGCTTTGTTCGGTGCAAATTTTTCCAGAGCACCAAAAAGCTCCGTTTTACTAAAAGGCTTGGTCAGGTAATCATCCGCACCAACAATACGCCCTTTTGCTTTATCAAACAGCCCATCCTTGCTTGATAACATAATCACCGGCGTGTGCTTGTAATTGCTGTTATTTTTAATCAAAGCACAGGTTTGGTAGCCATCCAGTCGAGGCATCATAATATCCACAAAAATGACGTCGGGATTTTTATCTGCGATCTTTGAGAGTGAATCAAACCCATCGGTGGCAGTGATAACTTCACACCCTGCTTTTGTTAACAGCGTTTCCGCTGTACGCCTGATGGTATTGCTGTCATCTATCACGATTACCTTGAGGCCTTTAAGGTCATCTTCCATCTTAAGTTTCTCGTTTTATGGTTATATTCACCTGGATTTCACCAGTAGAACATTATTTAACACAATCATCATGTTTAATCTATAACTGACTGTTAATTCTGCAACTTGTGGTCTGTTTTCTCTCACATTTGCTGTTACCCCGACACTCTTCTCGCAAGTTATTCAAAGAGACTTACACACTTTTAGTGTGTCCTACCATAAACTATGTTTGGCCAGTATCTTTTTGCCCCGCCAATTCCATTAGTGTTAACAGCACCCAATCATTGGCAGGGATCTCTGGTTTACAATCATAAAGAATGAACTGCCATGCGTGGCGTGACACAGGTAACACTTATGACCAAGATACTCGGGGTAGTCATGGACCCCATTGCTAGCATTAAGCCACACAAGGATACCAGCCTGGCACTGTTACTTGCCGCCCAACGTCGTGGCTGGGAAATCAAGTATATGGAACAGGGTAGCCTAGCACTTGATAACAGCAACCCCATTGCCAATATGGCATCACTGCAGGTCAGAGATCATGCAACCAGCTGGTTTACCCTTGGAGAATCAAAGATTGAATCTCTTTCATCACTTGATGTGATTTTAATGCGCAAGGACCCACCCTTTGACAGCGAGTATATTTATTCCACCTATATTCTTGAAGCGGCAGAGAAACAGGGTGTACTGGTTGTTAATAAACCACAAAGTCTCAGAGACTGTAATGAAAAAGTATTCGCCACACTGTTCCCACAATGTTCGCCGCCACTGCTGGTCAGTAGAGACGCACTCCAACTAAAGAATTTTTACCAGTCTCACCACGACATTGTTCTTAAACCCCTCGATGGTATGGGGGGAACCTCTATCTTCAAGGTTGGCCCAGACGACCCGAACCTCAATGTCATTATTGAAACCCTGACCATGAATGGAACTCGAACTATCATGGCGCAAAAATTCATCCCACAAATTAATGCCGGAGATAAACGCATTTTGATGGTTGATGGAGTACCCATTCCTCATTGCCTCGCAAGAATTCCACCGGAAGGGGACATTCGTGGCAATCTTGCTGTAGGCGGCACCGGTGTCGTTCAACCCTTAAGTGAGAGAGATCTCTGGATTGCCAACCAAATTGGGCCCGTATTGAAAGAGAAAGGAATTTTGTTTGCTGGACTAGATGTTATTGGTGATTATCTCACGGAAATCAACGTTACCAGCCCGACCTGCGCTCGGGAAATAGATCGCCAAGAGTCAATGGATATCGGCGGAAAACTAATGAATGCTATTGAACAACGGATTGACTAATGGCTATATCCATCCCCAAAACCAACCCGGAACACGAACCCGATCGCTTTGGTTTTTCCCTATTTTTAGCTATTGCCGTACACGCACTATTAATTTTTGGTTTGGGATTTAAATTACACCAGCAACAACAGGCAGCTCCCACGCTGGAAGTCACCCTAGCTCAGCATCGCTCAGAGAAAGAACCCGAAGAGGCAGAGTTCCTCGCTCAGCACAACCAACAGGGGAGTGGAAACCAAAGTGACAAACAGGCATTAACAACTGACCAACTCTCTGAGATTAACGCCAATCAACTGAAAAAAACCGGCATACCTCTACAGCAGCAATTCACCCATCAGCCCATAGTTGGTGACACCCCGACCCTTTCTACCACCTCAGACAGCCTTTCCAGCACGACAAATGAGCCAAAACCGGAAGACGCTGAGCAAAATGCGTTGGTACCACTGCCTCAAGCAACGTCACTAGAGATCGCCAGCCTAAAAGCAAAGCTCGATCAAAAACAACAGGAATACAGCAAACTAGCACGTGTATTAAGGCTCACCTCTGCCAGCACCAAATCTGCCGATCACGCCGCTTATTTGCGCTATTGGATTGACCGCATTGAAATGGTAGGAAACAACAACTATCCTGAAGAAGCACGACAAAAGTCCATGTATGGCGACCTAAGATTAGCTGTCACCGTGCTACCCAATGGCGCTGTAGACAATGTAGAAATCCTTCTCAGTTCAGGGCAACGCGTACTTGATCAAGCTGCCATCAGAACCGTTCGACTGGCATCCCCCTTTGCGCCATTTCCAACAGAAATCAAACAATGGGACAAACTGGAGATTATCCGCACGTGGCGATTTGTTCCCGGCAACCAGTTAAACACGATCAACTGAATGCCCACGGCCAAATACCCTCTAACACTTTGCCACACACTTGTTTTCCCGTTAAGGAAGCCCATACTCATAAATATGAATAGATCACCTGACCATCCCAGCCAAGGCCTTAGCAACCACTTTTTGGTCGCCATGCCCGGCTTGCTTGATCCCAACTTTTCTCATACGGTTATCTATCTTTGTGAACACAGCGCTGATGGTGCCATGGGCTTGGTGATTAACGACCCATTAGACATCCCTATCAGTCAAATTTTTGAGCAATTCAATATCAGCTATACGCCCAAAATAGGTAAACAGCCTTTACTTTCTGGCGGCCCAGTACAAATGGAAAGAGGGTTTGTTCTTCACAGCCCTGGTAACCACCCATGGGAATCGACGCTGCCAATTTCCAACGATATTTACCTCACAGCCTCCAGCGATATCATTACCGACATCGCAAAAGAGCAGGGACCAAATAATTTAATCATCACGCTAGGCTACGCTGGCTGGGGCCCAGGGCAACTGGAAGAGGAACTTGCTGATAATGCGTGACTCACTGCACCGGGAGATGCCGACATCCTCTTTCATGTGCCTTTTCATGATCGTGCCACTGCAGCCGCCGCAAAAATAGGCATTAACCTCAATCAGCTCAGCAGCCATGTCGGTCATGCTTAGCGCTCAGCAACAGGAACAACTCCATCGCCTCTGAAATCTGCACCGCTCTTGCCTTTGATTTTGGCACCCGCCAAATTGGCATTGCTGTTGGCCAAACCCTTTCAGGAACAGCCAACCCTCTTACCGTTTTCAAAGCCAGAGACGGTATACCCAATTGGGATCAGATAAAACAACTGCTCGACGAATGGCAACCAGACCAAGTACTTGTTGGCCTGCCTCTCAATATGGATGGCAGTGAAAGCGATTTCTGTGCACGCGCACGAAAATTTGCACGCCGACTGCATGGCCGGTTTGGTGTACAAGTGAAGATGGTTGATGAACGACTTTCAACCTTTGAGGCAAAACATCAGGAACAACAACTAGAGACAAATAAAAGGTATAAAGACGAACGAAACTACCGAGACCAACCGGTGGATGATCTCGCAGCCGTTATCATTCTGCAAACCTGGCTATCAGACCCATCGATCGCCAAAGAACCCTGACAAATAAACGTTAAAACAGTATTTCAGATCCTAAAAATAATTACCACGGTCATCTTGATCTCCAGCCACCTGTAAATCATCAGCAGCATTCGACAAATAACCGGGATCAGTTTCTGACTGCAGCTTAATCAACAAGCGTAAATCATTCTTTGAATCCGCATGCGCCATAGCATCCTCATAGGTAATCAGCCCTTCGTCATACTGTGCAAACAATGCTTGATCAAACGTTTGCATACCAAGCTCTGTCGAACGTGTCATCAACTCCTTGAGCTTGTGCACTTCACCCTTACGAATCAAATCTCCAACCAATGGTGTATTGATCAAAACTTCAATCGCCGCACAACGACCAGAGCCATCTGCCAAAGGGATAAGCTGCTGAGCCACCATGGCTTTAAGGTTAAGCGAAAGGTCCATCCACAACTGATTCTGACGCTCAGAGGGGAAAAAATGCTGAATACGATCCAATGCCTGGTTAGCATTGTTTGCGTGTAACGTTGCCAAGACCAAGTGACCTGTTTCAGCAAAGGTGATGGCGTACTCCATGGTTTCAGGGGTTCGGATCTCACCGATAAGAATAACATCTGGTGCCTGCCTCAGGGTATTGCGCAAGGCCACCTCAAAAGATTCGGTATCAATGCCCACTTCCCGTTGAGTGATAATACAACCTTCGTGTTGATGAAGAAATTCGATGGGATCTTCAACCGAAATAATATGCCCTTTACTGTTGCGATTACGATAACCAATCATTGCAGCTAGGGATGTAGACTTACCCGCACCGGTTGCACCCACAAAAATAATGATGCCGCGCTTCGTCATCGCCAAATCATTCAGAACTGGCGGTAACGATAACTCTTCTATCGTCGGAATTTTGCTCTCGATACGGCGCAACACCATACCCACTTCATTGCGCTGATAAAAAGCACTGACCCTAAAACGCCCAACGCCAGTGTGGCTAATGGCAAAATTGAGCTCTCTACTACTGCGAAATTCCTTTTTCTGCTCCTCATTCATCACGCCCTCAACAAGCTGGCGCGCCTGTTCAGGTGACAATCGCGCTTTACCCACTGGCATAATCACGCCATTCACTTTAATGCTGGGGGCAACACCTGCGGTGATAAAAAGATCTGAGGCTTTCTTTTGTGCCACCAGATTTAAGAGAACATCAAAATCCATAGCTTTCTCCACGTACTATTTTGGGTTAGCGTTGCGGTCTAACAGCAACCTAGCAACGGCCAGACACTCAGATCTCTCTCATTAAAAATCATCTGGAATTTTTGCTTTTTCACGGGCAACCTCACGGGTAATTGATTTTTGTTGGACCAGCCGTTGAAGATGCTGATCCATACTCTGCATCCCATGTGCTGCGCCGGTTTGGATAGCCGAATACATTTGTGCAATTTTATCTTCGCGAATCAAATTTCGAATCGCGGGCGTACCTACCATAATTTCATGGGCTGCAATACGCCCTCCGCCAATCTTCTTCATGAGCGTTTGAGAGATAACGGCCTGTAATGATTCCGACAACATCGATCGCACCATGGACTTTTCTGCGCCGGGGAAAACATCGACAATCCGGTCAATGGTTTTCGCCGCAGAGGTTGTGTGCAATGTACCAAACACCAAATGACCGGTTTCTGCTGCCGTAAGTGCCAAGCGAATTGTTTCAAGATCTCGCATTTCACCCACCAAAATAATATCTGGATCCTCCCTAAGCGCTGAACGTAAAGCTTCACTAAAGCCGTGGGTATCTCTGTGTACTTCTCGCTGGTTTACCAAGCATTTTTTACCTTCGTGAACAAACTCAATCGGGTCCTCAATGGTCAAAATATGTTGATAGCGATTTTCATTGACATAGTCAATCATGGCAGCAAGGGAAGTGGACTTACCAGAACCCGTTGGCCCCGTCACTAACACCAGCCCCCTGGGCAACATAGATAAATCGCGAAAAATTTGTCCGAAACCCAGCTCTTCAAGTGTTAGCACCCTAGAGGGGATCGTCCGAAAAACGCCCGCGGCACCACGATTTTGGTTAAATGCATTAACACGAAAACGTGCGACACCCGGAACCTCAAAGGAAAAGTCTGTTTCCAAAAACTCTTCATAATCCCGACGCTGCTTATCGTTCATGATTTCATAGATCAAACTGTGAACTTCC
>JASJGJ010000070.1:0-3627 GCA_033791605.1 Porticoccus sp.
AACGGTCATGGGTATACGATCCCAAACTAATGAAGCGTTACCTGGCCACAGATGATAGTAACCCGAACCAAAAGCAACCAGCGAAACTCCCAGGAAAAACAGAATATATGCTGCTCTCATATCAGGAATCAGGCGAATCCTGTGTGAACGTAAAATACTGTAAAGCCCCAAAATCCCAACTACCAGAAAGAGCAGGCTGGAAACTACATTTAAAAAATTCGGAATACTAAAAACAGCTCGCTGATCTGCAAAAAGATGATATTCAGGATCTTGGGCAATCGGCTCTAACATCAAAACACCCGCGACCCCAAACAGAACAATGAGAGCAATCGCTATATATCCGATTTTTTTATTTCCCATGCTCATAGCTCAGAAAAGATATTGGCTCCCAACCCCTTTAACAAAATATTTACCAAACACCCGGAACCCAGTGCAAGCCCGACCAGGCTTTATCCGAGAGACCACTCTCCATATCGATTTATCAAATTTTTATTGGTATTTGGACATGCCCTAATGAAAAAATGTTCTCCACCCCAAGTAATTCTAACTAATACTGATTTCGGACTTCTTTTTCTACAAGCTGTTGAAGCTGCTCATAACCGAATCGAACCAATGGCTTACCATTGACGAAAAACCCGGGGGTTTTAGTGACCTGGAGTTGTTGGGCATCAGCCATGTCTTGTTGTATGCGTTTCGCAATCGTTGCGCTTTGCATATCTATTCTGGCCCTTTTCTCATTTAGCCCGACACCCTTGATAAGCGACCACAATTTCTCTGGCTGAGGATTGCCATGAGAGGCCCATAATGGTTGAGTCTCATAAGCCGCTTCCAAAGTCTGCCAGAATTTATTTTGTAATCGAGCTGCTTCAAGTATCTTCACAACGTAGTCTGATCCCTGATGAAAGGGCGTGTATCGCACGACCAACTTTATTTTTCCCGGATACTTTGACATCAGGTTCTTTACGAAGGGATAAAAGGCCTTGCAGGTTTCACAGGCAGGATCAAAGAATTCGACAATAGTCACCTTTGCATTTCGATTACCAATAGAGGGTGCATAATCACGGACGAGCAACGAGGCATTTTTATTGGCTGCCTCACCCAGCTCATCGGCTTTCTGTTCGTTATACATAACGATTGCAATGGCGAAGACAATTAGCAATAACGCGCCAACAACGGGGACCTGAATTTTATTCTTCATTATTTATTATCTACTCTGTGAAGTGCCATTTTATGCAGCTCGAATATGTCGAACCCTATTTCTGAACATAACCAGCAACACAATAATTGCCGTGTATGAAAGTATCGACAGCATAGGGATAGTAACAAAACCAAACAACTCAAGATTAATCTCTGTGCAGGAAAGCTCTTTATCACAAGGCTGTAGGCCTTCAGGTATGAAACCCGAATAGAGCAAGTAGTGATATACCGCAAACAACCAGCCGATGACCGCCAGCGGCATCGCGTAACGTACAACACCCTTATCAAGCGGATACATACCTACCAGCAGGATCACGACCAGTGGAAACATAAAAATACGCTGATACCAACAAAGCACGCAGGGCTTCAACCCCATCACCTCACTAAAAAATAAGCTTCCCAACGTAGAGATAGCCGCTAATATCCAGCAGGCAAATAGTAGGTTCCAGGCCGCTTGCTCGTTTTCAGAAAATTGATTAGTGGGTGCTGCATTCATAATAGGTGACTGGCTTTCCGTTAATAATTAACTAGGAGAAGAGAGTACTTAACTCTAATATTCGAGTCACCCTAATTTTAGTCACGGTTGTACTCTGATCCCAATTATTCTATTGGCTCCCTATTATTAGGGCATACCACCGCTGCTAACCCAGCGCAGGGTATTAAAAAAGTAATACTCCTGACCATCATCGTAACGTTCATAGATTAATGGCACTGTATCATCCACTTTGGGGTGTGGTTGCTGAGGGGGTAAAATAAGTTTAATTTCCTTGCCGTCAGGTAATTGAATCCTGCCCACTAGGAAGGCTTGTTTATCCGCGTCATCCTTACCCTTTACCTCTAATAACTGGCCTGTCATCTCACGGTATTCCACACGTTCAGCACTGGTCTCCCACAAGGCCCAGGCAAGTAACCCCGCAAGCGCGAATACCATTCCCCAAGCCCGCGCATTGCGATGGGCCCAAGCCCAGTTATCAAAAAAACGCCCTATCATCTCACCACTCCACCCTTAAAGGACTCCCCACATTAACTGATTAATTGTGCTGACCAATACGTGAAAATAACATTTCCGTCCTTAGCTCGCCTTCAAACTAGGCATCCACTTTAAGTGAATTGCTGGTGTGAGAAAGACTAAACCTAGGCTGAGCCATTGGCGTGATACTTTCAAATCGCAACAAGCCCATAGGGTATCGAATCTCCAGATTCACATGCATTGGATAATAACCATCAAAATATTTACGATGAAACGGGCCGTTTTTAAGAATCAAACTCCCGTCCGGGCGTGAATATAAAATACCCACCTCTGCCTGAATACAAATCTTGGCACCGCGCTTAATATCCACCAGTTGTACTGAGCTGCCCTCTACCCAAGCACGCTTAATCCCTTCAAATGAATCCACCCGCAAATTTCGCATTCGCTTATAACGGTAGACCACTTGCATTTCGGCAACCGCACCCAGATTCTGATGACATTGAATCAACCCTACCCAGCCCGTTTCTATACTTTCCTTATCTATCGTTAAAATATTTCGTGAGGAATGAACAGCCTTACTTGGCCGCTTTATGAGAAATTCAAGCTTCCCTTCATTAACAGCCATAGCTCGTGCTTCATCATCATTGATATCCTCAACAAACCATTTCTCTAACTCATCGGAAGTCATGGGCTCATTGGCTAAAGCAGGACCAATAATCTCAAAGAATAAAAACACTAACTTAAGAGGACATTTCATCGCATGAAATAATAACTAAACCTTAATCACCTATCATTAACGAGCTAATGTTAACTTTTTAACCTTTGGCAGTAAGCGCCCCGTTCTTTTCTGATATGCCTCGTATTCAGCACCAAATTGATCGAGCAGCTGTCGCTCTTCGCGCGGCACTCGGAACCAATAAATCATTGCAAAGGCGAGCACGCCTAACGGACCTGCCAGCCAATTATTGATAAGCAAGGCCTGACCGATTGCCCACATAAAGAATGACAGATACATTGGATGCCTGATATTTCGATAAACACCATTCCTAACAAGCGTATGATTATCTCGAATAAATAAAGAAGGTGAAAAATTAGCTGCCAAATCGACATGCGACCGCCAAAGCACCCAAAGGCTGCCGACAAAAATTAACGCTCCCAGAGATCTTAAAGCAGGAATAATTTCAAAATCGGCCACGATCAGCCAATCTGAGAACATCGTGATGAAGGGTAACATCAACACAACACCCCATAGGGCGATCGCAAAGAACACAACGGGGTTTTCTTTACCGGAACGCACTATTTTATTGCGTTTAAACTGCAACCCGTAATAACTTCGAATCACAAACGCAACCGCATAACCGAGCAAATAAATTGTTTCATATAAATCTATCTGCATTTTTCACCCAAAAGCCATTTGAGCCAGGTTCAAAAATAAAGGGGCCTGACCCACTGCTGTCCCA
>JASJGJ010000071.1:0-4811 GCA_033791605.1 Porticoccus sp.
AAGAGTGATCATCGACTGAAAAGAAACTTCCTAAAAGGCTTTGCTGGTGATCAAATTAACTTGATTATGGCAGCAGCTGCCTTCAACTTCAAAAAGTGGATGAGGGAGGTAATTTTTTGGCTTCAAAGTTTTATACAGCCAAAATTACTCATGGAAATCATCTTTTTCAAACACAAACTGCTGTGTGTTTAAATGCTTGAGATGGATATTTCAGGATCGACTAATTAACAATTCGCCATGCACAGGTCCCCGGATATCCCAAATAATCAGACTTATTCGCAGTAGCTCCATTCTCCGCGGTAACCCTTATATGCCCCAAGTAACTCCTCAAATATTTTGTTTGAATTTTGCAGTGTAATTCATCTTATAGAAGCAGACCTTGCATGGAGTCAGGTTCTTTAAATTCCGCCTCAAGGGTTTTAACATATGCCGCTGCTAAAGGGCTTTCTGTCGGTATATCAAGTCGCGTTGCTATGGCACTTTTTTCTGTAGACCAGAGCAGGAAAAACTGTATATATTGACATAAAATTACTCTAATGATGGCTTGTAATCGATCATAAGATTCCTCGGCAATTGAGCTGACTGTCTGCCCCTCGCCATGTGCGATAGCATTTCGTAGCCCACGCCCTCCATCTTTATAATTTAACCAGCGGGCTTCCATATGGGGGGCGCCCAAAAAAGGAAGCTTCTTCGCCGTTGACAGTGCTGTTTCTACACGCCTGGTAAACCCACGTTGTTTTATAGACACTTTCCCTATTTTTCTTTTGTTCATCCCGCCTAGCATAGCGTCCAGTGCAATAAACATATTAGACACACGCTGTGTTGGTATCAATTGATATCCATACGAGTGATTAAAACTTTCTATCGCAATGTCGATTGATGTGTCGCCATCAAAGTTTCTATATGACTGGATAAGTTCCCAAAAAATGGAAATAGGTCCCGGTGTATCGATTTTCTCTGAGCAGTCATGGATGCTTAAACCATAACCTGGCATCGGGAGATGTGCTGTTCCTGTAACAAATGCTTGTCTGTAAGGCCCGGGTGAGCGTACTACATTATTTATTGGCAGGTCTGGAGCGTAGAAGGTGAAAAATGCCAGCTCGGGCTGAAGGAACCATCCAGCACGATATAGTCGGAGTGTTGTGACTGTGTCGTGTGCTATACGGACTAATTTTTCTCCTTGTTCCTCGATGGCTTCGTGAATGGATTCTTTGTTTCCAAGGCTGGACATCACCACGATACAACACGGTGGCATCGGAGCAGTGGTGTCAAGTGGGTTATTGCGGAACTCTGCCATCCATACATCAGTCTGCTGTATCGTACGCCATTCTTCAGGGTAGGGGATATACACGCCGACTCCCTGGCCGATACCCCCGACTTTGTCGCTATCGAAATTTACTCCCCATAGTGGGAAGTAGAGTGTAATTGTCTGGTTTGTTTCGTTTATCACAATACTTCCTCTATATCTAGTGTAGTGGTTGGTGACGCTATATTGAGGCTGCTCCATTTCTCTTTAAGCAGCGACCAAAGAGGTGGTGCATCAGGTACAGAATTGCGAAGCTCGAGTGAAGCGAGAATACTATATCTCAATAATACCCGGCCTTCATGCAGGCTGCTATCCATCTTATTGCTGTGTTGGGAAGATGCTGGTAGACCATGCATCAAGCTGCTTCGTAGCCGATAAAGATCAGAGTATTTTTTAGCTGATTTTTCATTTTCAGATGGTGTGATGTTGGTAAGTGAGGCTGCTTGCTGGCCAAAAGTTTCTGTTTTTTTACCTGGTGGTATCTGCTCCTTAGGCGGTAGCAGTATATTTTCACACGCTGCAATACATTGAACGAAACCACTTAGCAGACTGATTTGTTGGTCACCTTCATACCAGCTATCTGGTCTGGCCGTCTCCTCTAGGACTGAAATGCCAGCTGTAAGCTCTTCTGTCAAATGCAGCACATTAGTTGCTCTGATAAGGTTGTATATATCTTCCACTAACTTCAGTTCCGGTGCGCTGTATAAGTATTGTAGTGGTGAGCCGAATACGATGTATTCGCGCTCCATCGGTCCAATCAAGCGTTGTGTGGAGCCTTTTACTACATCCGATATATCAGGTGATGAAGGAATTGTGATATAGCTTGATGAGAGGGAAGGTGTAGGTAACAGGGGGGTTCTCGGTTCTAGTAAAAAAGCGGTATGTAATTGCTCGGTTTCTTCTGATGTAGTGTCAATAAGTTCGTTAAGGCCTGTTTTATCATCAGTAGCAAGAACTTTAATCCAGAAAACCGGTGCGGATTTTTTGTATTTAGTCTCTGTGTATTTAAACTTGGACTCCAGTGCAAACCATTCATCAAATGGCAGTTTTGTTAAGTGCCCGTTTGCAAAAGGGATATTGTTTTCTTCCAGACGAACACCTGGAAGATGCGTGTAGAGTGTTATCGACATTATATTTCCTCCATAAATAGTACAGGCTTAGCATTGTTTGCTTAAGCTAGGTGTTTCACTGCTTGAATCTGTCCAGTTTGATATCGAGAGCTACTCTCAGTCTTATGATCGCTGAGTCAGGTTCATACCGATCATTATTGTGTTTTTGCCAATAGCTCGTGTGTGCTAACCAACCTTTGCGGACGTCTGTCTGTACAGGAATATCGAGAATGCCCGGGCCAAGGGTCTGTGCTATGCGGCCACCAATTACGTCACCTTTTAGCCAGTAACGGGCAGGAAAAAAAAGATTAGTCCATCGGGTCACTGCAAAACAGGCTGCTCGGTGTAGACACAAAACAGTCCTTGGTGTTTGGTTATCAAGTATATAATTTAGTCTGTAGGAAAAACTGCTTCTATCTTCAAGTTGTGGTGGGCAGGTCGGAAGCTCGCATTGCGATTTCTTGCGTTTAAATTCTACGCTGCTGTTAGCTAACAGCAGCAGGGCATGTGTCAAGGGGCTGCCAAGAGTGATGAAATCAGTTATAAGCCAAGGGAAAGTGTTTTCACGTTGTTCAAACCACAGGTTTCGTGAAGCTTTGAGCCATTTTTTTTGTGCATCGCTTTTATCGTTAAGGTTTGATTCTTCCTCTGCCCAAAGTTGTTTTGCTGCTTTCTCTGCATCACCTAGTGCATCCTGGCTTGGTCTTGCGGGTTTATCATGTCTCTCGTTAAATTTATTCCACGCGTAAGTAAGAATATCGTAGCCGATAATGCTGCCGAGACTGTGGCCAACGATTATGATCCGGTCATAATGTGTTGAATCATGCCCTTCGTGTAATCGTTCAATAAGTTCGACGCCGGCCTCTCGAATAGCATGACGTGCTTCTATATTTTGAGGGTCTGGGCTAAGGTAAATGGCAGCATCGCCAACGTAGTTAAGAATAATGCCCTGAAGTATAACCAGCATAACTGCGAACCCAACCGGTAAGGTGGCAAAGTTTCCAAACCAGTTCTGCTCTGGTGCCCACGCCGGATTTATCCACGTCACGATACCGTAAAGCAGTAAGCTACTTATCGTTATTACTAATAACCAGCTTAATCGCCACAGACCACGGAGGGAGGTGGGGACATCTTTGCTGCTCCGGTTTAGTAACAGTTTAAGCCAAGCCAGAATCCTCTTCCATGTTGCAGAAGGAATTAGATGTTGCCAGTAGAGTTCGAGATAGTCGGTACGTGGCCGACTGTCGCGACTCTGTAGCAGACGTAACTCGAAAGATTTAGAGAAACTATCAGGTTTACTATAGTATTTCGGTACGGTTTCACTGTTCGGGTCGATGTCCAGGAGTGCATCGACGAATGGGCGGAGAGTATCCATCGGACGCTGGTTGCCGATACCATGAATGACGACTACGGCTTGACGCTTGATTGCGATAGATGGCTTTGCCAGATCAGACGTTTTTTCACGCTTGTCCCTGTCACGCTTCATGGGTGCCTCCCTCATATAAGTCTAATAGTTTAAACATATATTTGCTAGGTGCCAATAAATTTTCACGATTGTTTCCAGGTTGTTTTGGGGTATGCTCTAATTGCACGCGTAGCCGTAGTGTTACAGTGAAATTGGCGTGGCTTATCGTGCGTTAGATATAACATGGCGGTTCTCCATATTGGTGATGGGAACCTATTAATATTAATGAAAAAGGTGTTAATTAGTAGGGTAAAGGCGAATGTCAGCTTTTGCTGTTATTTATGGTGTCAGAAAAAACCGCTCAATGTCTCATAATGATTGACAACAGAAGTAAAGTGAATTAATCAAAAGTATACGTCTTTAGTTTTCAAATAAAAAATCTCACTTCTTAGGTACAATTGAGTCTAAATAATAAAATGAGACCAAGGATAAGCTACTGATTTCATTATTACACATTCTCATTTTTAAGTCCGTTATCGTTCGTGCCACCATGGATAGGTCTGCGGTTTCTTCGACGGTGGCACACAATTCATGTCTCGGTACCAGTGTGCGCGCATAAAACCATTCTTTATGTCTTTAGGGCAGGCTTATTGCACGCCTAGTTGAATCGCTTCAATAACCTCAGATTCAATAGTTAGCAGCAGTTCTTTAGCCGGACTGTTTTGCGCAATAATGCCTGGACGATTAAATAACACGGTGGTTTTTCCTTCTCGCTCTATCAAGCTAAGATGTAACGGACAAAAACCCAGCATATTCGGGTCCAGATTACTTACTTTATTAGCGTACCAGGCATTACAAAACACCATGCTGCGAATTTCATCAATATTGTTCTGGTTGTAATCATCACCCCATTTCGTTGAAAAAGACGCAAGGTTAGCGCCAATGTTTGGCTCAAAAACCACAAAAAATCGAGCCTTTTCCAGACTTTTAT
>JASJGJ010000072.1:0-35287 GCA_033791605.1 Porticoccus sp.
GATGCCGATACGTCGCTTCGGTGCCTTCAGTTCGAATACCTCGTCGGAGGTGACGACACGCGATCCAAAAGCCCGCCAAGGATCGGGCACTACGGGACGCGTGCCTGTTGCAATGATGATCGTGTCAGCATGAATACGTACTCCCTCAATGTCGACTGTGTGCGGATCGATAAATGTCGCTTTGCCGTGAAGACTGCGATCACCAAGGGAACTGGCGAGTTCAATAGGCCCAGCGATGAAGCGGTCGCGCAGTGTACGTACATGCGTCATGACCTCGGGGAGATCGACTGTGAGTGCATTAGCGCCGCCGATGCCGACCTGTGCAAGCCAGTCACGTCGCCCAACAGCATGTGCAACTTCGAGAAGTGATTTTGAGGGCATACAGCCAACCCTAGCGCAGGTGGTGCCGTAGGGTCCGTCATTCACGAGTATAATATCGTCAGTATAGCGTTGCGCTTCCTTGAGTGCGGTTAGCCCCGCTGTGCCAGCGCCAAGAATGAGTATTTTCGTACGTCGTGCCATGACCGCTCCATCGGGGCGCGCAGCGCCTCAAAATTAACCTTTACCGGGCGAGTAGCCAATCCTCTCTTTGCTCAAGACCGACTCTATCCTGACTCAAAAACTTCACTCTAACTATAAAAATGGACCGACTTGCCATGCATAAGATTTTTCCAATCAATAAATTATCGACACCATTGCTTTGTTGTACTGTGCAGTTATTTCAAAAGGTTTACTTGAATATCTATGTATCCTGAAATAGTTATCCTGATGCGCCAATCTCAATCTGTGAATTGGCTATCAGCGTGTGTGTGGCTTCAGCGATTACCGCTTCCTCGTTGGTTGGAATAACCAGCACATCGATTTTGGAGTTTGGACTGCTGATCCTAGTAGCATTTGTGTTGTTTGCCGCCTGATCAAGTTCAACGCCAAGCCAAGCCAAATGATCACAAATTAGTTGCCGCACCAGCACCGCATTCTCACCAATACCTGCGGTGAAAACGATGGCGTCAAGCCCCTGCAGCGGACTTAGCAGTAAGCCGAGTTCGCCAGCGGCTCGATAACAAAACAGCTCAATGGCCTCTCGAGCATGCGGGTCTGGACTATCATGTAGTACCTGCATGTTATTGCTGATGCCGGACACGCCAAGCAAGCCTGACTCACGATAGAGCAGGTGCTCTACTTGCTCGATGCTCATGGCCTGATTTTGCAGCAAATACAACACAACACCGGCATCGAGTGAGCCGCACCGTTGTCCCATCATCAGACCATCGAGCGCCGTGAATCCCATGCTGCTGGCAATGCTGCAACGTTGTTTCATGGCGCACAGGCTGGCACCGTTACCCAGATGCGCCACCACGACTCGGCCATCCGCCCGTGCACCAAGGTATTCCGGTAGGAGCTTGGCGATGTATTGATACGAGATACCATGAAAACCGTAACGAATCACCCCGGCGTCACTTAAAGCACGCGGCAAGGCAAACAGCTGTGCCAAGCGCGGCTGGCTGCGGTGGAAGCTGGTATCAAAACAGGCGACTTGGGGTAACCCTGAGGCCCAGTCTGAAATAGCCCTGATCGCTGCCAGATTGTGAGGTTGGTGCAGAGGAGCAAGTGATGTCAGTTTCCCCAGCTCCTCCATAACGTCTGCACTGATCACAACCGGGTCCGTGAACACACGACCGCCATGGACCACTCTATGGCCAACTGCTACAAGTCGAGTTCCTTGGCCATGATTACTTATCCATTCCAGGAGACGCAGTATCAACTCGTCATGGGTGGCAGATTTTTCGATAGCCCCCAGCCCGTTGTCTTCCAGAGGCTGCCCCCTAGCATCACAAGCAATAAAATCCGGTGCGCGTCCAATGCCGGTAATCTTACCGCTGATCAGCGGTCCTTCTGAGACTATCGTCGAATCATAGAGCGCAAACTTGATGCTCGATGAGCCGGCGTTGATTACCAGAATAGTGTCGGTCATGACAATATTTTTTCGGTGTGTTTGATATACAGCTGCGCCAATGCACAGGATGCCAACCGTGAAAGTGTTCCATCTGCCCGGCTGGTGAGAATTATCGGCACCTTGGCGCCCAGTACGATGCCGGCCGATTCTGCGCCAGCCAAATAGACGAGTTGTTTGGCAATCATATTTCCAGCTTCAAGATCCGGTGCTACTAGAATATCGGCATCGCCTGCTACCTCAGAGACAATACCCTTGGCCTCAACGGCAGTTTTAGAAATGGCATTATCAAAGGCAAGCGGGCCGTCGAGCAAGCCGCCGCAGATTTGCCCGCGATCCGCCATCTTACACAGTGCGGCCGCATCCACGGTGGAAGCGATTTTGGGGTGTACCGTCTCAACAGCGGAAAGGATAGCCACCTTCGGTTCAGCAATACCCAGCGCTTGCGCGAGGTCAATGGCATTCTGAACAATATCGCGTTTGGCCTTGAGGTCAGGGTAAATATTGATGGCGGCATCGGTAATAAACAGGGGTTTTGGGTAATGCGGTACATCGAAAGCAAAAATGTGGCTGACTCGACGCTCGGTTCTCAGTCCCAGCGTCTTATCTAAAATCGCGGTCAGCAACTCGTCGGTATGCAGCTTACCCTTCATTATCGCTACAACGTTACCCTTGCGAACCTGTTCAACAGCCTGTTCTGCCGCCGCATGACTGTGCGGCACATCGATGATTTCAATGCCCTCCAAACTACGATTTGTCGCCTCGGCGACAGCAATGATTTTTAAGCTCGGTCCAATGAGAATTGGTTCGATTATGCCCTGTGCTTTTGCCTCCAGCGCACCAACCAGTGATAGTTCGTCGCAAGGATGTACCACAGCCACCCGAATCGGCTTGATATCACGGGTGGCCTTGATCAGTTCCCGATAGCGGGCGCCGTGTTCATGTAGATGAACCTCCGGTAGTACTGCCCGAGGTCTTCGCACTTTTTTGCTTGGCGCAATGACCTCAGCCTGACCTTTGATGACCGTTTCGCCGTCTTGATTGATACATTCGCAGTCCAAAAGAAGTCGCTTTTTCTCTGTTATCTTTTCTACTACTGTAACCCGTACGGTGACGGTATCGCCGAGGCCGACAGGCTTGCGGAAGCTTAGCGACTGGTTTAGATAAATAGTTCCCGGCCCTGGTAATTCGGTGCCGAGAACGGCAGAGATCAGTGCGCCTCCCCACATTCCATGGGCAATGACCTCATGAAAGATGTCGGCTTTGGCGTACTCCTCGTCAAGATGTGCCGGGTTCACATCCCCGGACATCACCGCAAAAAGTTCGATATCATTAGTTCTGAGCTGGCGCGTAATTTCAGCTGAGTCGCCTACGTCAATTTCATCAAAAGTTTTGTTTTCTATATATTCCATATCTGGCACTTCCTCTTACCTAAGTCATGACATGCTAGGACATCACATGATAGCCCGCATCAACAAAGGCAATATTGCCCGTCACGTTGCGGGCGCCATCGCTAGCAAGACCTACTGCCATGTTGCCAACGTCTTCTATCGTCACTAAACGGCGCTGTGGAGCGCGCTCACGTGCCTCGTCTATTAGTTTATCGAAAAAGGCAATACCAGAAGCCGCGCGGGTCTTTAATGGTCCTGGCGACAAAGCGTTGACGCGGATGCCGTTGGGGCCCAATTCAGCGGCAAGGTAGCGCACCGATGCCTCAAGCGCCGCCTTGACCGGCCCCATGACGTTATAGTGGTCAACAACTTTCTCAGCGCCGTAATAACTGACTGTTAGCAGACATCCGCCTTGCTTCATCAGTGGCTCTGCTTTTCTGGCCAGTCGAATAAAGGAATGGCAGGAAACGTCCATCGCTTGCGTAAAACCTTCGCGCGAGCAGTCCGTCACTCGTCCGTGTAAATCTTCCTTTGGGCAATAGGCAATAGAGTGCAATAGGAAGTCGAGCTTGCCCCAGTCCGCTTCAATGCGTTCAAAGACCGCATCCAGTTGCGCATTGTCCTCAACGTCGAGCGGCAACAGTATGTCAGCATTCACCTCTTGCGCCACCGGTTGCACGTAGGGTTTGGCCTTCTCATTGAGGTAGGTGACGGCCAATTGCGCACCTGCCTGTTGAAATGCACGCGCACAACCGGCGGCAATTGAATGTTCGTTAGCGATGCCGATGACAAGGCCACGTTTGCCTTCCAGTAGGTTCATCATCTTTGTTTCCATTTATTAAAGGTTTATTTTACGCCAGCATCACGATGTGTTTTCTATGGCTGTAATCTGCATCATGTTGATGCAAATAATACTACCCAGTCAGGATACACTTGCCAGTCTACATTAGACTTCCAGTTCCTTTACGTTAGCTCGGTAGTGTTTCCCTCCTGTATAGCCTATGCAAGCGTGGACCCATGATTCGATTGATTTTTAAACGAAGTGGCCTTGGCCTGCCGCTTAAAGCCTATTCGTTAATCGAGAGGCGACAAATGTCATATAGTCTGTCGAGTTTTTGTAGTATTAAACAGACTCGGTGCCCTTTAATCATCAGTTAAATAAACCATGCCCTCTTTTTTTGATTTCGATCAAGTATCTTCATAGATATCGCTAGTCATCAAGATAAAATTGGAAAAGTGTTGCTATGGCGGAGGGTTACATATTTACTGTTTGATGACAAACCATGTATATCTACTGATATCAATCGTTGTTGAAGATAGAAAAATAATCGTTAGACCCCTATTGCTACGCTATATTTCGTGACATTAAAGGGCTAATGAGAAAATGGTCCAGCCAGGTTTTGGTTCTATTGTTTCTTTACTCGTAAACCAGTAAAAAGTGTTATTTTCACTTAATGCAAACAACGAAATAGTTTGTTTGTCGTTATTGTCTGATAGCCAGTTTTCAAACTTATAGGAATCGCTGATTTGCGTTTTTTTAATTTTTGCACCTTTTTCAATAAGGCTATTAAGTTTTCTGTAAGTTGTATCGTTACTGAATAATACCCGACCTTTATAAAACTCACTGGCACGGTGTTTGTCGTGGATTTTTTCATCTTCTATTGCCGGTAAGATGAAAATTTTCCGCGAGCCAAAATCTTCCCGAAATCGAAGAGCTGCAGTTGTATTGTTGGCATGATTTCGAGAGAGTCCAACCATGCCCCCTAGGCTTGTCAGGTCAAGATGAAGCTCGGCATGATCAGACATGGCATTGCCATAATAAGTATTTAATCCTTCCATTCTTGCGGCACTAATATCTTCCCAATGGGTATCGCAAAGAATGGTTTTGATGTCTGCTGTTTCAAGTGCTTTACAGAGTGTTATCGCAACTCGGTTTGCACCAATCACTAAAAATCCCTTTGTATTGGGCTCACTGACGTTAAGTGTTTTTGCTAATGCTCTTGCAGTGATGCTTTGGATGAGAACCGTGCCAATAATTACACTAAATGCTAAGGGAACCAATAATTCGGCACCTTCAAGTTCCATAGTTTCTAGTTTCAAGGCGAATACGGCAGTTATGGCAGCGGCAACAATACCTCGCGGCCCGACCCAGGCAAGCAGTAACCGTTCATTAAAAGAGAAATTTGAGTTAATTGTAGAAACCATGATCTTGCAGGGCCTAGCTACAAATTGCATGGTAAGTAAAACCCCAAGGGCCCCCCAGCCAATGGCAATTAATGCATCAAAATTAATACGTGCAGAAAGGATAATAAAGAGGGCTGAAACAAAAATAAGGGTGAGGCTTTCCTTAAAACTTAAAATGTCTCTGGTATGTACGCCAGGCATATTAGCGAGGACTATCCCCATGATGGTGACAGCCAATAAGCCTGACTCATGCATCAGAATATTTGATATGGCAAAGGTACTAGTGACAAAAGCAATGGCAGCAAAATTCTGTAGGAATTCTGGTATTAAGCGGTGTCGTAGTAATAGACCAAAACAATAGCCAATAACGACCCCTAATAAGGCTCCTGTTATTATTGTTTCTACAAAGACAACAAAAACATGGAGTAATTCGGAACTGGTTTGTTGAGCAACAATCCACTCAAAGACCAGTACGGCAAATAAAGCGCCAAGAGGATCAATAATAATGCTTTCCCAGCGTAGCGTTCTGGAGATCAGAGCGTTTGGCCTGACAGACCGCAACATAGGCATAATAACCGTCGGGCCAGTTACTACCATGATAGCCCCAAATAAGGCTGACAGAGACCAGCTGAGACCTGTAAAGTAGTGCGCCGCTATGGTTGTGATGACTGCATTTATTAGCGCACCATAAGACACCATGTTCCGGACAGTATCACCAATTTCGCTCAATTCTGAACGTTTGAGTGTCAGGCTTCCTTCAAATAGGATAATTGCCACAGACAACGAGACAAATGAAAAGAGAAGGTCACCAAATAAAATGTCAGGATTTAATATTCCGAAGGTTGGGCCAAGTAAAATACCTGTTAAGAGCAGAAATAATATAGCTGGAAGCTTTATCCTCCAGGCGGCCCACTGGCATAACAAGCCTAACAAGCCGATCAATACAAGTATTAATAAATTTGGTATTTGCATGATGATCTCTACGACACCTGACGAATAAAGGCAGAAAAACTTCCTGGAAATGTAAAAGTTTTCTAGCCTGTTGTTACTGGTTATAACTTGTATGTTTGAATAGGGTAGCGGAGTGTCCCTTTCGTTGTGCCACGTATATTAGCTTTTTCTGCTACATTAAAATTATATTTATTCCGTACGTTGAGGAATACTACAGTCAATATCTTCTTATGTCATACGGCTATCAGAGGGAATGAATGGTTCTCCCTCCTTAGGGAGCTCGCTTTTCGACAAGTATTAATCGGGCTAAAAAAAGTTTCTCGTTGCTTGAGGGATAAGGTCAGCTGTTAGACTTAAATTTATTACCTAAAGAGATTTCTTATAACTAATGAATTATCTGGCTATTGTTGTGACATTTTTATCTGTCACTTTGATTACTTCTGCGCTCATATCTCTCGTGGGTCGATCAGAGTGGTGGTTCCGTATCTTTGACTTCCCTCGTGTTCAAATAGCAATACTGGGAGCCGTCGTCGTTCTTCTACAAGTAATCTCATATCGTGGTTATTGGTATGAACTATTTCTTATTTCAGTGCTGGCAACGGTGATAGTTTGGGAGTTCAGTCGAATATTTCCATTTACCTTATTTCATAAAAAAGAGGTTGCCTCTGTAGGTTTGTCAGATGATACCCAGAGCATCAGTGTCATGGTTTCCAATGTATTGATGACTAACCAGTGTACCAGTAGTTTGCTTGATCTGGTGGCAGAATACGAGCCAGACGTGTTGCTGACATTGGAAACAGACCAATATTGGGAAGATGCTTTGGCACCATTGGAAAATACATATACTTATGTGGTGCGCTGTCCGCAAGACGATCTCTACGGTATGCATTTGTATTCAAAATTTGAGTTGCACAACCCAACAGTGGAGTTTTTGGTAGAGCAAAATGTTCCTTCTGTTCATACCGAAGTACTACTTCCATCAGGCCAAAAAATCAAGTTACATTGTTTGCATCCGGCACCGCCTAGTCCTACGGAAAATGATACTTCTATAGAACGAGATGCAGAGTTAATTACGGTTGCCAAGTTAGTGTCGAGGCAGCATATTCCTGTAATAGTCGCCGGTGATTTGAATGATGTAGCATGGTCGGATACTACGCTGCTTTTCCGTAAGATAAGCGGGCTATTGGATCCTAGAATAGGTCGCGGCTTATTTAACAGTTTTCATGCAGACCACTGGTTTTTACGTTGGCCGCTAGACCATGTATTCCATTCACATGAATTTGGTCTTGTTAAAATAGGACGACTACACAGTATTGGTTCAGATCACTTCCCAATATTTTGCCAATTGCGCTATATGCCAGATTTAGAATCCAGGGATACCCCAGCTCCACCTGATGCTAAAGAGATTCAGCTAGCAAACGAAAAACTTGCACAGGCGCGCAACAAGCCCTTTAATGAATTAGTTTAGAGTAATGCGAAAAACGTTCTAAATTTATTATTCACAGGAGATTGGTATGGGCGTCGAAGTATCGGGAATATTGGGATTGTTGGTCCTTATTTTGAACGTATTGGCTATTGTGAAAACCGTTCAAAGCACAGCGTCGACAGGAAAGAAAGTACTTTGGATTGTTCTTATATTACTGCTACCAGTTCTAGGGTTGATACTTTGGTGGTTATTGGGGCCTAAAGGTTAGGTTGACTGAAAAGAGATCAACTTCGAGTTTTTAATAGTACCAGAGAGGTTGCTCGCCCTGTTCAGTCCGTTCTTGATAAGCTCGAATCTATAATTAGAGGAGGGGGGTGCTGTTCAATCTACCTGCCGGCAGGGCAAGTTTTCATCTCGGTAGTGTAATAGGGACTTCAATTCTATGATGGTGGTTTCAAAACCATAACGACTTATTTTTTCGTCGAATTCACTCTGAGCGTATTCAGCTGAGGCGCTATAGTGTTTGGCCTGTGCCAAATAATGAATCGCATTGGCCTTCGATTTGATCTAACACGTCGTTAGTGAGTTCTCCCCCGCTTTCTTCGACCTTTCCTTTGAATCTGTATTTATTTTCAGTAACGTCTATAAATATACTGTGAAGATAGGTGAGTGGCTAATGTAACTATCGATAGCAGGTGGTTGCATTAACTCATGTTAATTTTTAGACGTTAATTCAAGTGCTTAATAGTAAGTGTCGCTAAAGAACATTGTTGTTAACTTATAATTAGGTGCTACATAGAAAGTGGCATACAAAAAAGTGATCTATACAAGGATGAGAAATTGAAAAGCAAATTAGTAGATTGGTTGATAAGACTACGCGCCAGCTACTGGTTTGTTCCTCTAGTGATGGTTTTTATCGCATTAGTTGGTGCGCTTGGTATGGTGCAGTTAGATACCTATGACAACCGATGGCTATCTGGCCAGAAATGGCTATATGTAAACCAGCCAGCGGGTGCGCGTGCGCTTTTATCTGCCTTAGCAGGATCAATGATAACGGTTGCTAGTGTCACTTTTTCAATGACATTACTTGCTGTGTCCCACGCAAGTTCCCAGGTTGGCCCCAGGCTATTGGATGGCTTCATGCGGGATCGTGCGAATCAATATACTCTCGGTACGTTTATTGCCACATTTTTATACTGTTTGATGGTGTTGCGAAATGTCCATGAAGGCATTGAGGGGCAGGAAAACATCACTATGTTCGTTCCACACATGGCGATTTTTGTTGCCATGGTTCTCGCCGTGCTCAGTGTTGTCGTGTTGATCTATTTTATTCACCATATCCCACAATCAATTAGTGTAACCAATATTATTGGGCGGGTTGGTGATGATCTGATTGATAGCATACGCTGTCAGTATCCTAAGACGATAGGGCAAGGCAGACTTATTGATCAGAGTGTTGATAAAAACACCAAAGGTTTTCCGGCAGATTTTCAACAACAATCTGTCTGTTTAAAAGTGACGGATTCCGCCGGGTACTTACGTG
Organism: Porticoccus sp.; assembly: GCA_033791605.1. Classification (GTDB taxonomy): domain Bacteria; phylum Pseudomonadota; class Gammaproteobacteria; order Pseudomonadales; family Porticoccaceae; genus Porticoccus. The sequence continues at coordinate 9,447 of JASJGJ010000072.1, forward strand.
TTGTTGATGACGAAGGCCTAATGGCGTTAGCAATAGAAGAGGACCTTACTATTGAGCTTTACCGGCGCCCAGGTGAATTTTCGATTCCTGGGCAGCCGTTACTGAGTGTCGCTCCAGAGACTAGCGTTAATGATGAGATTTCAGAGAGCTTACAAAGACTATTTTCTTGGGGAGTAGATCGCACACAAGATGAAGATGTTCTCTATCCCTTAGAGCAGCTTATAGAAGTCTTGGCCAAAGCAATGTCTCCAAGTGTAAATGGTCAATATACAGCCCTTCTTTGTATTAATCAGTTTGAGCGCGCATTAGCTGAGATACTTCAGAGGGAAGTGCCTAATCCGTATCGATATGATCAACAGAATACGCTACGAGTTGTAGCCAGGCCGGTCACACATGAGCAGTTTGTATTGGAAGTTTTTCAGCCAATTCGACAGTTTATACGCGGTGATTGGATGGTGACGCGTCACACACTAAGCATGATTGAGCGATTGATGATGATGCCAGAACTAGCGCAGAACAAGCCGTTATTAGAAAAAGCGGCATCGTTAATTAAAGAGGATGTTGAAAGTGGGCCGATGCTAGAAGCTGAGCGGCGTTCATTTTCATAAGCTAATGTTTGGTAATTGAATGTTGTCGTTCAAACATAAAATTTTATCTGCTATTGGAGAAAAATAACGGCATGTATACATATGAAATTGGTAGCTCTAGTGGGGTTTTGATAGCATAATTTTCCTGTCGGTGGTTGGCTTCTTTGTGTATGTGATGATCAGTACTAGTACTCCGAGGTTCTTGGCCTATGAACACAAATAAACCAATTTTCTTGTTGATGGTAATAGCTGTATGCCGAATTAGGTTGAACTAATATTGTGCTGCAACCAAATACAGTTCCTGGCCTCTGGAGATAAATTATTAAAAACTAGTAGATATAACAATAAGTTAATAAAATGTGTGTTTTAATAAACGATCATGTGTGCCCCAAGAGTTGTTCATTGTTTGGCACAAGTGTGTTCAACGCAGTTGCTGCTTAGACTGCTAGTATTTAATCAAAGCAATCACTTTGTGGGAGAATAAAAATGAAGATAAATAAATTATTAATATTATTAACTGTTACTGGGTTTCTTGCTCTGTACGGATGCGACTCGGATGATCCTGTAAAAGAAGTAAGTAAGACAATTTCTGAATCGGTTGAAGATGCAGGCGATGTAATATCTGAGGCAGCACAAGATGCATGTGATGAAGTGGGCGATGCCACAGATTCTAATGTAGATTGCTAGCTAGGTGTTTTTATTACTCCTCTTTCGGGAGGAGTAAACTAGCAGGATATAAAAATCTTTTTTTTCTCACATGCTATTTTAGGCAGCAAAAATTGATTATGGCTTTTTGGATTGAATGTGGAGGTTTAAATTAATGCTTGTAACCTTTCATACCTCCGCGGCAGGAGATGTCGTCATGTTTGGAGATATTGCAGTTCAGCTTCTTCAGCTTATGGGGCAAAGCGGTAAAGTTCCAGGTGTACTTCAGCCGGAAGGTTTGCCTCAGGCCATTCGACTACTGAAAACAGCGGTAGAGGATCATTCATTTTCAGATACAGGTGTTGATTTGATTCATGAATCCGAAAATAATGATGAAACTGAAGATGATGAGCCTAAGGTTAGTTTACAAAATCGAGCTTTCCCGCTTATTCAGTTACTTGAAGCCGCTGAACGCGAGGAAGTACAGGTTGCGTGGGAAAGCTGAAGCAACGTTAGCTTTTCGATTAGACTGAAGTTAAAGCTTAATGCTATTACTCTAAGTAAAGACAAAATACAGCATAGATTCCTTTATGCTGCATCTTTGCTCTCTTGATTTTCAACACGGTTAAGACCAAAAACTAAAATTCCTAGGGCGAATAGAATGATAATTTTATTCTCTTCGAGGGTTTGACTAATCTGGTCTACTGCATAGTGTCTGGCACATAGGTCTTTTTTTCAGTAATTTGGATTTTTCAGATCATTGCCATAGGACACACCAACTCTCAGTCAATATCGTCATATTGTTATCAATCAGCAATAACATTTTTTTAACATTATTCTAACAATAGCTTGATGGACATCTAGGTAAAGTGATCACAATCATACTAATCCTTGGACGTTCATTATGTCTAATACCAAACCAGTAGATCACATATTTCTCCCGACTTACGATTGTCATCATTTTCTGAAAATTTTTTGTTGTTGTTTTAGTCGAGACCAAAAGCGGGGTCTTAATCAATCAAAGGTAGTTTGTTTTTTCGGTTATTTGCTGTCGTATATTTATATACCTAGGTTGGGCATATGTTGAGTATGTCGGCTGATAATCGGCGTATAAGTGTTTCTGAGCATGTCTTATTTACACTAGCTGGTGCTGCCATTTTATGGGTGACACTTTTTTTACTGCGCCTTTTTTTACTTATATACAATTTTGAATTAATCAGAGATATACCTTTAACCAGTATTATTGAATCTTTTTTTAATGGATCACGTTTTGATTTAAGGGTAGTTGCCTACCTAAGCATACCTCTGACGTTGTCGTTGTGTAGTCAGCGAGCAATGATGGCACGTAGAATTTTACGCCTATGGTTACATGCTGTTGGTAGCTTGCTTATATTACTTGGGATGATCGAGTTAGACTTTTATCGAGAATTTCACCAGCGATTAAATTCTCTTGTTTTTCAGTACCTTCAGGAGGATCCCTCGACGGTATTAAGTATGCTTTGGAATGGGTTCCCTGTGTTGCGTTTGTTGTTGGCTTGGGCCACATTAAGCACGGTGTTATATCTAGCTCTTATTAAGGTTGATCGAATGACCCGCTGGTGTAACATTGCAGTTTCACCCACCAAAAGAGTGGATCTATCAGCACAATTATCCCGACATGGTGGTTTTGCTAATCCTTTTCTTGTTTTATTTGTTTTTATCATTGTTTCTGTCATTGCTGCACGAGGCACTTTTCGACAAGGGCCGCCTTTACGCTGGGGTGATGCTTTCACTACAGAATATCTTTTCACTAATCATTTGGGTTTGAATGGGGCGCTCACACTTTATGATGCCGCTAAGAATCAGCTGTCCGGGAACCGAGACAATATTTGGACGCCGACGATGGATGCCAATGAAGCTGTGGGGGTCACTCGTCAACTGCTTTTGACGGATCACGATCAGATCGTTGATGCTGATAAGGCAGTAATACGTCGCACTTATCAGGTACCGGAAGAGACCGTTCTTCCCGTAACTAACGTTGTGGTTATTCTGATGGAAAGCTTTGCTGGACATTATGTGGGAGCACTAGGGAGCCAAGCTGATATTACTCCAAATTTTGATAAGCTTGCCGAAGAAGGTTTGCTGTTTCGTCGGTTTTTTTCCAACGGAACACATACCCATCAGGGTATGTTTGCCACGATGGCTTGTTTCCCCAATTTACCTGGTTTCGAGTATTTGATGCAAATGCCAGAAGGCAGCCATCAATTTTCGGGTCTGTCTCAATTACTGAAAGCCAGAGGCTACAACGATCTATACGTTTATAACGGAGATTTTGCCTGGGACAATCAGTCCGGTTTCTTTTCTAATCAAGGTATGACCAATTTTATAGGCAGAAATGACTATGTTAACCCTGTCCTAGATGATCCAACGTGGGGGGTGTCAGATCAAGACATGTTTGATCGTGCTGCGGAGGAACTGCTCAAACAAGATACACAGAAACCTTTCTACGCCTTTCTTCAGACGTTATCGAATCACACACCTTATGCTCTTCCCAAGGAGTTGCCTGTAGATGCTGTCCATGGGCACGGTTCTTTTGATGAACACCTTACTGCTATGCGTTACTCGGATTGGGCGCTCGGGCAATTTTTTGAAAAAGCAAAGAAGTCACCCTATTATAAAAATACATTATTTGTCATCGTGGGTGATCATGGCTTTGGTGCCAATGAACAACTGACAGAGATGGATTTACATCGATATCATGTCCCCATGTTAATGATTGCTCCGGGAATTCATGAAAGGTTTGGTTCGACAATAGATACCGTGGGCACGCAGGTAGATATTGTTCCATCTATTATGGGTCGATTGGGAGGCGTTGTTCAGCATCAATGCTGGGGCCGAGATTTATTGAGCTTGCCGCCTTCAGATTCGGGTTTTGGGATTATCAAACCATCAGGTAGTGATCAAACCGTCAGTATCATTACGGGTGAACATATGGTGATACAACCCAAAAATAGAGAACCACAATTTTATCAGTATCATCTGGGGGAGCAGCCAAAAAGTAAAAAGGTCGAATTTTCTCCAGAAGACAATTTACTTCTTCATCAATTGACGGCATTTATAGAAACGGCAACCAATAGTTTAATTAGTAATACGACAGGTGTTGATGGTTAAAAGTAGAGGTTTATATTATTGAATGAAGCGCCAGCGATTATAAAATAAATGGTTGGCTCCATTGAGGATTGAGCCTAGGGCACCATTAAATAGCTTCAATAGCAACGAAAAGGGAGAAGGCCTTAATATATCCACAAAAGCGCAATAACGTCTTTCGTCTGATCCGTTAATGGATTGGTGTTGAAGCGTATCATCAAATATAAACATTTTATTTTGGTGCCAGTAACTCTTTTTACTGCCTACCTGGATATAGACTTCATTGCTATTGATATCATTAAGGTTGAAGAGAACACGATAGGTCAATCGGAATGGACCGAAGTGTTTGTTGGTCGACTTTTTCTTGTTGAAAATAGAAACGCCAATCGTCCTGATATACTTGAATGACTCATGAAATTCTGGGATATCAATGCTCGTCTTAATATTTTTTCCGTACCATTTAAAAAATATCATTTCTCGGTCGCTGTCGTTCAATTTTTTTTCTAGCTGATTGGTTAGTTCTCTGTCTTTCATTATGTTGATAGTCCGGCGAATTTCCTTCTGATGGCCATTTGGTAAATCATCAAGGCTAAAAATTCCTTTATTCCAATAGGGTAAGCAAAGCAAGTCAATAAACAGATTAAACGGAGCCATCAACCAAGTAAATGTGCCGTGGCCTAGGAAATATTGTTTAAACATCTGGAGTTGTTTTTCTTCATTTCTTAAAATGTCAATAAGGCCGCAGATGAAATAGAAGATTATAAGTTTAGTGGCAAAAATAAGACCTACTCCCATATAAAAAATTCGACGTATTAGTTTTGTCTTTGTGGTTATTTTTTTTATAAAATTCATGAAAAATTACCTTATTAGTTAGTCATCATGGCAAACAATTAACCTCGTTGGATAATCATCAGGGTGATTAAAAAACACTGATTCTTTTCGACACAACTGTGAAAATTCTTTCCCTTTTAGATAGTTAAGTTCGCTTATGCGGGCTTGATCTATGCCATAGGTATGATTGTCAGAGGGTTCTATGGCGGGGTGACACATGATAACTGCTTGATCTGATGCAGCTTGAATCCAGCCAGTTACCATACTTGGGAAATCAGCGTTTGGAGACAAAGAATACAGTCCATAAAAGTCTCCAGACAGTGGGATGTTGGTTCGTCGTGCAGCATGACAAAATCCTAGGCCCAGTATTCGTAAAACTAGCGCCTTGAATAAAGCATCATGACCCACCAGTGAAGGGTTGACTCGCCTTACCCAAGGTCGATCAGTCTGTGAATATCTTTCTGCCAGAACACGTGTGACGATATTTCTTATTGTTGGAAAAATATGTATATGTTGATGTCCATCGACAAAGTCAGGCTTTTTCCCCCAGAAATATTCAAATAACTCCAGTTGACGGTGAAGTTCGTAGGTGTACTGTTTTTCATCGAGTCGCCTTAGAAGACAGTCACGAATTAATTTCCAAAGAGGATAGGAGGCGGTTTCAAATGTAGCCGTCAGGTTAAAATGCAGACCTACTTGTATTTCTGCTGATAATGTCTTTAATTTTTCTGAGGCTTTCGGCCAATGGGGGGAATTTGTTATACAACTCACAGCGGATAATCGATTGGCGGTGACTAATACCCGGATCCCCTCATCGATCATTGGTGAAAGGGCGTAATCATCTGCGCACAGTATTAAATTTTTCATTCTGGGCGAAACGCCCATAGTTTACTGAAGGTGAAAGTGAGAATAGAAACAGATCCAAGAACTACAATTAACGCTATGCGATAATTAAGCTCAGTGTAATGTAGAAGAAGAAAATACAGTATTTCGTTAATAATAAAGCTGCCTACAGCAACAACAAAAAATTTAGGAAGGCAGTATTTATGAATAGGAGGGAAAGCTAAAAATGTCCAATAGCTGTGGCCGGTGTAACTGACCAAAAATGCCACGAAAAAGGCCAAAATATTTGCTACTAGAGGGTAAAACCCTATGGGGACCAATGAGATGACTGTATACCAGTGTACCAGCATAGCCATGATGCCAATCAGGGCGAAGCGTATCATCTGGGTGCTCATGCTTGATGCTCGTTATGGATGGCAACATCTAAAGAGTCAATGTCGTGCCGAAAGCGAATCAGATAGGGTGGTCTGGCTTTTACTTCAGTAAAAATCTTTGCTATATATTCACCAAGAATACCAATAGATAATAATTGGATTCCCCCTAAGAAAGTCATGCCCACGGCGAGCGTTGCCCAGCCCGGTAAGTCGACACCGAAGACTAAGGTTCTTGTCGCGATGACCACACCGTAAATAATCGAACAAAGGGAAATCAATATTCCCAGAAGACTCCCTATATGTAGAGGTAGTGTAGAAAAGGAGGTGATTCCAGTAATCGCTAGTTTTGCCAGATGTAATAAATTGTATTTTGAATTTCCATTTTTACGTGCATCAGCTTTAAACGGAACGGCTATACTTTTGAATCCTACCCATCCGTATAGGCCTTTCATAAACCGATTTCGTTCGGGCAAAGACCGCAATGCGTCAACAACACACCGATCCATTAATCTAAAATCTCCAGCATTTTCTTCTAGTGGCGTCTCGGACCCCAGTGTGATTAGTCGATAAAAACCTTTGGTTAGCAGTTTTTTTATAAGTGTTTCATGGTCGCGATTTGTTCTAACGCCATAAACCATGTCGTATCCCTGCCGCCATAGTTCGAAAAATTTTGGAAGCATGTCTAAGGGGTGCTGGAAATCAGCGTCAAGTATTAAAATCACATCACCTTGGGAGTGATCTATGCCCGCTGTAAGGGCATTTTCTTTACCAAAATTTCTGGACAATTGTAGTACTTTAACGGGATAACTAGCAGACAGTGCGATAGCAATTTTGGCGCTATGATCATGGCTTCCATCGTCAATTATTACAATCTCATAGTGAGAAGAAAGTACTGCAAGATATTCACACAAGGCTGGTATCAGTATGGCTATGTTCTCAGCTTCGTTATAAACAGGAATTAGGCAGCTGATTAAGGGGTTTTTAGTCTTTCGCCTTTTTTTTGAGGGGATGTCACTATCAAAAAAAGATTTTATTGCTGGTTCTATATGTATAATTTTCATTATATATGACCTAATTTTACAAGTTTTTCATGAGTGATTGACGTATTTTTTTCAACATAAAGTGATGTTCCATAGGCACTTTTTATTTTCACAAATAATGAAATTATTTCTGGGCTAACTTTTATTAAGTCATTGTCTTTTAAGACAATAAAGTCAATTATTTCATCATTTAGCAATTCTTTAAAAATTTCTTGGTTGTCAGTGTGTTGTGCTATTCCATCGGAATAAAATTCTGCCGAACTGTATCGTTGAAAAAGATAATAAATTTTGCTGGTTTGTGAGGTTCGACGGTGGAGATATTCTTGAATAAAATATTTCTGTGTGAATTTTTCCATTATTGAGGAGGAAGCAAGGGGGATCATTCCTGCCACAACGAAGGTTGACATCATGAAGGGGATCCATAACCAATGGCGATATACAAAGTGTGGTGTTTTTTTCTGAGCCTTGTTGTGGCGGTGCCATAATTCAGTCGTTAATAATGCTGAAGCCGGCAAGCTGGTTATGACGTAGGGCCAAATTATATTTTTTGCCAAGGTGAAGAACAGCATGGGCCAGATCGCCCAACAGAATAAGTACCAGGCCCAGCCATCTTGATCCTTGAGCAAAGACGGTACACCTTTGCCTTTCGAGAGAATCCAGGGAATGGCAAGTAGTGACCAAGGTAAGGCTGCGAGGATCCAAAATAACCATATTGTTCCGGTTGGCTGTTGATGAGCATAGCCATACAGGTCTCCCTCCCAGCCAGAGATAAGAAAACGTTTTATATGTTCTCCCACAAGAAAATATTGAAGGAATCCCGGTGTACTGTTTTCTGCCAAGCTATACCAAGGAGCGGCAATCAGCAGCATAATCAGAGAACCTTTTATCCAGGGGAGTTTATGCCACAGCACCAACCAGTCTAAATTTTTTCTGAGCATCCATAACAGAATAGGGAATACGGTCATTACTCCGCATATCGGTCCTTTGGCTAAGAGACCAAGCCCAAGGCCAACAAAAAATAGCCAACCATAAAGCTGTGCTTCATATTTTTCATGTGTCGATATGGCCAACCAAAATGTTATAAAAGAAATACAAGCAGAAAAGGCTAGGGCCATATCTGTCATGACTGTGCCGGAGGCGATATAAAATAGCGGGAATGAACATAAGATAGCGGTGCTTAATAGGCCAAATTCCTTATTGTGCCGCAACTTACCTATGTACCAAGTCATCAATAATATTGATATGGCTAATAGCAATGAAGGTAGTCTGACGGCAAATTCACTGATGCCAAGCAGTTTCATACTACCTGCTGCTAGCCAGGTTGATAGCGGTGGTTTAGCCCAAAAAGGAATACCGTAATCATGTTGTAGTGTCACCCAGTCATTCGTTTCTAGCATTTTTCGGGCGATCTCCCCGTAACGGGATTCGGTTGTATCGGTGAGAGGAATAAAGGCCATGGCTAAAATTCGGCTAGCGAGTGCTAGTACGAGAACGCACCACAGAAAATTTTGATATTTTTTATCTAAAGAAAATGACATAGCCGTCAAAACTCAATAACCATTAACAGGTATTTCACAGTGTCTATTGGCAGGAAATTGTAGGTGTAAGAGAGAAGCAATGGTGTAGCCTGACCTGACCATGTTTTATTCATGATCGCAGAGCCGATGTTTTAACAATGTGAATTAAATATGAAAAAAATGTTATTTTCTGTTGTGAGTCTTTTTTTCTATCAGCTAAGAAAATTTGGCCTAGTGACAGGAGCAAGGAATAGAAGTGAAGAAGAAAGAGCGTTATATTGATGGAAGTTAGCTGAACCTCAGGATTCGCTCTAAATCAAAATAAAAGGTGTTAATGCACTGGTAGGAATACTGTATGAAAATTCTTGTGATAGAAGACAATAAAGATATTCTGGCCAATATTCTTGATTACCTAGAGCTTCGAGGATATATAATTGATTGCGCCCAAGATGGTTTAAGCGGCCTCCATTTAGCAACCACCGAAAGATTTGATCTGATTATTCTAGATATTATGTTGCCAGGTATGGATGGTTTTCAGGTCTGCAAGCGTCTTAGGAATGAAGCTCGGTGTCAGACGCCGATTATTATGCTAACGGCTAAAGATGCTTTGGATGATCGATTGGAGGGGTTAAAAAGCGGCGCAGATGATTACCTGATTAAGCCCTTTGCCTTGTCAGAGTTGGCGGCACGTATTGAAGCTATTTTGCGGCGCAGTAGTGGTAATCGGGAGAAAATATTGCAAGTGGGTGATCTATCCTATGACATAGATACCCTTGAGGTTAAACGAGCTGGGGTGCCCCTAAAGATTAACCCGATTGGACTTAAGCTGCTGGAAGTCTTAATGAAAAAGAGTCCATCGGTTGTGCGAAGAGAAGTTCTTGAAGAGGCAATTTGGGGCGATAGCCTACCTGATAGTGATAGTTTAAGAACGCATATACATCAATTGCGACATGTCATTGATAAATCATTTGAATCGCGACTAATTAATACTGTACATGGTATAGGCTATCGTCTTTCCGAGAGTGAACAACACTTATGATTTCCTCGCAGCCTCTTATACGACGAATAGTCATAGCCTTTACGCTGATGACTTTAGCGGTCAGTGCTTTTTTCTCCATAAGTATTGTGGTCGTTGTTTATATCATAGAAGGGCATTTGATATCTGAAACACTCGATCGCGAATTGAATGCCGTGTTAAAGAGAGATATAAAAGAAAGCAGTAAGCTAAATCTTCCTCTTGGTCTGCAATTTTACACAACGGAAAACAAAAATATTTCACTGCCTGATGAATTCAGGGAGGCAAAAGAAGGCTTTTCAGAAATTGTTAATAAAAATGAAGCGTTTTACGTTTATACGAAAACAATCAACAACAATCGTTATATGCTCGTTCAAGATCAGAATGAATTTGAAGCGCACGAGAAAACCCTTCACCGAGTTGTTGTTGCCAGTTTCTTATGTAGTGTGGTTATAGCCTGGTTTTTGGGGTGGATAGTAGCAAGGCGAGCTATTTATCCATTGATTCATTTATCAGCACAAGTTCGGAAAAGTAGTGCCAATAATCCGTTCAATACAAACCTTGCCAATGAATATCCGAATGATGAGGTGGGTGAACTTGCTGCAGCCTTTGATGAAGCTATGAATAAAATCGTCCTTCTACTCCGCCGAGAGCAGTTGTTTGCCAGTGATGTTAGCCATGAATTACGCACGCCACTAATGATCATTGCAAGTTCGAGTGAGTTGCTTAGAGCCTCAACATTAAATGAGCGTCAGGTTGAGCAGGTACAACGTATAACACGCGCTGCTGAGGATATGCATGGGTTGGTAAAAACATTTCTTATTTTAGCGCGCAGTAAGTTTGACCGATTCGACTCCAGTCCTGCTAAAACGCTAGAAGCCGTTGCTGACGAACAAGTTAATCATTGGGCTCCCTTGATTAAGGAGAAAGGGTTAACCTTTAGTGTTAAGAAAAATAACTTGGACTCGAAAACCTATGACGAAACCTTACTTAATACAGTGATGATGAATCTTTTGCGCAATGCCGTACATTATACCGAACAAGGAGAAATTCAATTGCTTCTTGATGCAGGTTATTTTCAAGTAAAAGATAGTGGTATAGGTATTTCTTCGGAAGATAAAAAAGAAATTTTTAGCCCTTTTTTTAGAGCTTCAAATACTCGTGGCGAGGGTTTAGGGCTTGGCCTATCTTTGGTGCAAAGAATTTGTGCCCATCAGGGTTGGGTTGTCGACGTGGAGGATACGGTAGATGCGGGGTGTACCTTTACCGTAACGATGAAAGCCCCCAACACTTAACAATTTTTTAACATACTTCTCACATTTCTTTCATGTGGATACTAGCAGAATGACTCGATACTTATTACCGAGTTCTGCTCTATGCTCCAAAACAAATTGCAAGCTGAGGTTCGTTCTAACGATGCAGTATCGTTAAAAGGTAAGGGCGGATTAAAGCGCATCATTTTAGCAATGGGCTATTCCATGGATGGATTGCTTGTTGCCTCTCTTGAAGAAGCAGCCTTCCGGCAACTACTTTTACTCAACATCGTGTTGATTCCTGTTGCATGCCTGCTTGAAATCACGCCGGCTGAACGAGCCATATTGATCATGGTGACAGTTTTGACCTTGATCGTCGAATTGGTCAATACCGGCTTAGAAGCCGCAATTGATCGAATATCCCTAGACATCCATCCGCTATCGAAGCAAGCCAAAGATATGGGCAGTGCAGCCCAGTTGTTGTCCCTTAGTTTAGTCATAGGGGTATGGATGGTGATCTGTATTTGATTTAGCCAACATGCTAACCGCGTTAAATTAACAATTAACAGTTTTATAAAGTACATCATATGAAATATCAATTTATAAAAAAATATCCCACAACTTGGTTGTATTTATTTTTCTTTTTCTTTTCCGGTACGTTTCAAATATTTCTTTATATATCAAATTATTCGGGTTTCTCTGGTCTAAGAGAATCGCTAATTTTTTGTAGTCTTCCGCTTATTCCTATATTACTTTGGCCAAAAAAAGTAAAAGTGTTAGCCGCTGTTTTAGGCATTCCCATGTTGATTGGTGCCTGGGCTAGCCTAGGCTATTGGATGATTTATGGGCAAGAATTTTCTCAAAGCGCCATATTTATTATCTTTGAATCAAATATGGCGGAAAGCTATGAATTTGTGACTTCCTACATACGCTGGTGGCATGTGTTTGTCTTTATCGTATTTAGCATCATTCCAATATTTATATGGAAGGGCATACAGCCAATAACGATGAGTGCACCGAAGCGATACGCACTTGCCGTATTGTTTTTATTAATGTCTGTTTGGCCAGCCGTTAACACTGGATTAATCAAAGGTGCTGGTTACGATGAAGGGTTCTACCATTTGATGAAAAGAATGGAACCTGCTGTGCCATGGAATTTGGTATTTGGCTATACCAAATATAAAGCGCAGCTTGCAGCGATGCAGAGCTTGTTGGATAAAAACAGCCATATACCCCCCTTGTCAGAGTTTTCAGAATCAAATCCAGAAAATATAAAAACGCTTGTTTTGGTGATTGGTGAATCTACTAATCGAGAGAGAATGAGCCTGTATGGTTACCCTAGAAAGACGACACCTAAACTCGATGAGCTTCGTGACGAGTTGTATGTGTTTAATGATGTCATTACACCTCGCCCCTATACTATAGAGGCATTGCAGCAGGTTCTTTCCTTTGCCGATCCGCGAAATCCAGAGGATTTCCTACTTAAACCTACGTTGCTAAATATGATGAAGCAAGCGGGGTATGATATCTCATGGATCACCAACCAGCAGACACAGACTCGTCGCAATACGATGTTAACTACACTGTCACAAATGGCTGACCATCAAGTGTATCTAAATAACAATAGAGCTCAGAATGCCAGCCAATATGATGAGGCGGTTATCTCCCCCTTTGTGGGCGTGCTGAATACGGATGCAAAGAAAAAATTGATTATCATTCATTTGCTAGGTACGCATAGAAAATATGAATACCGTTATCCATCATCCTATGACCATTTTTCGACTGCTGAGGGCGCTCCCCCATGGGTTGGTCAGGATATATTGGAGGAATATAATAGTTACGATAACTCCATACTCTACAATGATTATGTGGTGTCAGCGCTCATAGAAGAGCTGAAAAAAACACAAGAAAACAGTGCATTAGTTTACCTGTCTGATCATGGAGAGGAAGTGTTTGATACGTCTTCCCATCTGTTTGCGGGTCGTGATGAAGCAAACCCACTTCCTGCCATGTATACAATACCCTTTATGATTTGGGCAAGTCCTACCTATAAAACAGAAAATGAAACAGGTTTATGGTCTAGCTATGAGGCGCGGTCTTATACGAGTGCTGATTTTATTTATACTTGGGCTGATATAGCGGGGATAAAGTTCAAGGAGATGGATCGGTCACGTAGCATTTTGTCAGAAGACTTTACACGGAAATCACGGTGGATTGGAAACCCTGATGTACAGAAATCGCTGCAAGACTACTCTACTGTTATAGAGAAAACCACGGATAAACTTGTTTTGAAAATGTAAATTTTACTAGGTCAGTTTGGTTTGATTGGTAGGTTTTTATTATGGGTTCAGAGTATTAGATAAAAAAAACCGGCTGATGCCGGTTTTTTTATAGTGAATATCTTTGATGTGATCAGGCTTGAGCGCTAGGTCTTGAAGAAACTTCCTCGTACCAGCGTAGGGTGTTAGTGTTTTCTTTTGGAATCTCTACGTCTACCCACTTGGCAAAATCCACCGCACAAAATGCCGTTATATCGGCCATGGTGAAATGATCTCCAGCAATAAATTTGTTGTCTTTTAGATAACACTCAAGCCAGTGAAAAAATGTCTCAAGTGTTTTGTGGCCACGTTGGGCCAAGCCATCAATAGCGGGTATATCATCGACTCCTGGCAGGCTACGGTAAGAGAAGTTCTCATTTTCGGTGTTGTTGCGGAAGGCTTCGGAAGTGGCAATCATGCCATCAAATTCCATTTTTCGTTGTAAGCACTCGATTTGTGCTCTCTCCACGGGGGTGGTTCCCAGTAACGATGGCTCAGGGTAAAGATCTTCTAGGTATTTACAGATGGCCATGGTTTCATCAAAACGAGTGCCATCGTCCAGTTCTAAAACCGGCAATAATCCTCTGGGGTTTACAGATAAAAATTCATCTTTCAGGTTTTCACCACCCACAATATCGATTTCTATTTTTGGTATGTTTAACCCTTTTTCAGCGATAAACATTCTGGCTCGCCTAGGGTTTGGTGCAACCATACAGTCATAAAATTTCATAGGTGCTGACCTCCTTTAATTGAAGTGTTCAGGTGGATAAAAAAGCTAAAAGTTAATACACGAACGATCGTTCAAAATGAACCAGATGGAAATATACCCTAATGTTTCGTGAAATGTATAGGGGTTGAATGTTACAACAGGTAAGCGTGAGTGATGGGCTAGCTAAGAAATAACTAAGAAAAAAGCTTGGCTAATAAAACCGGAATTGCCGTCTCAACACGAAAAATACGGTTGCCTAGGGTGATGGACTGAAAGCCCATTTCAGTGAGCTTCGTCACTTCATAGTCAATAAAGCCACCTTCTGGGCCTATTGCTAGTGTAGTGGGCTGATTGAATCCCAGAGGGCATGGAATGCTGCCCGTTGGGTGGGCAATGAAGGGGTGGGTGTTGGCGATAATGTCGGTTAATTCATCCTCCACAAAGGGTTTAAAACGCTTTTTAATGATGACTTCTGGTAATTGTGTGTCACAGCCCTGTTCAAGACCCAGAACCAGCTGCTCCCTAATGGCCGAAGCCTCGAGCCAAGGTGTTTGCCAATAGCTTTTTTCTACTCGCCAAGTATTGAATAAATAAAGGCGCTTAACACCCATAGTGGCGACTGTTTGAAATATACGCCTAAGCATTTTTGGGCGTGGTAAGGCCAGAATGAGCGTTAGTGGAAGGGGCGTTGGGGGTTGTTCAGTTAGTGCTACTTGAAGAATGGAAGATAGTGGATCAGCGTGTAAAACTCTGGCTTGGCCCATAGGCCCATTGATAAGCCCGGCTTTGAGGGTGTCGCCAACGGCGATTTTGTGAATTTCTAGTAGGTGTTTTAACCGGCGTCCCGTGAGTTTTACTTGGTTTTCAGAGATAAAATCGGTGTCTTCAAGAAGCAGTAGGTTCATAGTGTCAATGATCGTATTTGGTGTCTATGAGAGGTGTCGGGGGGCTGTCTGTGTAATAAAAATTATTGTAAATCAAGTTGTTATATATTTTTTGGGCGGTTGCAGCGTGAGATCTAACTTCTTTTGTAACCGATGGCAATATTATACACAAGGTGCTTAAAAACTGAGTCTAATATGACAAACAACACTCATGAGGTGCAATAATCCAAAATCATCACGAGAAGATAAGGACCTAAGAACTTAATTTATTTTGGGGAGGGGGAAGTTAGAAGCAATTCTATGAATCGATATCAAGTGGGCTAAGTGATTCTTGGATGCATTGAGGTTGATTGCAACAAGAAGAGAGGGCACAGTAGTATCGGTTACCTCAACCCTAAGCAATATAAAAATAAAATATTGTCTCACCCAGAGAAGTACCCATTTTAATCGAGTCGATCAGTTTATCTGTTGGACGTCGACGGTAAAGGGTTAGACTTTGATCGTGCGACAGAAAGGAGACACAAAATGGCGGTACTTGGGAAAATAGAAAAAATTTGGCGTTACCCTGTGAAGGGCATGCAAGGCGAAGCGATAAATGAAGTCTTCACGGGTTTTGGCGGCGTGATGGGTGACAGAGTCTACGGCGTTCTTAATGCGGCGGGCGAAAAAGGTTTTCCTTGGTTTACCGCTCGTGATGATGAAGATTTCATGCTTTATCGTCCACGTTTTAAATCGGATAACAATCGTGTGCCTAGTGACTGGGCAGAATTTGAGGGCGTCTCACCAGGCATTCATCCTCTTTACCCCGAACGAGACCAGTTTGCTGTAGAGGTAGAGTCGCCTGAGGGGCAAGTATTCGATATTGAATCTCCTGCTTTTAATGAGCACATGAGTAAACGTTTCGAAGTTGACTTGAGGACCCATCTTTCTGCTCAAAAGAGCCAAGTGGATTGCCGTCCGTTATCGTTAATCTCCCAGCAAACCTGTGATCAATTGAGCTCTGAACTCGACATGAATATGGATTATCGTCGCTTTCGACCTAACTTCCTTGTCAGCTGGAGCAGCGGACAGGGGTATTATGAAAACACTTTGATCGGTCAGCGTCTTAAAATTGGCGAGCGTTGCGAAATCATTTTCCTTGAGCGTGATCCTCGTTGCAAAATGATTACACTTGACCCTGATACCGGTGATGGAACCCCTAAAATTCTTAAGCATGTCACCCTTGCACACGAAGGTTATACTGGGGTTTATGGTGCGGTGTTGGTTGAAGGTGTGATTAAGGAAGGTGATGAGATCAGTTTGGTTTAAGTTCTGCTATTTATGCTGGTTGAGTGCCCACTAGACATCGAAATCTATCCAAATTTCGTTACTCGTGGGTACCGACTGGCAAGCTAATACATAGCCTTTAGCTAAGTCTCGTTTAGATAAGGCTCGATTGGCTCGCATGTCCACATCACCCTGTTTGAGAATAGACATGCAGGAGCCACAATGTCCCTCCTGACAAGAGAATGGTATCTCGGCCTCAATGGTTTTATCAGCAAGAATAGATTCGAGTAGCGATTTCCCACTGAGATATTCAACATCAAAGTCTTTGCCATCTGCCGTAATCTTTAATTTAACATCACCAATATCAGCCTCTTGTTCAATCTGTATTTGCTTCTCGGCACAATCAAAGTCAATGGACGAAACGAAACGCTCAATAAAGGTCCTCTCATCGTTTACCTTGTGATCAGCTAATGTCGCTTCCACCGTATCCATAAATGGAGTAGGTCCACAGATATAAAAATCGGCATCCCACCTTTGGGCAACTAAATCTTCGATTTTTTGCTGATTCATATGTGCACCATCGCTATCTAAATGATGATGGCAGCTCAGATAATAGTGGCAGCTAAATTGGTTGCTGTGTTCTGTAGCAAGCCTATCCAGTGTTTGTTTAAAGATAATACTGTCAGTATCACTGTTAGCGTAGATCAATTGAATCGGACGATCGGTGGTCAGTAATGCTGTTTGTATGAGTGAAAGTATAGGGGTTATTCCGCTACCGCCTGCGAAGAAAATGAGAGCATTATCATGCTGCTCTTTAAGTACAAAACGACCAGATGGCGCAGCCACCATAACTTGTGAGCCTTCGCGTACCTCATCATTGAACCAGTTGGACGCACGTCCATTGGCTGCACGCTTTATTGTTACCTGTAGTCTTGCATCTGTAATGGGTGAGCTGGAAAGGGAGTAACAACGTTCGATAAAGAAATCCTTCCAAGGGATTTGAAAGTTCAAAAATTGCCCTGCTTTATAATCAAATGTAGCTCTTAAATCTTCTGGAATTTCGAATACAAACGAAGCCGAATTGAATGTTTCTGGCACATATTCAACGACTTTTAGTGGGTAAAATATCACGCTAATATTCTCCTATAAGGCTTCTCTCTTCGATCGAGAAAAATCTATTCTACATGGCTCAGTAGAGTGCGGCCAGAAGGGGTGGGGTTATACAACTCTTAAGAATCTTACAACTCTAGGGCTAAGCCATTATGCGACTCGGTTCGAAATCCTAGTGATCAAAACGTGTAATTTTGAACCTCAGTGAAGATTAAGTTCATTATCATAAATGAGATAAAAACATCATGAGACAGCCACTTTTATTCAGTTTTATAATTGCCTAGAGGACTTTGTTTTTATTTTAAATCTGGAGGCTTTGGTCTATTTCGCGTTTACCCTTATAGGATTGGGGTAATATCCCTAGAGTTTTTTTACGAAAGTAGTATAAACCAGAGGCTCTTCGAACAAGTTTTTTGCTGGCCTGGTTAAGCTGTCTCTTTTTATGATGTAGCCGTTTATAGGGAAATGCCCCGTGTGGCAGTATGAATAAAAAAGGAATTTTGTAACCCTGTTGAGGGGTTTGTTGATAAAAAACCATTTAACAACAATGGGTTAAGGTGTTTTTGTTTAAGGTGGCGCCCCGGAGAGGATTCGAACCTCTGACCTGCCCCTTAGGAGGGGGCTGCGCTATCCAGCTGTGCCACCGGGGCGTATTAGGTAAGAACTGACACTTTGTTTCCTGCGGCGCAATTCTAGGGTTTTCAGGTGGTGGTATCAAGCCGTGGTGAGGGTGGTTTGTTATGGGCGGTGCTAGGATGTTTGTTTTGTTGATCTGAAAGTCCTAGCTTATAACATACGGCAAAGGTTTTGTAGAAAGCTTGAATTTTTTACAGGTAGAGGTGATTGATGATAAAAAAAGTGTTTCTCTTTGCCATACCTGTAGGGCAAAGCTGAATCGATCATCCATATCTTTCAGTTAGGGATTCAGAGCCGTTTTAATAAAGAACAGCTTTAAACTGGGGTTGATAAGAATAGTTAACGGTTTAAGTGACAAGTCTAGATTCCAATCACCTAATATCGAGTCCTGCCAGTGCTTATCTGAGAATTAAGGGTGGTTCTAGATCTTTTTATAAACAGCTTAATTAATAATAAAAGAAGTTACTCAATGAGTAAGGATAGAAATTTTGATGATTTGGCTGAACGATTCCAGCGTAAGGTCTATGGCGGTTTAAAGGGGGATATCCGTCTGGCTGTATTGTGGCGTGATATAGATGAGCAGCTACCTCAACTTCATGGTGGCGCATCCCTCAGGGTTTTAGACGTTGGTGCGGGATTCGGGCAGCTGGCTATTCGATTGGCAAAACTTGGACACCAGGTTACGGTAAATGACATTTCCAATGAAATGCTCTCTGCGGCGAAAGCTTCAGCTGAAGAGTTCGGGGTGGCAGATAAAATTTTTTGGCATCATTGCCCTTTTCAAGAACTGTCCAAGTGTGTGGCTGGCCCATTTGATTTGGTACTTTGTCATGCTGTTGTGGAGTGGCTGGCAGACCCAGAACCATTGATTGTGCTGCTGAAAAGCTTTCTTGCACCTACCGGGTTACTTTCGTTTACCTATTACAACCGTCATTCACTGGAATATCGAAACTTAATCCGTGGTAATTTTAATTTATTAAAAAGAGACAGCTTTGCTCCAGATCCGGGCAGCCTTACTCCCGGTAATCCACTTCTGTCAGAGCAGGTGCAGCCATGGCTGGATAACGCTGGTTTGAGTATTCAGGCAACCAGTGGTGTCAGGGTATTCCATGATTATGTAACAACTTCACGGGGTGGCCATGGCGTGCCAGAGTCGGTGATTGAGATGGAGTTGATGTATTCCCAGAGAGAGCCTTTTATGTGGTTGGGGCGTTATATCCATTTGCTACTTAAACATTCCACATAAGGTAATCGTTAATGATCTTTTTTGAGTAGTAAATCCCGCGCGGCATTCAGTTTTGATGCGAGGTAATCATTGCCACCTCTATCGGGGTGAACTTTTTGTATCAGGCGTTTATGAGCCTGGATAATCTCTTCATGGCTTGCGCCTGGTTCAAGCCCCAAAAGCTGCCACGCTTCTTCCTCAGCAAGTTCGGTGTTCGAGTTAGGCATGGTCGCCTGCCCATCTCCCTGCTGCCGGTGTTTCATCCATACTTGAAGGAAAGGGAATGCTCGTGTCAACAGGTTGAATAAAACCTTGGCAAAAGGTAATGCTGCAGCGAGGGCGGCCATAATCCAATGAACTCGGCCTGTGGCTGCCAGAATAAGAATGATGCCTAGTAGTCCGAAGAGCGCGCCTCGAAAAAGTAGCCGGCGGCGCTGTTTTGCGGAACATTTTTTTAATTCATTCCAAAATAAGTATCCTAAAAAGAGGACTGCCAGAAGAACTACAATTCGCGCCATGTTTGTACCTTTGAGAAAAATACTCTTTGTTTAATCATAACGGCAAAAGAGTATAGTCGTTACAGATACCTCATTAACATGGCATAACCGCCATTTTCGGGCAGTGATATTTCATCTGGCATTGGTATGCGAACAATATGACCAGAACCAGGTGCTGCATCTATTTTTATTCCGTCAGAATTTTCTAATGCATCAAGGTTAAAAGTGAGGTTGCCATTGGGTGTGATGAGCTCTAGTGTATCTCCGAGTTCAAAACGGTTCTTTACATTTACAGTAAGCCAGCCCTTGCTAGTCTCCACGTGAATGACTTCACCGACAAACTGTTGGTTGGGGTTGGTAGATGAGCTCTGTAAATAATTCTGAGTTTCTTGAGGGACATGGCGTCGGTAGAATCCTTCGGTGTAGCCTCGGCTGGCCAGATGATCCAATTCGGCCATCATGTTTATATCAAAGGGTTCTCCTGCTTCAGCATTGTCAATCGCGCGACGATAGACTTGAGCCGTGCGTGCAGCGTAGTAGTGAGACTTTGTGCGGCCTTCGATTTTCAATGAGGTGATGCCCATATGTACAAGGCGCTCGACATGCTGCACTGCGCGCAGATCCTTAGAGTTCATGATGTAGGTGCCGTGTTCGTCTTCAAAGATCGGCATCATTTCACCAGGACGATTTACTTCTTCAAGAAGCATAATGGGTTTTTCTTTTTCGTGAAGGCTCCTGTTAGGGCCCTGCTGAATAGAGGTTTTTGAAGGTTCCCATATTTTGGTGGGAATAATATCGCCAATGTCCGTTTCGATCGCCTCTTCTGCTTTGTATTTCCATCGGCAGGCATTAGTGCAAGCACCTTGATTCGGATCCCGGTGGTTCATATAACCGGAGAGTAGGCAGCGGCCAGAATATGCGATACAAAGCGAACCATGGACAAATACTTCGAGCTCCATTTCTGGACAGTGTTGACGAATTTCTTCAATTTCATTCAGGCCCAATTCGCGGGATAAAATCGTACGCACAATACCTTGGGTTTGCCAGAATTTTACCGTGGCATAGTTAGTGGCATTGGCCTGAACTGATAGATGAATGGGTATTTCAGGCCACCTTTCACGAACCATCATAATCAGTCCTGGGTCGGACATGATCAAAGCGTCAGGTCGCATGTTAATGACTTCGGCCATATCGTGAAGATAGCTTCTTATTTTGTCATTGTGAGGTGAAATATTACTGGCGATATAGAATTTTTTGTTTTGTGTGTGTGCTTCTGCAATAGCGTCAGCCATTACATCTAGGTGATTAAACTCATTATTTCTCACACGTAGGCTGTAACGTGGTTGTCCTGCATAAACAGCATCAGCACCATAAGCAAATGCGTAGCGCATGTTCTTTAGTGTTCCTGCGGGTGACAGTAGTTCTGTCATGTTTTAATACCTGAGAAAAATAGGCGGAAATTTTACACCGATGATAGATCTCTATGAGTTGGTTTAAATCAATTGTTAGGACAATGATGACGTGAAAGGATTGGGAGAAAGTTAGCATGAATCTCCGATTCTATTGAGTGCGGGGGTGCATTTACTTAAAATACATTTCTCTGGATATTCTGGGCGACGTACTCTAATTGAAGTTCTTCATATATAGCACTCCGCCGCAGATACAACATCCCACAGGTTGCCCGGTTTTACGTTCCGGCGGCAATAAGGAAAAGACATGATTGAATCTCCCGTTAGTGTAGTGGTTGCCGCATTTTACCGTTTTGCCACATTCACTGATTTCGAATCTTTTCGAGAACCTCTGCAGAACTTGATGATTGAAGAGGGTGTAAAAGGAACATTGTTACTCGCTGCCGAAGGTATCAATGGCACGATTGCTGGTTCTAGGCAGGGCATTGATACCGTCGTGAAATGGTTAGAAAAGGACTGTCGTTTCTCCAGCTTGGAAGTCAAAGAATCCTATGTCCATGTTAACCCGTTCTATCGAACGAAGGTGAAGCTAAAAAATGAAATTGTGACCATGGGTGTGGCAGGCATTGATCCCAATGATATTGTTGGCACTTATATTGATCCCAGCGATTGGAACGATCTTATTAGCAATCCAGATGTGTTGCTGCTGGACACTAGAAATGATTATGAAGTTGAGATTGGTACGTTTAAAAATGCGGTCAACCCGGACACAACAACATTTCGTGAATTCCCCGATTATGTAAGCAAAGAACTGAATCCAAAAAAACAGAAGAAAGTGGCCATGTTTTGCACCGGGGGCATTCGTTGTGAAAAATCGACTGCGTACTTAAAACAACAGGGATTTGAGGAGGTCTTCCATTTGAAAGGGGGTATTCTCAATTACCTTGAGAAGGTACCTGAAGATGAATCAATGTGGCAAGGTGAGTGTTTTGTTTTCGATAATCGAGTCACCGTGAATCACAAGCTTGAACAAGGTGACTATGACCAGTGTCATGCCTGTCGCTTGCCGATTACGGGAGAAGATAAACAACACCCCCATTACCAAAAAGGGGTTAGTTGTCATCGTTGCTACGGTAAGCATAGTGAGGAGCAGATAAAACGTTATTCTGATAGAGAACGACAAATTAATTTGGCTAAAGAAAGAGGTGAAGAGCACATAGGTTCTTCAATGAAGACAAAGGTATTAAGCCGGAAGAGAGAAAAGCTAGCATTGAAGGAAAAGCAGCGAAGTAGTGTTGAAAGCAGAAATAAATGAATCGATAGATTAAAAAATATATGCGAGGTTGTTTTTAATAAAAAAGGCCGACTTTTGTCGGCCTTTTTTTGTGCGCAGTATCAATATTGAATAAGCTACTCGTGGTGTTTGTTGATCCAGTCTTTAATTTTTGGAGCGACACCCTCGCGATATTTACTGCCATTAAAAATACCGTAGTGGCCAACACCTTTCTGAACGTAGTGTTTCTTCATCTTTTTGGGGAGTTTGTCGCAGAGGTGAAGAGCGGCTTCGGTTTGACCCTGGCTGATCATGTCATCATTTTCACCCTCAAGGGTGAGAATGGGGATATCGGTAATATCACTACAGTTAATCGTTTCGCCGTGGTATTGCATTAAACCTTTGGGTAGATGTTGGTCGAGGAATATGCGGTCCATGGTCTCGAGGTAGAAGTCCGCATCCATATCAAGAACAGCCATGTATTCATCATAGAAATCACGATGCCTATCTGCATCATCAACGTTGCCATGAATAATATCTTTAAAGAATTGCACATGTTTTTCCATGTGAGACTTCATGTTCATGGACATAAAACCACCTAATTGCATGGTTCCTGGGTAAACCCGTCTTCCTACCCCTTTATAACGGCGAGGTACTTTATGGATGGCCATGCGCTCAAGGGGTTTTGCCGATATTTTTAAAACTTTTTTGGTGAAGGCATTGGGGTTGACCCGTATATCGATAGGCCCAGCCATTAACGTTAATGTTTTTGGTCGACAAATATTGTCTTTTTTGGACATGTGGGCGGCAGCGGTGAGTAAAGGGACTGCAGCTTGGCAGATAGCAAAGGCATGGGTGTTGGGGCCAATATGCTCCATAAAATCGATCAAATAACTAACATATTCCTCATAGCCGAATTTCCCTTCGGATAATGGGACATCTCGGGCATCTGTCCAATCGGTTACGTAAACTTCGTAATCGGGTAAAAATTCTTTGAAGGTTTCCCGGGCTAGTGTTGCGTGATGACCTGATAACGCAGCCACGCAGAGTATTTTTGGGGCATTGGCTGGAAGGCCTTTACGGCTAAAACGTATTAATTTGCAAAAAGGTTTTTCTAGAGCCACTGTTTCGGTGACGGGGTATTCTTTTCCATCAATAATGACCGGTTCGTATTCAAAACCTTGTTTTGGGTAGTGTTTAAGCAGCCGACTTGTGGATTCCAGTACTGCTTTACGGAGTCTGCCGTAACGGGTTTTGGACAGAGGATATTTTTCATGGGTAACAATATCGTGAACAAAGTCTACGGTGGCATTCAAGGGCGCTAGTGATTGGCGGTATAGGTCGAATAATTGGTAATGCATATAGGGGGCCTGCGCTACAATTGAATTGATTAGTGAATGATTTAGTCATAGCGGATTAGAATTGGCAACCTAAAAACGAAAGAATTAAGGAGGGGGTATGTCTATCTTATTGAATTATGTATAAAAAATAAAAATATTTAAGAAGTTGTGCGGTCTAAAGTCAGCCTCATAAGAACAAAAAATAACCAAAAAAAACCTCACCGAAGTGAGGCTTTTTTACGTATTACAGATTCATCAGCCAACATTAACAATTTCTTGCGCTGCTATGAGCTTGCCTTCATCGGCGCCTTTCTGGAAGGATGCGATTTGGTCAAAGTTCATGTAGCGATAGATTTCGTCAGACATGGAGTCTATTTTGTTTGCGTATTCCAAATATTCTGCTGGTGTAGGTAAGCGACCAAGAATACCACTGACTGATGCTAGCTCAGCGGAGCCGAGGTATACATTTGCACCATCACCCAAGCGATTGGGGAAGTTACGAGTTGAGGTGGAGATAACAGTTGCTCCAGCATTGACTCGTGCTTGGTTACCCATACACAAGGAACAACCGGGCATTTCCGTACGTGCACCCACTTTTCCGTAGATATTGTAGTAGCCTTCTTCCATCAACGTATGGGCATCCATTCGCGTAGGGGGGCAAATCCAGAACCGAGAGTTCACTTTATCTGCTTCGTTAAGTAGTTTGCCCGCAGCGCGGAAATGACCAATATTTGTCATGCATGAACCGATGAAGACTTCATCAATATTGCTGCCTGCAACATCCGACAATAGTTTGGCATCGTCTGGATCGTTGGGACAACAAACGATAGGTTCTTTAATTTCAGCCAAATCAATTTCGATAACAGCAGCATACTCAGCATCGGCATCAGCTTCCATCAAGGATGGGTTGGCCAACCACTCTTCCATTTTTCTGATGCGACGATCTAGTGTGCGAACATCGCCGTAACCTTCAGATATCATCCAGCGCAGCAGGGTGACATTTGACGTGAGGTATTCAGCTACGGAATCTTCGCTTAACTTAATGGTACAACCCGCCGCTGAACGTTCTGCGGAGGCGTCTGATAATTCAAATGCTTGCTCAACACTGAGTTTGCTCAGGCCTTCAATTTCCAGAACGCGACCGGAGAAAAAGTTTTTCTTACCTTTCTTCTCAACGGTCAGCAGGCCTTCTTTAATGCCGTAGTAAGGGATGGCATGAACCAGGTCCCGCAGTGTGATGCCGGGCTGCATTTCGCCTTTAAAGCGAACCAGAACAGATTCAGGCATATCCAATGGCATTACGCCAGTAGCGGCAGCAAAAGCAACCAGACCGGAACCGCCAGGGACTGAAATACCCAGTGGGAAGCGAGTGTGTGAATCACCACCAGTACCTACCGTGTCAGGGAGCAACATGCGGTTCAACCAGCTATGAATAATGCCGTCACCCGGGCGTAGAGAAACACCGCCGCGATTCATGATGAAATCTGGCAGAGTGTGTTGAGTGTCGATATCCACAGGCTTGGGGTAAGCCGCTGTGTGACAGAAAGACTGCATGGTCAGGTCAGCAGAAAAGCCAAGGCAAGCCAGATCTTTCAGTTCATCACGGGTCATTGGGCCAGTCGTATCCTGAGAACCCACAGTGGTCATTTGGGGCTCGCAATAAGTGCCAGGACGAATGCCTTCAACACCGCAGGCTTTACCAACCATTTTTTGCGCCAGAGTATATCCCTTGCCTGTATCTTCTGGCTGGGTGGGCTGACGGAATAGGTCAGAAGCTGGCAGGCCCATGTGCTCACGTGCACGCAGGGTCAGGCCGCGACCGATGATCAGGTTGATGCGCCCGCCGGCACGTACCTCATCCAGCAAAACGTCGGATTTGAGTTGGAATTCACTCAGAACCTCGCCTGACTCCGACAGTATCTTGCCGTCATAGGGGCGCACTT
>JASJGJ010000073.1:0-19381 GCA_033791605.1 Porticoccus sp.
GCACCACGATTTTGGTTAAATGCATTAACACGAAAACGTGCGACACCCGGAACCTCAAAGGAAAAGTCTGTTTCCAAAAACTCTTCATAATCCCGACGCTGCTTATCGTTCATGATTTCATAGATCAAACTGTGAACTTCCTTGTGCTCCATCGGTGGTAAATTTACCCGCCTCATATCACCATCAATTCTTATCATTGGTGGTAATCCAGCTGAAAGATGTAAATCCGATGAGCCCTGTTTTACACTGAAGGCCAGCAGTTCCGTAATATCCATGAATTATTCCTGTCATTCTGGGTTAATCTAGTGCTTTCCCGAAAGGCTGTGTAGTACTCTATTTATTCTAACAACATGCCTTTTGTGCTAAGTATATGCCTAATATAGCTGACAATCTCAACCATATTCATCACCGGATTCAACACATTACAAAAAATGTGAACCGAAATCCCAATGATATTACAATACTCGCCGTCAGTAAGGGCCAACCTGCACAAGCTATACGCAATGCCTATGAACTCGGCCATAGACACTTTGGCGAAAACTATCTACAAGAAGCGCTGGACAAGCAACAGCAACTTTCCGACCTTACCGACATCTGCTGGCATTTTATTGGTCCCGTACAATCTAATAAAACACGAAAAGTCGCAGAAAGTTTTGACTGGGTTCACACTGTTGACCGAATCAAGATAGCAGAGCGTCTAAATACACTACGTCAGAGCCACCAAAAGCCGCTAAATATCTGCTTACAAGTGAATATTAATGAAGAAGAAAGTAAATCGGGGCTTTTGACCAGAGAAGTTGAAAACATGGCTTTTTCTATCATGGCATTACCCCACTTGAGTCTCCGCGGCTTAATGGCTATTCCGCAAAGCAGCTTGTCAGAGGCTGAGCTACACAAATCATTTGCAGCGATGACACAACTACTCTCCAAACTCAGGAACAGCTCCCCTCAATTGGCAACATTAGATACACTCTCGATGGGGATGTCCGCTGACCTTGAAGTAGCCATTGCAGAAGGCGCGACGATAATACGAATTGGTACAGCCATTTTTGGCCCTCGGCAATTCCCACAAAAAACACCCAACAGTTAAGGATACCAACGTGAGCAAACCAGCACTGGCGTTTATCGGCGGCGGCAATATGGCGACCAGCCTTGTGGGAGGACTCCTCGACAAGGGGTACCCAACAAACAACATTATCGTCAGCGACCCCCTGCAAGAAAATCGCGATCGCTTACGCCAACAGTTTGGCATCAATACGACGGCAGACAATCTCAGCGCAGCGACCTGTGCCGATGTCGTGATACTGGCCATCAAGCCACAAGTGATGAAATCAGTTGCCAAAGAACTTTCTTCTGTCCTAAGCCATCGACCCCTGATGATTTCCATTGCAGCAGGCATTCCCATATCCTCTCTGCAACAATGGCTGGGAGAGCGCACACCCATTGTTCGCTGCATGCCTAACACTCCATCTTTGGTGCAAACAGGAGCAGCAGGTTTATTTGCCAACACGCATGTCAGCCCCGAACAACAAATTTTAGCGGGAGAAATACTTGATGCCGTGGGCATTTCCTGCTGGCTCGACAGGGAAGAGGATATTGATGCCGTAACAGCCGTATCCGGAAGTGGCCCGGCCTACTTCTTTCTCATTATGGAGGCCATGGAGCAAGCGGGAGTGGAGCTGGGCCTTACTCAGGACGTTGCCCGCAAGCTAACCTTGCAAACTGCACTGGGTGCGGCAAAAATGGCTATGGAAAGTGATGCGGAACCAGGGGAATTACGAAAACGAGTCACATCACCTGGCGGCACCACCCAGCGAGCCATTGAAACATTTATAGACGGTGATCTTGCAGGATTATTTAACAAGGCCATGACGGGTGTCGTAGAGCGCGCACAAGAAATGGCACAGGAAATATCTGACTGAATACTCGTGGACAGACGGTAATCGTATTCACTTTGTGTTGCGTTAACCCTGCGAGGTTAGCATCAAATCATTCATACAGACCATCAGGAAAAGGTAACTTATGAACACATTCGCCCAGGCCGGCACATTCCTGGTTCAATCCCTAGGCAGTTTTTATCTGGCCATCGTAATATTGCGATTCTTGCTACAATTAGTGAAAGCAGATTTTTACAATCCCATTTCACGATTTCTCGTCAAGGCTACACACTTACCCAGCAAGCCGCTGCGTATAGTATTCCCCACCCTTCGCACCTTCGATCTCGCCAGCCTGATATTGGCTTTATTGTTTCAGTGGCTCGTCATTCAACTGACAGCGACTATTAATGGTGCCGGTATAATCAATATCTTTTTGGCCCTTTCATGGGGTGCTGTGGGAATAATTTCACTGGTGCTGAATATCTACCTTTACGGATTACTAGCAATCATTATAGTAAGCTGGGTAGCGCCACAAAGCCAACATCCCGTATTAGCTTTACTTCAGCAGCTCATCGCTCCGGTTATGGACCCGTTTAGACGTGTTATACCTCCACTAGGCGGTTTAGACCTATCACCGATTTTTATGTTTCTAGTCATTAATATGCTGCAAATTTTTCTACATGGCATAGCAAATTACCTGCAACTACCTGTACAGATAGTCGCTGGTATTTAATGGCGAGAAAAAAGGCCTAAAGACACAATGAGTAGCCAACACTACCAATGGCAGGGGACGGTGCTACTGCTACACTGCCAGTTGCAACCGAGATCATCAAGAAATGAAATTGTGGGTCTACATGGCGAAAAATTAAAAATTTGTATTACTGCGCCACCAGTAGACGGCAAAGCCAACAAACACCTTATTGCTACTGTGGCAAAATGGTTTGGGACTGCAAAAAGTCATGTGTCTATTGTGAAGGGGCAAACCGGTCGGCAAAAAACGTTACGTGTTGATACGCCAACCCAACTTCCACCGAAAGCCTGTATTGAAACTACTGGGACAAGCTTAAAGTAAAATAAGAAGGGGTAGTTAACTCCACCCCTCCCAGTCACGGAAAAACCACAAAACTAACTTTGCGCTAACGCCATTTTCTGTACTTTCACTAAATCGGCAATGCCTTGTTTAGCCAAAGCCATCATTTGTTGAAGTTCTTCTTCCGAAAAAGGTGCCGCCTCAGCAGTACCCTGCACTTCAATAAAGCCGCCTTCACTATTCATCACAACATTCATATCCGTTTCGGCATTAGAATCCTCGGCATAATCTAAATCCAGCACCGGTGTTCCCTTATAAATTCCAACCGAGACGGAGGCGACCATGCTGCTTAATGGACACGCCTTAATCTTGCCCATTTTTTGCAAATGAGCGAGAGCATCCATCAGTGCGACGCAAGCTCCCGTAATAGAAGCTGTTCTTGTACCGCCATCTGCTTGAATCACATCACAGTCAATCGTAATCGTATTCTCACCCAGAGCCTTAAGGTCGACAGCCGCTCTTAAGGAGCGACCAATCAAACGTTGGATTTCTTGAGTTCGGCCACCTTGCTTGCCTCGAGCCGCCTCTCTCCCCATTCTTGAGCCAGTAGAGCGGGGCAACATACCGTATTCTGCCGTTACCCAACCCTGTCCTTTACCTCTCAGAAAACGAGGAACTGCATTCTCGACACTGGCGGTACAAATAACCTTGGTATCACCAAACTCGACCAGCACCGAGCCTTCGGCATGCTTAGTATAATTCCGGGTGATTTTTACACTGCGAAGTTGTTCTGGGCGACGGCCACTAGGTCGAGACATGAGTGTTTCCTGTTGGAATAAAAAAAGGGTCGTCATTTTAGCCGAATTATTTCGCTTATGTGGCACCATGTTAATATATGCGCCAATTTTTATTCTTACGGAGATATCTATGCCCAGTAGCATGACCGCCTTTGCCCGCCAGACAATTGAATGCGCTTGGGGGACTGCTGCTTGGGAAGTTCGCTCCGTTAACCACCGCTATTTGGAAACCAACTTCCGAATGCCCGAAACAGTGCGCGAAATTGAAATGACATTACGTGAGCTGGCTCGTAAACATCTACAACGTGGAAAGGTAGACTGCTCACTGCAATTAAATATCGCACAGAGCTCGGGTAATCTCGCGATCAACGATGACTTGGTAACACAATGCATCTCTGCCTGTGAGCAGCTAGCTCAGAAAATGAGTAACCCTGCACAAATTTCACCCCTCGACATTCTTCGTTGGCCCGGCGCATTACAAGAAGCCGAGGTAGATCGTGATGCACTCAAGCAAACGCTGGTCGCCCTGTTTGAGGTGACCCTAAAGCAGCTCGAAGAAGGACGACAAAGAGAAGGTGAAAAACTTCAGTTGCTCATAGAACAACGCCTAGATGCCACTGCCGAAGAAGTTGATAAAGTTCGCCAACAGCTACCCTTGTTACTCGCGGCACAAAAACAAAAAATTATAGATCGTCTCCATGAGATCAGTGACAACCTAGATAGCGAACGCCTAGAACAGGAGCTGGTCTTTTTGGCACAAAAAGCTGATGTCGACGAAGAGCTGGACCGTATCGATACACACTTGACCGAAATCCGTCGCGTCCTGAAACGCAAAGAGCCCATTGGACGGCGCCTAGATTTCCTAATGCAGGAGCTTAATCGCGAGGCCAATACCCTCGCATCAAAATCCATCGCCAGTGATACCACTCAATCTTCCGTTGAACTCAAAGTACTGATTGAACAAATGCGGGAACAAATTCAGAATATTGAATAATCTAACCCACCGTTGCACTGAATGATTTAACAACTGAATAAAAGAGAGAAATGTCACCCCATGTCCAACAGAGGCACACTCTATACTGTATCAGCACCCTCTGGCGCCGGCAAAACCAGCTTGGTGAAGGCGCTGTTAGAAACCGTTGAGGATATCCGTGTATCCGTCTCACACACTACCCGCACCATGCGTCCAGGAGAAGAGGACGGGGTCAACTACCATTTTGTCGATGAAGCTACCTTTGTCACCATGCTCAACAATAATGCCTTTCTGGAGCATGCTAGGGTGTTTAACCATTACTATGGCACGGCACAAGCATGGGTCGAAGAACTGCTCGTCCAGGGTAAAGATGTTATTTTGGAAATAGACTGGCAAGGTGCTGAACAAGTTCGTCGCCTGCTACCTGATTGCATCGGCATTTTTGTCTTACCGCCATCACCACAAGCTCTGGAAGAACGACTCACCGGCAGGGGGCAAGATGACTCTGCAGTGATTAACCATCGACTGGCCGAAGCACAAAAAGAGATGTCCCACTTTGTGGAAGCTGACTACTTAATCATCAATGATGACTTCGATACAGCAGTATCAGAACTCCAGGCCATTATCTTGAGCCAACGCCTGAAACTTGAAAACCAACAACAGAAAAATTGCAAGTTACTCAAGGATTTGTTGTCCTGAAACCGGCAATTTTGTAAACTGTAGTGCTCTGCTGCCAAAAAATGGCAGAATTTTCTTTTTTCATCGAAAAGCAAACAACTAATTAAACGGAACAACGTATGGCTCGCATTACTGTTGAAGACTGTCTCGACCATGTAGACAACCGATTTGAGCTTGTTATGGTTAGCTCAAAACGTGCACGACAACTCGCGCTTGGCACTAAAGAACCCTTACTTCCCTGGGAAAATGACAAGCCTACTGTCATGGCATTACGTGAAATTGAGCAAGGGTTGGTGACAGCTAGCATACTCACCGAAAAAGAAGAGTCTGTCGACTTCATGATGGATTCGATAGAAGAAGAACTCACAACAGAGACGACGGTAGAGGCAACCACTGCCGAACAACCTTCTACGCCAGCAGCAGAGTAGCCTGCTCTTAAGGAGGAAAGATCTTGGAAGCTATAGATGCCCTTGGCCACAAGCTTTCCTCTTATCTCGAAAAACATCAGGTTCAGGATATTCTCCGCGCTTATCAATTTGCGGAGCAATGCCACGAAGGTCAATTTAGGCAGAGCGGTGAACCCTACATCACCCATCCTATTGCTGTGGCCAATATTCTTGCCGACATGCACCTTGACCATGAAAGTCTCATGGCGGCGTTATTGCACGATGTCATTGAAGACACTGATGTCAGCAAGGAAGAAGTATCAGAACGCTTTAGTCCCATCGTGGCCGACTTAGTAGATGGCGTCAGCAAGCTCAGTGAAATTGAGTTCACCTCCAAGGCTGAGCAACAAGCCGAAAACTTTCAAAAAATGACCTTGGCGATGGCCAAAGATATCCGCGTGATGCTAGTAAAACTAGCCGACCGACTACACAACATGCGGACCCTCCAAGTCTTAAGCTCAGCAAAACGTCGTCGCATTGCCCGGGAAACCTTGGATATTTATGCGCCTATTGCCCAGCGCTTGGGCATCAACGACATCAAAATTGAATTTGAGGAATTAGGCTTCTCCACCATGTATCCGGTTCGATACAAACGGATGATGAAAGCACGCAAAGTTGCCCGAGGTCCACGCCGAGAAATTGTCGAAGAAATTAAGGACAGCATCGAGTTCCGATTGGAGAAAGAAGGTATAAGCGCAGAGGTAACAGGTCGAGAAAAACACCTCTGGAGCATCTACCAGAAAATGAAAGCTAAAAAAAAGTCATTCCGCGAAATCATGGATGTCTTCGCTTTTCGCATTGTGGTTGATTCCGTCGATGATTGTTATCGCACATTAGGAGTTGTTCACAACCTGTTCAAACCTGTTCCCGGTGAATTCAAAGATTATATCGCCATACCCAAAGTCAACGGCTACCAGTCACTCCACAATATTTTGGTCGGCATGCATGGTGTACCCATCGAAATCCAAATCCGAACCCGTGATATGGATGCCATGGCAAATTTTGGTATCGCCGCTCACTGGCTCTACAAATCTCAGGAAGAGGGCAATCCAAGAGCTAACCGCTGGGTTCAGGGCTTACTGGAAATCCAGCAGCAAGCTGGCAATTCCCTAGAATTTATCGAACACGTTAAAACCGATCTGTTTCCCGATGAAGTTTATGTCTTTACCTCTAAGGGTGAAATTATCTCGCTGCCCTCCGGCGCCACACCAGTCGACTTTGCCTATGCTGTACATACTGATGTAGGCAATAGCTGCGTGGCCTGCAAGATTAACGGCCAACTGGCCTCTCTTTCAGAACCACTACAAAGTGGCGCTAAACTAAACATCATCACCGCTAAAGATGCACAACCCAATCCATCTTGGCTCAATTTTGTGATGACAGCCAAAGCACGAAGTGCCATCCGCCATTTTCTTAAATTCCAGCAACATGAAGAATCTGTAGAGCTGGGTAAGCGACTATTGGACCGAGCACTAGAAAATTTTGGCACAAACTACAAAAGTATCAGGAAATCCTGGATCAAGCGGGCGATGGTAGAAACAGGCTCCGCCACATTTGAAGAAATTTTACAGCAAATAGGGCTTGGAAACAGAATGGCCTATGCCGTGGCCAACCTCATGGCGCCACCTTCTATGCGCAAAGAAAACATACCGGCAGAGTTTGAATCGCCCATTATGATTGATACCCGAGAGGGCCTTATTATCAATTATGCACGCTGCTGCCGCCCCATTCCCGGGGATCCCATATTAGGCCACCTCAGTCCGGGTAAAGGCCTCGTTGTCCACCGAGATTCTTGTAACAACCTTAATGAAATTCGCACGAATGTAGAAAAATGTATGCCCCTCAACTGGTCGCCCAAGGTCAAAGGTGATTTTTCCGTGGAATTTAAGGTTGAGCTCCTATCTGAGAGAGGTATTATCGCCACCCTAGCTTCACGAATTACGGAAAGCGAAGCGGCCATTACTCAAATCAGCATTGAAGAACGGGATGCACATTCTGGCGTTGTCGACTTGGTGATTGAAGTTAAAAGCAGAATACACCTTGCCAACGTCATGAAACGTATTCGCAGCCTGAAACAAGTGCAGCGGGTTTACCGCACTAAAAATTGATTTACCGAGGATAACTCCATGATTAATAAAGCCGTGATCAGCACCGAAAATGCTCCCGCTGCCATTGGCACATATTCTCAGGCCATCAAGGTTAACAATACGGTTTACCTTTCTGGTCAGATTCCATTGGATCCACAAACCATGGCAGTTATAGAAGGTGGTATCGAGGCAGAAATTGATCAGGTTTTTCAAAACCTTGCCGCCGTTTGTGAAGCTGCGGGAGGCACGCTGAAAAATATTGTCAAACTAAACATTTTTCTCACTGACCTAGGGAATTTTGCCACAGTCAATGAAGTGATGGCTCGCCACTTTCATGAGCCCTATCCAGCCCGTGCAGCTATTGGAGTAAGCGAGCTGCCCAAGGGCGTAGGTGTAGAAATGGACGGAGTTATGGTGATTTAAAATGCTAGATCATCACTGCCGCACTATTCTGACAACTTACCGAGCAACGCCTGATACCCTTCCCTAAAAGTCGGAAAAAGGAACTGATAACCACTGTCTCTCAATCGTCGGTTGCTACAGCGGCGATTGCCCAGCCTCGAAACCTGCTGAACGTCTTGGCCACCAAGCTCTGAACCCACATCAACACCCAACTGACCTGCTAGCCAGCTCTGCATGTCATGCGCGGGAACAGGCTCATTATCCGTTGCTAAATACAGCGCTTCCAATGATTGACCCTGACAATACCTATTCAGTAAATGAGCGATAACCCCAGCACAGTCGTCCGAATGAATTCTGTTTGTCCAATGAACCGGCTCCGAAGAAACTATACTCCCCCGTCTCACTTGATTGATAAGCCTGCTTCGACCCGGACCATAAATACCGGAAAATCTCACAACAACAGAAGTAATGGGCAAATCATCAATAATTTTTTCTGCTTCCAGCAAGCGTTTACCCCGAAATGATGTCGGGCTGGTCTCCGTCAATTCATCTACCCACTCCCCACCACTCTGGCCATAAACACCCGAACTGGATACCCACATCACCAAGCTAGGCGGCTGAGTGGTTTGAGCTATGGCCGACTTCACGGCCTGAGCTGCAGCCACATAACTATCACGGTAACCATCATCGCTCATGTGGTCAGGCGTCAGGGTGATGACTAAGGCATCGATTCTAGAGCTATCCCATAATCGCACCAAGCCGTCTGTATCACGAAGATCTCCCGCTACAGCATCTACATCTGAAGGCAGCATTCTTATATGACGACGCATAGCTAGGGTTTGCCACACCGAGACCTCTTGGTGACTCTCCAAACGACGAATTGTACGTAGGCCAATATCACCACAACCTGCAAATAAAACTTTCAATGAATTTTCCATTTTTGATTTGTTTTCGCTATTATTTTGTCCAAGGCTATTCGGTGCTACTGCTGATTGCTCCTTATTTGTTCCAACAGACGTTACGAATGCAGTATAAGCGAGAAAAAACACCGTTAAAGCAGGAAGGTCCCGCCATAGCAGAGACCTCAAACAGCCTTAACAGGCCCTTAGGAAACAACCATGACCTTAACTGAATTACGCTATATCGTCACACTGGCCCAACAACAGCATTTCGGTCATGCCGCTAAACTATGTCATGTCAGCCAGCCTACCCTAAGTATTGCCGTCAAAAAACTTGAGCAAGAACTTGATATTGAATTATTTGAGCGCTCTAAAAACAGTGTTCGCCCCACCCCCATTGGCGAACAAGTAATAGCCCAAGCACAACGGGTATTGGAAGAAAGCGCCTCAATCAAAGATATCGCGTCTGCAGGAAGAGACCAGCTAAAAACACCTCTCTATGTGGGTGCTATTTTTACCATCGGTCCTTATCTGTTCCCCCACTTTATCCCAGCGCTGCAAAAATCTGTTCCACAAATGCCATTAGTCGTGGAGGAGGGTTTCACCGCCACGCTCAGGCAACGATTACGCAAGGGTGAACTGGATGTAATTATTGTCGCGCTACCTTTTAATGAACCCGACGTGGTTACCCAACCACTTTATTCCGAACCATTTGTGGTACTGCTGCCCGAAAACCATCCTCTGGTTAAACTAACAGAGATAAAACCGAAAGACCTTGAGTATGAGAATGTTCTACTGTTGGGCGAAGGTCATTGCTTTGGTGACCAGGTTCGAGAAGCACTACCCGACTTAAACAAACACCATGATGAAAACCAAGGGCAGATTCGAACCCATAGCGAAGGCAGCTCTCTGGAGACTCTTCGTCACATGGTGGCATCAGGGCTCGGTATTACCATTTTGCCCCTTTCTGCGGCCATCGGTACCGGCTACAAAGACGGTTTATTGGTTACCCGTCCGTTTGCTTCCCCTGCGCCCTGCCGCTCTACAGCACTGGCCTGGAGAGCCAGCTTTCCTCGACATAAAGCCATTGATGCCCTGAGAAACGCCATCAAACAACACCCGCTACCCAGTTGCCCGTCGATAGGATGACGGAACGCCCTCTCGACCAAATACCCGTAACACAACTAAAAGGCGTTGGTGTTCAGCTTGCCAGCAAATTGGCAAAACTGGGCATTCAAACCATTCAAGATGTCTTGTTCCATTTACCCCTGCGCTATATGGACCGCACTCGCATTACCCCCATAGGGAGTACTCAGACGAACACTGAGGTTGTTATCGAAGGAGAGGTTCGAGGCTGCGATCTAGTATTTGGTCGTCGTCGAAGCCTTATGTGTCGACTGCAGGATAATACCGGCATCATCACACTACGCTTTTTCCATTTTAGTCATGCCCAGCGAGAAAATCTGATCACAGGTAGCTACCTTCGCTGTTATGGCGAGGTAAAACGCGGCAGTTCGGGGTTAGAAATTTACCATCCGGAATATCAATTTCTTGATCAACAGCACCCTCAGCCACTGCAACAACACTTAACCCCGGTCTACCCTGCTACCGAAGGTATTTCACAGCAACGACTTCGCACCATAGCCACTCAAGCTCTGGCGTTAATGAAGCAACATAAGCTCTCTGAATTACTGCCCGATACATTTGAGAAATCATCGCTTACCAACGCCATAGGATTTATTCACCAACCGCCAAAAACAGCCGCTATCGATCAGCTGGCAAAAGGTGAGCACCCCGCTCAACAACGACTGGCATTTGAAGAGTTGCTGGCTCATCAGCTCAGCTTACTTCAACTCCGGCAGACTTTTCAGCAACACAGCGCCCCAGCCCTCACCATCGATGAATCGCTGCAACAACAATTTTTAACCGCATTACCCTTCCAGCTTACCGCGGCTCAACAACGTGTTAGCACAGAAATTCAGCGAGATTTGTCAAAACCCTTCCCCATGCTGCGCTTGGTTCAAGGTGACGTTGGCTCAGGAAAAACGGTTGTGGCGGCGCTAGCCTCACTCCAGTGCATCGCCGCAGGGAAACAAGCTGCCATTATGGCCCCCACAGAAATTCTGGCAGAGCAACACCGTCAATCCTTTGAGGCATGGTTAAAACCTTTGGGTATTCAATTAGCGTGGCTCACCGGCAAAGTAAAAGGCAAGGCGCGAGAACGACAATTGTCGATGATCCAAGATGGCTCTGCTCAAATTGTCATCGGCACTCATGCATTGTTTCAAGAAGGCGTAACGTTTCACAATTTGGCTCTCACCATTATTGATGAGCAACACCGTTTTGGCGTACACCAACGTTTGGCACTAAAAGAGAAGGGGAGAGACCCCAACCAGATTCCACACCAACTCATTATGACAGCAACACCCATCCCCAGAACCTTAGCCATGAGTGCTTATGCAGATCTGGATTGCTCCATTATCGACGAACTTCCCCCTGGGCGGTCTCCCGTTAATACCGTCCTCATCTCTAACCAACGTCGCCATGAAGTCATTGAACGCGTCCGACAGGCTTGCACAAATGGTCGTCAAGCCTATTGGGTTTGCACACTTATTGAAGAGTCAGATGTGCTTGAAGCCCAAGCTGCCGAAGCCACCGCGGATGAATTACACCTATTGCTACCAGAGTTAGAAATAGGTTTGATTCATGGTCGGCTTAAACCGGGAGAAAAAGCTGCCGCTATGACGGCCTTTAAACAAGGGCAGATCCAGCTTCTTATTGCCACCACTGTCATTGAGGTGGGCGTCGATGTCCCCAATGCCAGCCTGATGGTCATTGAAAATCCTGAAAGGCTCGGCCTGGCACAACTTCATCAACTACGAGGCAGAGTAGGGCGCGGCCAAGAAGAAAGTCATTGCGTACTGTTATACAGCTCCCCCTTGTCACAACAGGGTACTGAACGACTGAAAATTATGCGCCAAACTACCGATGGTTTTGAAATAGCCGAAATGGATTTAAAGCTTCGCGGTCCAGGCGAAGTACTGGGCACTCGTCAAACGGGTGAAATGGAATTGCGCATTGCCGACCTGCAACGGGACGCCCAACTCTTACCTGACATTAAAAAATCAGCTAAAACCCTTTTAAAACAACATCCCACACAAGCCCAAGCCATTATTCGGCGCTGGCTGGGCGACAGTAATCGCTACGGTCAAGTATAAAACTTGATGACATTAATGTGACATTCTTATTACAGCTTCTTATACTCGCGGGCTAGTTCTTTAGGAGCCCCTATCATGGCTTTTGGTAAAACGATTTTTAATCTCTTTGGTAAGTCCCCCATTAGTCCATTGCAGACTCACATGTCACTCGTGATAGCCTGCGCAGAAAAACTTCAGGACTTTCTTGATGCCGCCATCGCTAACGACTGGGAGAAAGCCGAAGAAGTCTTTTCTGTTATCTCTCAAGAGGAAGATAAAGCGGATGAAATGAAGCGAGAGCTTCGCCTTCAGCTCCCCAAGAGTCTCTTTATGCCTCTTGATCGTGGCGATCTGCTGGACCTTCTAAGTATTCAAGATCGTATTGCAAACCGAACCAAGGATATTGCAGGCCTGATGCTTGGCAGAAAAATGTCTGTCCCTGCACCACTCCACCAGCAAATGATCAGCTTTGTCTCATCCTCGATTGATGCTGGGCGACAAGCCCTGAAAGCTATCGACGAGCTCGACGAACTGCTGGAAGTAGGGTTTAGCGGCAAGGAAGTCGACTTTGTTGAAAAAATGATTGGCGAATTGGACCACTTGGAAGATAAAACGGACCGGCTGGAACAGGAAATACGCCACAAGCTCTTTGAGCTTGAGCAAGATCTCCCCCCAATCGATGCGATCTTTCTCTACCAGATCATAGACATGATTGGTGAATTGGCTGATTTGGCCGAAGGCGTCGGTGGAAGGCTACAACTCTTGCTTGCCCGATAACTGGGTTAATAACAATTATTAGGAAACCCAGATATGACGCTATTTGCTGAGTACGGCCAAATACTGATCATCCTTGCCTGTGTATTCGGGCTATTTATGGCTTGGGGTGTTGGCGCCAACGATGTGGCCAATGCCATGGGCACCTCGGTAGGATCGAGGGCTCTCACGGTTAAACAGGCCATTCTCATCGCCATGGTGTTTGAGTTTGCCGGTGCTTACTTGGCAGGGGGAGAGGTAACCTCCACCATCCGAAAGGGCATCATTGATCCTGCCTTTATCGCAGAGACGCCGGAATTACTGGTGTTTGGCATGCTCTCGGCGCTACTGGCCGCAGGCACATGGTTATTAATTGCCAGTATGATGGGCTGGCCAGTCTCCACCACCCACTCTATCGTTGGTGCCATTGTCGGTTTTGCCGCGGTGGGCATCTCCGTCGACGCGGTGAACTGGGGCAAGGTAGGGAAAATCGTTGCAAGCTGGGTGGTATCCCCCGTATTAGCAGGTTCCATCTCCTATATGCTCTTTCGCAGCGTGCAAAAATTAATTCTCACTCAGGATGATCCTTTCTCCCGAGCCAAAAAAATTATTCCAATCTATATGTTTGCCGTAGGCTTCCTAATTTCCATGGTCACTCTGCTCAAGGGATTCAAGCATATCTTCAAAGATGCCGGGATATCCATGAGCTTTGGTGAGTGTGCGCTGATGGCTGCGGGTGTAGGCATTCTTGTTTCATTGATTGGGTCGGTACTACTAAGCCGAGTAGAGCGCGATGAAGAAGCCGAAAAAAGCAACCGCTTTGCCAGTGTGGAAAAGGTCTTTGCTGTACTGATGGTCTTTACCGCATGCGCTATGGCGTTTGCCCACGGATCCAATGATGTAGCCAATGCGGTCGGCCCCTTGGCCGCCGTAGTCAGTGTCGTGAGATCTGGCGCCGTTGAGGTTGAAAGCGTAATGCCCAGTTGGATTCTGCTATTAGGTGGTGTCGGTATTATGTTGGGGCTGGCGACCTACGGCTTCAAAGTAATGGGTACTATTGGCCGTAAAATTACTGAACTCACGCCAAGCCGAGGCTTCGCAGCAGAACTAGGCGCTGCCGCCACCGTCGTACTTGCGTCTGGCACAGGACTGCCTATTTCAACAACTCATACACTGGTGGGTGCTGTATTGGGTGTTGGTTTAGCTCGAGGTATAGCCGCACTGAATATTCGTGTCATTGGCACGATCTTCATGTCTTGGCTGGTAACACTACCTGCTGGGGCGGCCTTAGCCATAGTATTTTTCTTCTTCTTCAAGGGAGTCTTTAGCTAGAGCGCTTTTTTTAAAACACAAATAAACCCGGCCAAAGGTCGGGCTTATTTGTATGAATCTCCGCTAAAACTTAAACCTCTTTTAACCT
Organism: Porticoccus sp.; assembly: GCA_033791605.1. Lineage (GTDB taxonomy): Bacteria > Pseudomonadota > Gammaproteobacteria > Pseudomonadales > Porticoccaceae > Porticoccus. The sequence continues at coordinate 14,560 of JASJGJ010000073.1, forward strand.
GCCAGCACCCCTTTCTCTCCCTCGCTCCGGGCTATCACTACCGCCCCACAGGAATCACTAAAAACATTTACCGCCGTACGCAACATGTCCAATATACGGTCTGTCACCAGTAACATGCCAATCCCCTCGAGAGGCAAGCCAACCACCCCTAAAATCACGGTAATGGCCACCAAACTAGCCGCCGGAATACCCGCCACACCAATAGATGTCAGTAACGCCACCAATACAATGGTGAACTGAGTAGCGAGACTCAAATCCAACCCATAGGCTTGAGCAATAAACATCGCCGCGACACATTCATAAAGTGCCGTTCCATCCATATTAATGGTGGCCCCCAAGGGCAAGACGAAAGAGGTGGTACGGTTTGAAACACCGGCATTTTTTTCAACACACTCGATGGTTATCGGCAACGTGCCAGAAGAAGACGCTGTTGAAAATGCCGTTAACAATGCAGGAAACATAGCCCGATAATGCTTCAGTGGGTTGACGCCCGACAACCGGAGAATAAGGCTTAAAGTAACAAAAACATGGAACGCCAAAGCCAACACAACGGTGGCGAAAAAGATCAGCAGTGGCTGAAAAGCATCAAACCCCGTAGCTGCGACGGTTTTAGCCACCAAACCAAAAACACCGATAGGCGCAAACTTCATGATAAACATAGTGACGGCCATCATGGTTTCATAAACACCATTCCAGAAACCCAACATAGTCTGGCTGTATTCTTTGGTGATTCGCGTCATAAAGACACCAAACAATAGGCTAAAAAAGATCAATCCCAACATTTGGCCATCAGCTGCGGCCTTCACGACATTAGGGGGAATCATCCGCACAAAGACGCTGGCAATATCCCCAGCACCTCGACCCTCCACTCTGGCCAACTGCTCAGAAACAGCATCGGGCGAGCTCAGATTCAAGCGTCCGCCAGCAGCTTCACCATCAATAACACCGGGCATGATCAAATTAACCATAATCAAACCCACGATAATGGAGGACAAGCTGGTTAACATATAAAACGACAGGGTTTTAGTACTGAGCCGCCCAAGGTTATCGCTATCACCCAAACCAGCCATCCCAACAATGATCGAGGACATCACTAAGGGCACAATAATCATTTTCAGCGCATTGAGAAACAACGTGCCTATAAAACCAAAAATGTCGTACAAGCTCACGCCCAAAACAGCGCTATCGGTACCCGACCACAAACCCACAAGAACCGCAGCCACAATAGCTATTAGCATTTGCCAATGAAGTTGTAATTTACCCATCGCTATTGCCCACTTTTTTGAAACCCATAGTTTGAGGCTTAATGTTTAGGCCACCCGCCTATCGTACTACCATTAACGCTATTGATATCTGTTATCGAAAATCTCCACGCAAGTTCGTTACTTTTTCCTGCAAATTCAAGGCGGTGACCTGATCAGGATTAATGGGCGATTCCGCCAACACCTTAACTTGTCGCCAATGTGGGTGAAAAGGCTGCTTAAACGCACCTCCGTGACGATGACTAAAGAAACTGCCCCACAATCCCTGCAATGCCATCGGCACGACGGGTACCGGCGTTCGTTCTATAATTCGCTCAATACCGGCTTTAAATTCATCAATTTCACCGTCCAAAGTCAGCTTGCCCTCAGGAAAAACACACAACAAATGACCTTGCTCCAAGCCACCGGCTATCTCATCCATGGCATGTAAATAACCCTGCTCATCATGCTGGCGGGAACAGATAGGAATCGCCCCGCCCGTGCGAAAAATAAAGTTCAGCACAGGGATTTCATAAATGGGTTTAAACATAACAAACCGAATCGGTCTACGCACGGCACCCGCCAACAACAGTGCATCTATATAACTCACGTGGTTACACACAATGATGGCTCCGCCTTTGGCTGGAATATGTTCCAAACCCTGATGCTTTACTCGGTAAATAGAATGGCTCAACAACCACACCAAAAAACGCATGGTGAACTCGGGCACCTGCAAGAAAATAAACACCGCAATAGCAATATTCATTAATGCTACGGTTAGAAAAAGATCCGGGATGCTGAAACCCGCAACACCGAGTAACACAATGCCCATCAAACTGGCCACCACCATAAACAATGCGTTAAGAATATTGTTACTGGCAATCACCCGTGCCCGTTTTGACGCCTCGGTACGAGCTTGCACCATGGCATATAAAGGCACGATGTAAAGCCCACCGGACAACCCAACCATGGCAATATCAAACAGAATACGCAGCCCTCCGGTCTGAGAGAAAAACTCAAAAACACCAATCCCGTCAACACCAGCATACCCGTGAGCCGCAAAATAAAGATCAATACCAAAAAGGCTTAAACCCAATGAGCCCAATGGCACCAAACCAATCTCAACGCGATGACCACTAAGTCGATCACACAGCAAAGATCCGCAGGCAACACCCACGGTAAATGCGCAGAGAATCAAGGCAATAACACTGGGCCGCCCATGCAATACCGTCACAGTAAAGTTGGGCATCTGTGTGAGGTAGCTGGCTCCCAACATCCAGAACCAGGAGATACCCAGAATAGCCAGAAACACTGTCCGCTTTTCTGTAGACAACTTGATCAGCTGCCAACTAATACGTGGGATATTCCAGTCAATTTTCAAATCAGTCGCTTTCGCCTCGGCCACAGGTATGCTGCAACTACTCAGCCAGCCAATCATTGCAACGACGACGACCGCAATACCCACCAACCAAACGGCATTGTCAGCACCACCCATCAGGCTACCCATGATAGTGCCGATTAAGATAGCCACAAACGTGCCCATGCCCACTTGTGCATTGCCCGCAACCAATTCACTGTCGCTCAAATGTTGGGGAATAATGGAGTACTTAACCGGCCCAAAAAATGTGGACTGCACCCCCATAAGAAACAGCACCAGAAATAATAGCCACAAAGACCCCAGCCAGAGTGCCAAAAAGCCCACCACCATAATCATGATCTCGGCAAGCTTGATCTTTCGGATAATTCGTGACTTTTCATACTTATCTGCCAACTGACCAGATATCGCAGAAAATAGAAAGAAAGGCAGCACAAACAGTCCCGCCGCCAAGTTGACTAATGCATTGGTATTACTATCTTCCGCACCGGCAATACTGGCACTGACGAGAATGACTAATAACGCGTTCTTAAAGAGGTTGTCGTTAAGTGCACCAAAAAACTGGGTCAGAAAAAGCGGCAAAAATCGCCGAGACTTCAATAATTGAAACTGTCCTTTACCGCCCACCATCATTCCTTTCGTTTCGGGTCAACACCATTCCCTGCTTACCCTAAAGAAGTCACCATCTTGCCGACCTACCCAAAAATATACAATGTTAACCCAACGGCCCGCTTGCATAATGCTTGTACTTGCACTTGTCACCGCCATAATACAAGTATTGATTCTGGACGAACTGATGAAAAAAATTCCCTACTTTCTCTTGCTTGCTTGTTGTACCATTTTTAGTGGTTTCACCCATGCCGAAGAAGACCGCTATTGCGCTACCCTAAACCTGTATCTTGAAAATGATATGTTTGGAGAAACAGACTTACACTATACCAATGGTATTCGTGTCTCCTGCGTTTCACCGGACCTCACCTCTTACCTGGAAGATGAACGGCTCCCATCTTGGGTCAGTAAGGTCAACGCAAAGCTTCGCTTTTTTCACCACCTCAAGGATGACGATGACCCGATAGTGCAGCGCAATCTCGTCATTAGCATGGGACAACTAATATTTACCCCCTCTGACAAAGAAGCAACAACGGTCATCCAAGATGACCGACCCTACGCCGGTTACCTCTACTTAGGCTTCGCCTATCACATCCGAGCTAACAAACAGCTGGATACCTTGGAAGCCAATATCGGTTTGGTAGGACCAGCATCGTTAGCGGAACAGAGCCAGGATGCCATTCACAACCTTCGGGGCATCGATAAATTCAAGGGCTGGGACAATCAACTGGAAAACGAGCTCGGTTTACAGTTTGTATACGAACACAAACACCGCTTTAAACTCACCAACAGCTGGCCCCACCAAGACTTTATTGCCCACAGTGGTGTCAGTCTAGGCAATGTTGCTACCTACCTAAACCTCGGTGGAGAATACCGTATTGGCTGGCAATTGCCTGAAGACTTTGGCACCGCTGCCCTTCGACCCGGCGGCGACAATAGCTCTCCTGGTAACGGCGATATGCGCCGCTGTGGTCAATGGGTCTGCGGACTGCACGCATTTATTTCTCTTGATAGTAGATGGGTGGCAAGAGATATTTTTTTAGATGGCAATACCTTTGAAGATAGCCACAGCGTGAATCGCCGATCAACCGTAGCCGATGCAGCGGTGGGATTCAGTTTTTTAGTGGACGGCTGGAAAGTTTCCTACGCCAAAGTTTTTCGTACTCGAGAATTTGAAGAACAAGAAAAATCCCATGAATACGGCTCATTGTCATTCTCTTATTCTTGGTGAAAAACCACCACGAAAAACCTAACCACAAATACACCCACCAAAACCATTCCGGGTTAGAATGTCCCGCGATCACTCGATGTACAGGTCATTATCTTGCCCGCTTTACGCTACCCTAACCGCAAATTTCACCCGGAGCCCAACTGGCGGAGTTACACCCGCACACCCTCTGCTACCGCGCCTGCGGCACTTCGGGATTGGCTGTTGAACAGAGGCTCTCTTACCCAGCGCCTAATCGATGCCAGTGGTGGAGAATTTCAAGTTGAGGTATTGAGCCAGACAATGACATTACCAATGTTGTCGGAGGTTCGTGCCTTGGGTATTCCTGCCCGGCAACGGGCATTAGTCCGGGAGGTGATTCTGTATGGT
>JASJGJ010000074.1:0-5112 GCA_033791605.1 Porticoccus sp.
TCTGGAACCGCACTCTTCGTAATCCTAATGTAGGGGAGCGGTGTGGAGAGGCGATTGTCAGAAAGAGTTAAAGGGAAAGAGTTAAAGGGGACAGATCTATATCCCAGCAATTCGTTCGGCATTCTTCGCTAAACATCACCCTCCATAGTAGGGGGGTACGTGTGGGCTTGGGGAATAATTTGGGCATTGTTGTTACTGTTTTTACAGTGGCAAGGTATCGACTGACTATTTTGGTATCGCGGTTATTTCACGGTTTATGACGAAGCATTTTTTGACTCAATGCTCACTGCTTGACCTATCTCCATTCATTAACACCACAAATACAATTGCTCCTGACGGTTTGTAGGCCATCCCCTACATAACATCCGGGTTTATTGTGAGAGTATGTGAATTGAGAAGGGAAATGAGGGAGGCCTTGTCCTCATTACCAAGCTACGCTAAGCCATAAAACAAAAACAACGAGTTAAAACACGGAATGTCGTTTCTCTAATTTAATGACCTTTAAATCACAGCTCTCAAAAGCAGAAGCCCAAAAGCGCGCCGACCAGGTAAAGGCCTTTCAGGATGAGCTGGCCCTGCTGAAAAGTGATGGCGTGCTCTCCCTCAATGACGAACAGGCGCAATCCGTTAACGCCTACCACCAAAATCTGCTCAGCCAATACAGCGATGATTTTGATATCGACCAAGACCAACGCGAAAAACAACTCTCGCTGGGCATGCGCATCGCCTCATTTCTCGGCGCTTTGGCCTTGGCCGCCAGTGTGTTTTTCCTGTTTTACCAATTCTGGGGAAAGCTCGGCACCACCAGCCAGATCCTTATACTGATCACCGGCTCACTCGTCACCCTGGTGGCCACGCTGCTGGTCGCTGAGAAAGAAAAAACCGGTTACTTCGCCAAGCTTGTCGGCCTGGTGAACTTCGCGTGTTTTGTGCTGAACATTTACATGCTCGGGCAAATATTTAACATCACGCCGTCAGACAACGCCTTTATCGTTTGGGGCGTCTTCGCCTTTTTGTTGGCCTACACCTGCGACATCCGTTTACTACAGGCGGCGGGCATTCTTTGCGTTATCGGCTTTGTTTCCGCACGCACCGGCACCTGGGGAGGTATGTACTGGTTGTCTTTCGGCGAGCGGCCAGAAAACTTTTTCCCCGCCGCCATGCTGTTATTCCTGTTCCCGCAGTTTGTGAATCATCATCGCTACTGGGGCTTCGCCCCCCTGTATCGGGTGTTCGGTTTATTGTGTCTTTTCTTACCCATACTCGTCCTTTCCAACTACGGCCGAATCAGCTACCTCGCATGGGACATGGATGTAATAGAAGGCTTCTATCAACTGGCAGGCTTTGTCCTCAGCGCAGCGGCCGTGTGGTGGGGAATACGCATGCACTGGAAAGAAACCGTCAACACCGGCAACACCTTCTTTGTGATCTTCCTCTACACCAAGTTCTTCGACTGGTGGTGGGAGATCATGCCCAAGTATCTGTTCTTCTTTGTCATCGGGCTCACCGCCGTATTGTTTTTGCTGATCTTTAAACGACTACGCGCAAAGGGTTTCTTTGACTTTAGTGAGGATTTGACTGACGACCTTAGCAAAGAAGACGCCGAGGCAAAGTCATGAGCCTTTTGCGACGAATGAAAGCAATGCGTCACATCAAAGCCATGCTAGCCGGCATAGGGCTGATCATTATAACCAATGCCATCGTGCTAGCCGGAGTGGCCTACAACCGTTCCGGTGAACCCGAAAGCACCATAACGCTCACTGAGCGAGAACTGAGCCTACCGTATCGCTATCTCGGAAAAGAGGAAAACAGCGGCATCCATCTGAGGATAACGCACCGAAATCGGGATTACGGCTATTTCAGCCGAGACAATAAACCGTCTGAAAGACTTGATTGGTTCAATAAAGAGAAGCTGGCCGAGCTGGGTTTTGATGTATCCAAACCGTTCATTCGCGACGAAGACAAACGTCACTACCAAAGACTCATCGAAAAGGAAGTGTTCCTTGTACTTGAATACAACGGCATGGCCTATCAAAGCGTGCTTGCAGCCGCCCAGAAACATGTTGATGATTTGCTAGCAGAACAAGCGAATGCCCAAAAAATTAGTCGAGCAGAAAATAACCTGGCGCGAGAAAAAACCTCGGCATCACGACTGTTTGTGATCGACGCAGGACTAGACCGTGATGCGTTACGAGCAAAGTACACCGACCGAACAAAATTTCTGTTAATGAAAGGGCTGGTGAAAGCGCGCATAACGAATAATCGTTCAGACGGATCAGGGCTCTCCGGTTATATCAAATCACTCAGCAATAAAACGGTTCATGTTCCATTGCAGCACCATGAAGTGCTTGAAGCTGCGGTGGGAGAGGGAACTCGTCGTCAACAGAATGTACCACCGCGGTTTGAAGCGACCATTAATGTTGGGCAGCGGTTGGAGTCTTGGTTGGTTGGTGTTGAGGGATTGGGAGGGGAGTAGGGAAATGTGTGTAAAAATTCTACCAGAGAAAAATTGGTTTTATATTAGAAAGTATTGTTCTCTGACCTCTTTAAGTCTGCCCCCTTTAAGTCATTGATGTAGGCGTTATGCGTATGAAGCACAAATTTGAGCTAAACATGGAGCTGCTCTTATAAAATTATTTCAACCACTTTGGTACATACACGGAGGAGATTATGAGTCGAACAAAAAGGATTTTTATCAGCGACATTCATATGGGCACTGAAGAGAGTGTGACAAAAAAATACGGGTGGTTCTGGACAGAAAAGGCTGTGCTACTGGGGGAATTCTTGACGCAGCTCGCCAACGACGCCACGGTGGCAGAGCTGGTAATCGTCGGCGACCTTTTCGACGAATGGGTCGTTCCGTACGGTACCAGCCCGGTTACTCCAGGCTCGAATCAGTTTGAGGTCATTGCCAGCGCGTCCCAAAATCAGCCTGTAATTCAGGGATTGAAGCAATTAATTGCCACTTCCGGCGTTACTGTATTTTATGTACCGGGTAACCACGACATGCTGATTCAAAGCGGTGAGCTCACCAAAATCTTGCCAGGTATCAAACCGATTATTGATCCAACCATAACAGGGGTAGGGATCTACCATTCAGCTTCGGTCTACGCCGAACATGGTTCGTGCTATGACCTATTTAACGCTCCCGATACCTACGACACGCTCCAGGGTGCCACCCACCATCTACCCGTAGGCTTCTTTGTTGCACGATCCCAGGCGGAAGGGGTTATCAACGGCCATCCGCTTTCTCAATCTAGCGTCTTCGAGGCAATCGGTGCGTTCTGGAATAGTTGGAACAAAAAGGATCCTTTAGTCGCCAATATTTACGATTTCATCGCTAGCCTTTCCGACACCAAAAACCAGAGTATCGCGATGAACAGCTTGGATGGTATCGATAAGAACGTCGAAAACACCAGCGACGTAACGGGTTCCTACGGAAATGTTTACGACGAGTGGGACCAGCATATGTCTGATTACGTGGGTGCAAACACCGCTGTAATCGGAGCGACCGGAATGCTCAGGCCAGCCGCTTTTCTGAAATACCACTCTTTCTTCTCCAGCAACATTGCCCTTTTCGGGCACACCCATGATGCAGAAATAAAATCCGGCTGGCTCCCGGAAACCGATGAATCGAAAGAGTTGTTAACAGTAGCCCGTGACGGAATACATCCGGACCAAAAATCGGCTCTTGAGAAATTGCTCAACCTTCCAGAAACTAATCAGTCGGGAGAGAGTGGATTCATCTATGTTAATACCGGCACCTGGATCACCGGCGACAGTGGCAAACCGGATAAAAAGCAGCGGGCAAACTATGCGGTCATTGAACAGAAAGGGTCGAAGACCTACGCGTCACTTTACAACTACAACGGTGACCTCTACGCGCCCTCGAGCCAGATGGGAAGTACGTACTATGTAAACAACTAGGGCCGTAACTGTAAATAAATGGGGTCAGAGAACAATTGTTACTAATATTAGAGAATATTGTTCTCTGACCTCAATTGTTTTAGTGAACGATGATTGGAATAAACGACTAAATAAACAAATGGAAAGCGACTAAACTAGAAAATAGTTGCAAGCCACGAGAGAGTACGTGAAGCCGATCTGCTAGATTGAGAAATGCATGAGAATCACCGACCCACAAGCAACATCACGATACGCATTGTTTGATCTGAGCTTCAGGCCATTTTTCCTGTTGGGCAGTTTGTTCGCGATTATTTCCGTCGTTCTCTGGACACAGATCTACCAATACAACCTAACGATTTTGCCCGATGCCAGACTCTCCGGTGTTCATTGGCATGCTCATGAAATGATCTACGGTTATGGTCTAGCCGTAATTACTGGTTTTCTGTTAACCGCTGTTAAAAACTGGACGGGTATTCAAACCATTCATGGTTTTCCTTTGTTTATACTCGCTGCAATATGGGTGCTGGCCAGGCTGATGTGCTACCTGCCATTTAGTAATAACCTCCTAGTTATGGCGATTCTTGATCTGCTCTTTAATCTGCTGGTTTGTATACTGGCACTACTACCCATAGCCAAGGTTAAACAATGGAAGCAGATGGGTATTTGGTTAATGCTGGGACTTATTTTTGTCGGAAATATTTTTTTCTACCTTGGTTTGTTCAATGTTTTGGACAACGGTATTCGCATCGGGCTCTATACGGGGCTGTACATCATCATTTCACTCATCCTGCTAATGGGACATAGGGTAATTCCATTCTTTATAGAAAAAGGTGTTGGTTATCCCGTCACACTTCGGGACCATTCATGGATTAGTTTCGCGAGCCTTGTGCTGATGCTCGTGTTTCTTGTGACTGAAGTTTATTATCCGTTGCCGTTGTATGCTGCCGCTAGCGCAATCTTGCTAGCGGTTATTCATACAGTGCGATTGGTTGGTTGGCATACTCCGGGCATTTGGCAGAAACCTCTGCTATGGGTTCTCTATGTTGGCTATGGTTGGATTATTGCCGGGTTTGTTTTGCATGCATCAGCCTATTTTCTGAATACTGATCCCATGTTGGCGGTACATGCTTTCGCCTATGGTGGTGTTGGCATGATTACCCTTGGCATGATGGCTCGCATATCACTTGGCCACACCGGGCGTGATGT
>JASJGJ010000075.1:0-2832 GCA_033791605.1 Porticoccus sp.
TCACCCAGTGCTAACCGCCAGCGCAGCACCGCTTTCTCACAAAAACCAGCAACAACGTCTTCCACTTTCCAGGCACGACCAGAAACTTCTACTTTTCGATCATGTTTGCAGCCTCTGTAATCCTTATACCCACCACTCCAAGATGCAATTTCATCTGTGTGTTCAAAGGCGACATTTTTGACTTCAGGCCACGCACCAAAAAGGAAGCGGCTGAGTCTCGGCATGGGCTCTCCATCATCAAACTGAATAGTATTATGAGAAGCAACACCAGGAAAATAATTCAGCCATTGGGGTTTGGTATTGTAACTGTAACTTCCACCATCTTTCACAATGCTAATTCCACGATCCATAATCTCAATATGTAAAAGATCAGCGTGACCTGGACGAAAATGAAATCGCGGGAAACGCAACATACCCCAGCATGATTCGCCATGCATAGTGACAAAACCACCATTATTCATAATAACAGAGCCACGCACCTTTTTATTCACTGGGTACTTTTCTGGCGGAAGGTCTAACCACTGTAAAAGTCGATCTCCTGACCCACAGTTTTCGTATAGTCGTTGACCTAAAAACAATACACCAGAAAGCTGTACTGTAGGACGAAAATCTCTGTAAGGAGTATCTGCCAACTGCAACAATAGAGCCCCATCATTAGCGCCCAAGTTGGGCGCTTCCCCCGTAACTGGATCGGTCATCTGCCAAAGCCACTTTGTTGCGGCAGACACCCGTTTATAAAAGTGTTTAGAGAAATGAGGCAGATCTAAATTTCGTCGCCAAAATTCTACCTGCGATAATGTGTCTAGTAATAGTCGGTGGTAATTCACGGAGTACTGTGAAAAGCTGCCATCATTCTCCACTAAAGTACTTATTCGCTCTTCCAACCTTTTACGACCCATTCTGGCCCAGAGCCGTGATTTTTTAGAGCTATCACCAACAGCAATCAGCCAGTTACCCCCCACATATAATCCTGCCGCCTCACTGGTGCCATGATTGTTATCCTGAGCGATAGCATAGTGAAGCGTAGGTTCAATTCGTTCACAGTGTTCACGAACAACCTGAATCAATGCTAGAGTTGGCCTATAGTGTTCTCCTAGCACAAATGCAGCCATCAACAAATTGAGAATTCGAATGGCCGTTTCCTGCCCGCACTTCCAGTTTGGCCCTTGATTTACTGGATTTTTTTTTGACCAATCAGTCAACCACTCATTGATCAGTGAAAGATACATACTATCTCCAGTAGTGCGAAAAGCCTGTGTTGCCAGAACTAACCATTGAAAGCGCGATGGCTCCCAGATGTGCTTTATATCTCCTGTTTTAAAATCTGAAAGTTGAGACCAATGTTTTTCAATATTAGGGTAATATTCACCAGTAATGGCATCCAGGTGCCAATTAGGCGGGTTACCAACATTTTCAACCGAGGAGGAAAAGTAACGAATTTTTCCATGGGTTAGCAATAGAGCATCTGGAGATATAGTGGATAAGTTATTTACCCCAGAAAAAATAGACAGACATTTACCAGAAAAAAAAGGCCCTCTGATATGCCTTCCTATCGGGAGCTTTTTTTGCAGCCGCCCTGTCTTAAGCTGTATGCGATATAAAGCTACTCGACCAAGATTGGTAAAACCAAGCCTCCACAAGGTTCCCAATAACCATCGCAACCTAAGAAAACGATCCATTATTAATTAATACCTACTGCTGCTACAGTATGAAAACCGTGCTTGCGATACAACAACCTACCTAGCAATTTCACTTCAACCACAGTCTACTCTAACGCCACATTGTAAATACAGCCCTATAGTTTCTCTGCCAATATCTGATGAGAAATTGGAAACAACCAAAATTTGGACAACAATTGATCCATAGGTTCTATGAATATACGTGGTATAATTCGCCACATTAGAGGTGGAAAAACAATTCCTCCATGATGTTTATCAACCTTGTAGCCTATTTCTTCTAATTTATTCCTAAATGTTTTCGGTGACCAAACATTACGTCGCCGAGAAGGAACAACTCGCGGCAACCAACTTAAGTTATTTCCATCTATAATCGCAACACGCGCTCCCTTGTGCATCGACCTATCTATATTCTCTACTAACACATCGCTTGGCTGCATCATATTGAATGCGAACATGGAATAGACGCCATCTATCGGGCCGATCTGTTCATAATCGAACATCAGAGTATTGGCCTCATAAATAGTGATATCCAACTGACGACCAGAATACTTTTGATAGTAATCAATTCTTTTTCGGAAGATTTCCAATGCAACGCTATCCATGTCAAATGCAGCAACGCTTGCCCCCATTAACGCAAAATAAAGGCTCTGAGTACCCGTTCCACAACCCAGATCGACAATTCGAGGCTTGGATGTACTCTCAAGAAGATACACTGATGCCCGCTCGAACGTATTGGCATAGTGTTGTTTAAAGAAAGGTTGGCGCCATGTTTGGAAAAGTCCCGCTTCGCGATAGTACTCGCAAAATACTTCTCTTTCCTTATCTGATAAATCCAGCAAATTAGTTTCCAAAATTGCATTTTGGTACCAACGCCACATATTATCTTTAGCTATTTTGTCTTTTTCTGGTATATATATTTTGTTCATATCACTCTAATTCGCATACTTATTTGGTCGCTATTTGTTCCTTGCGGAGTTAACCATAAATATGGCCCCAGATTATCACCTGCTGGAAACCGTACCTGCCCATACTGAAATAGTTTCATTGGCCAGATATCTTTTTGAAAACTAATAATGGGCTTCCAATTTTCACCCTTATCATTTGAGGCCCAGACAACCACATTTTTACTTTTATTAACCTTGCTAGGTTCACA
>JASJGJ010000076.1:0-25056 GCA_033791605.1 Porticoccus sp.
ATTAATATTATTAATGTAAGGATTTTAACTATTAATTTTACCAATTCAACTGTGGCCGCTAACATGTGCTGCCTTAATTCCTAATCACCCAGAAAAATAGTTATGACAATAGATAATACGACTGACCTGAAAGCCACGCCCCTCAAGGAATTACACTTGGAACTAGGGGCTCGAATGGTCCCATTTGCCGGTTATGACATGCCAGTACAGTACCCGGCAGGCATTAAAACCGAACATTTACACACTCGTGAGCATGCGGGTTTGTTCGATGTCTCTCATATGGGGCAAGTGGTCATTACTGGTGAGGGTATAGCGAAAGCACTTGAAGCATTGGTGCCGGTGGAGCTGGAAACATTAGGTATTAATAAACAGACCTATGCATTGTTTACCAATGATAATGGCGGCATTCTGGATGATTTGATGATTGTTCGCTGGGCGGAAGATTGCTTTTTTCTGGTGGTGAACGCGGCCTGTAAAGAGCAGGATCTCGAACACTTGCGAAATAACTTGCCCGGCTTTGATATTGAATACCTTGAAAGACAAGGGTTGTTGGCACTACAGGGGCCTGCGGCTTTAGAAGTGATGGCTAAACTGGCACCAGAGGCACGGGAATTGGTTTTTATGACTGGGGCCCGAGCCACCCTTGCTGGGGTGGATTGTTATATCACTCGTTCAGGTTACACAGGTGAAGATGGTTTTGAAATTTCTGTTCCTGCTGAGTCAGCCGAATTATTGGCACGTAAACTTTTGTGCTTTGACCGAGTGAAAGCCATTGGGCTTGGTGCTCGGGATTCTCTGAGATTGGAAGCCGGGCTGTGTTTGTATGGCCATGATCTTGACGCAGAAACGACACCCATTCAAGCATCACTGTTGTGGAGTATAAGTCAGTCCCGCCGTGCCGGTGGTAACAAGGCGGGTGGTTTCCCCGGTGCTGATATTATTTTTAATGAACAAGCTAATGGTGCAGTCCGTAAGCGAGTAGGACTGAAAGTTGAGGGCCGGGCACCAGTGCGAGACGGTGCGGAGATAGTTAATGCCGAGGGTGTTCAGATAGGTGTTGTGACCAGCGGTGGCTTTGGGCCGAGCTTAGATGCTCCGTTGGCAATGGGGTATGTGGCAGCAGAATACGCAGCTGTGGGCACCCAGTTGAGTGCAATGGTTCGAGGAAAAGCGCGTCCCGTGACTGTGGAAAAAATGCCCTTTATTCCCCATCGTTATTATCGCGGGTAAAGGGGCGCGGGTAAGTATGTCTTCAGCAAGAATGGCATGGACAAGCATGTAGTGGGCAGGAGCCTAGGTGAATAAAGCTTAACCTTAAGAGTAAAAACTAAAATGAAAGAGAGATTGAAGAAGGTATGAAATCACTGGCAGAACTGGCAGACAGTAATGAATTTATTCGCCGTCATATTGGCCCGTCTGAGTTGGACCAAAAGGCCATGTTGGAGAGTATTGGTTATGAGAGTATGGATGCGTTTATTGGTGCGGTAGTTCCGAACAATATTCGCTCTAGTGATCCACTTGGTTTGGGTGCTTCTACGACGGAACACGATGCTCTTGCAGAACTCAGTGCTATTGCCGGTCAAAATCAGGTGTTAAAAACATTTATTGGCCAAGGTTATTACAATTGCATAACGCCTAACGTAATTCTGCGAAATGTATTGGAAAATCCTGCTTGGTATACGGCTTATACGCCTTATCAGCCAGAAATTTCTCAGGGGCGATTAGAGGCACTGTTGAATTTCCAGACCATGATTACCGACCTTACGGGTATGGATCTGGCGAGTGCATCTCTACTAGACGAAGCCACTGCTGCCGCTGAGGCCATGACGCTGTGCCAGCGCATGTCGAAATCAAAAGGAAAAGTGTTTTTTGTCGACCAGCATTGTTTGCCGCAAACCATTGAAGTGATAAAAACCCGCGCTGAACCCATGGGATTTGATGTGGTTGTGGGTGATCCGGCAGATGTTGACGCCCATGATTGTTTTGGCGTGTTGTTGCAGTATCCCGGCGTCGATGGCGCAATCCGTGACTTTAGTGATGTCATAGAAAAGGCTCACCAGCAGAAGACTTTGGTGGTGATGGCTGCGGACATTCTTAGCTTGATGTTGTTGCAAAGCCCCGCAGAATTAGGTGCAGACGTCGCTATTGGCTGTACTCAACGTTTTGGTGTGCCTCTGGGCTTTGGCGGCCCTCACGCTGCCTATATGGCGACAAAGGACTCTTTCAAGCGTTCGTTGCCCGGCCGCCTTGTGGGTATTTCTCTCGACAGTCGAGGCCAACCTGCTTACCGTTTGGCGTTGCAAACTCGCGAGCAACACATACGTCGTGAAAAGGCCACCAGCAATATTTGTACAGCACAAGTGTTGCTAGCGGTAATGGCGAGTATGTATGCAATTTATCATGGTCCAGCCGGCCTAAAACGCATTGCAGAAAGAGTCCATTGTCTTACCGCTATCCTAGCGGCTGGTTTGGAGCAGCAGGGCTACAAGCCTGTCAATGACAGCTTCTTTGATACTCTGACTATTACTACGGGTGAGCAGACAGCATCAATTCATCAACAAGCTGCCGTACAGGGGCTTAATCTGAGAGTGATAGATGACAGTCATGTGGGTATTTCTCTGGATGAAACTACTGGTTCTGGGGATATAGAAACACTGTGGCGACTCTTTGATAGCAACACTACTCTGATGGTTTCATCGGTAGAAAGTACCGTCATAAAAAGTACAGCGAAGAACGGGTTGCCAGAAACACTATTGCGTACCAGTCATCCCCTGACGCACTCAGTTTTTAACCGCTACCATTCTGAAACTGACATGCTGCGTTATCTGCGTAAGTTGGCAGACAAGGATATTGCGCTGGATCGCGCCATGATTCCCCTTGGCTCCTGCACGATGAAATTAAATGCCACCGCAGAAATGCTGCCGGTGACTTGGCCTGAATTTTCCAACATCCACCCTTTTGCGCCAAAGCAACAAACCGTTGGTTATGTGGAAATGATTGAACAGGTGGAGTCTATGCTATGTGCTGCCACGGGCTATGACTCGGTATCACTACAGCCTAATGCGGGTTCACAGGGAGAGTATTCTGGGCTGCTGGCGATTCGCGCCTACCATGCAAGTCGTGGAGAGTCCCACCGGCATATCTGCCTTATTCCCAGTTCGGCTCATGGTACCAATCCTGCCTCTGCACAGATGTGTGGTATGCGTGTTGTGGTGACTAGCTGTGATGATCAGGGCAATGTGGATCTTGATGACCTGCGTACTAAAGCGGAACAGCACAGTGAAAATCTGGCTGCCATTATGGTGACATATCCTTCCACACATGGTGTATTTGAAGAGGGTATCACAGAGATTTGCGACATTATTCATCAGCAAGGCGGCCAAGTGTATATCGATGGTGCCAACCTCAACGCCATGGTGGGATTGTGCCAGCCCGGTAAATTTGGTGGTGATGTCTCTCACCTGAATTTGCATAAAACGTTTTGTATTCCCCATGGTGGGGGTGGACCTGGTGTTGGCCCCGTGGCCGTGCGTGAACATTTGGCGCCATTCCTGCCTGGACACAAAAATCTGGGTAAAGACTCGGCAGTGGGTGCTGTTTCAGCGGCTCCTTGGGGCAGTGCCAGTATCCTTCCTATTACTTGGATGTACATTAAAATGATGGGCGCTCAAGGGCTAAAACAAGCCACAGAAGTGGCTATTCTTAATGCCAACTATATGGCCGAGCGGCTCAAAAATGCATACCCCATCCTTTATACTGGAGCTAATGACCGGGTCGCCCACGAATGTATTGTCGACTTGCGTAGTATTAAGGATAACTCCGGTGTCACGGTGGATGACGTTGCCAAACGCTTAATCGACTTTGGCTTTCATGCTCCCACCATGTCATTCCCAGTTCCCGGCACCTTCATGATTGAACCCACGGAAAGTGAATCCAAAGAAGAGCTGGATCGTTTCTGCGATGCCATGCTGCAAATTCGTGAGGAAATTGCCTCGGTGGAGCGGGGTGAATATCCTCTGGACGACAACCCCCTCTGCCATGCACCACATACTGCGGATGTAGTCACGGCTGATGACTGGAACAGAAGTTATTCGAGAGAGTCTGCGGCCTATCCGTTGGCGTCGTTGCGAGAAACCAAATATTGGTCTCCTGTGGGTAGGATTGATAACGTCTACGGTGACCGTAATTTAGTGTGTGCTTGTGTGCCGCTTTCTGACTATGAATAGAAGTTGGGTGGTGTCAGTATATTTTACATATTATCTGATCCGCCTTTTCGATCAAAAAAATACCTTTAAAAACAATGAGATGAGACGTTGGCGCAATTGATGCTTAATGTTTGGTATTGGGAAGTTTTTAATAATGTAGGATGTAAAAATGAAAAAATTCTATTTGCTCACGTGTGTACTTACTTTTTTATTTGCGGGCTCGGTAAATGCAGCCCCAATTACATTAGACTTTGATCGCGATCTAAATGACAACGTATTATCTAACGGTCAACTTTTGAATGATGTATATAGCGGCCTTGGTGTAACCTTTAATGCTTCTGCAGCGATTCGTGTTGGTGGCGGTGGCGTGACTAGTTTGCCAAACCTCGCCGCAGGTTCTGCCTCCGATTTTTCTACAGACCTTGAGCTAATCTTTGATACATATGCGACCTCTGTTGGCGCTTCAAATGTAACTAACTCAGTATGGGTACTCACCGTTTTTGATGAACTTAATTCGGTAATAGGTTTGGTTAATTCTGTGTCATTTCCAGGTAGCGCGCTTTTGTCGGGTATTGGAAATATTAAAAGAGCAGTATTTTCAGGGACACAGTTTGGAATTGATGATCTTGTTTTCGATACCAATGCTTCTGCAAGTGTTCCAGAGCCTCTAAGTCTTGCTCTTTTGGGTCTTGGTCTGGCTGGAATTGGATTTACAAGAAAAAAGAAAGCAATCTAAAGCAATTTACAATTTTATTTAAAAGCCTCGATAAATATCGAGGCTTTTTTTTGTCTGATAAAAATCAAAGGTTGTGTTTCTTTCGCAGGCTTATGTTTGCATTGATCATAGGCAGCGCTCTATATTTAAAGCAGTTAGGCGTGGTGTGCTAATTTTACAATTACATTAGTAATAGCAGGTGAATCATACTTAATTCACTACATAAATATAAACTCACCCAGGTACATTCATCGAGTAAACGTGTAGCAACGCAAATCGCCGTGCGGGCTGGACGCGTTAATGCGCGCTGCTTTGGAGGTCAGTTGATTAAATTATTCAATAGGAGAACTATTATCATGGAGTATCCTATCAAAGGATCTTGTCAATGTGGGCAACTAACTTACAGGCTATTTGAAAAGCCGAAAATGGTTCTCGCCTGTCATTGCACTGAGTGTCAAAAATTATCTACGAGCCCGTATAGCGTCACAGCTATAGTCGCAAAGAATGCTATCGAATTCAGTGGAGAATTAAAAGAATGGAGTCGTTCTGCAGAGAGTGGCAATAAAAATAGCGCAAAATTTTGCCCCTGTTGTGGGAATCGTATTTATCATTTCAACCCTAACGATGAATCAACGGTAAAATTGAAGCTCAAGCCAGTAAAAATGACTGACGATAGTATATTCGAACCTACCGCGCATGTTTGGGTGAGAGAAAAGTTAAGTTGGTATCGTATTCCTCATGGAGTAGAAGTCTTTGACAAACAGCCATAGCATTACAGCTAACAAGTGGATCAAAAGTGGGCATCTTTCCTCCCACGCGTTATATTCACGTCGTGTGTTTATAAAATTACTATGAGTCCCAAAGACATTATTCTTATCTACGACAAAGAGTGCCCCGCTTGTAACAACTATTGCCAAGTGGTACAAATCCTGAAGTCAGTTGGCGAACTTAAGATTATGGACGCTCGAGAAAACAGCGAAATAATGGATGAGATTACTGCCCAAGGTCTAGATATTGATCAAGGTATGGTTCTAAAAATGGGGGGATCTCTATATTATGGTTCTGATGCCATTCACGCATTATCTCTAATTAGCAGCCGTTCAGGAGTTTTTAACCGGCTTAATTACTGGATGTTTAAGTCAAAAACCATTTCAAAACTTTTATATCCCATATTACGGTTTTTTCGAAACCTTCTGTTAAAAATGCTTGGTAAATCTAAAATCAACAATCTAAAGCAGCCGGATAATGAGAATTTCTAAACAACCACATAACAAGTGGGTTGTGTTGGATTGCGGTCTGTTTAGCCTCGCTTCACACCTTCTCCCTAAATGTTAGGCTGTGTGATTGAACTGAAAGAGGATATTTTGTGAGAATAATTGCAACACTGCTGGCATTGTTAATAGTAGGCTTTCTTATATATAAACAGTTGGGCTCTGGTTCTGTTCAACAGAAGCAAGAGACAAATGCCGTTTCTGATGTGGGTGGCCCTCAAGTACCTACAAACCCAAATGAAGTTAAGCAGTTCGGCACTCAGATGAATAGCTATATGAAGGAAGAGGCTGAAAAAAGAGCAGCTGCTATTGAAAATGCTGAGTCGTACTAAAGCTAAAATTATACAATTTAAAAGAATCGCGCATTGCTGGGTAGCTTTGCCCATATTTAGGCGTTATAGCCCTCTGGCAATGATAAAAAAATTATCAACTTCTAGTGAGTTGGGGTAAAGAAATAATAGTAGAGGACTGCATAAAAGATGGCCATATATGAACAATAACCGAGATATCATTGTGCGGCTGCGTGAGCGCATTCCATCATTCGAATGTGTGTCGGGTTGTCACGATTGTTGCGGTCCGGTAACTACTTCCTCGGAAGAAATGTCTCGTCTGCCGGTGAAAACTGACGCCGAACATGAAGCAGCATTAAGTAAGCTTGCGTGCGTACACTTGGGACCTAATGGTTGTGAAGTGTACGGGGAGCGTCCGTTGATCTGCCGATTGTTTGGCACAACGCCACGTATGCCCTGTCCAAACGGTCGTCGCCCAGAAGACATGGTTGACGCCAATGTTGAGCGTCAGGTTCATCACTACATTGCTAATACACGACAAGTGTTGGTGTAGGTTAATAGTCTCGGCCTTGAAGCTCAGACTAACGCTTGCTGGCTCGGTTCTGCGGGCGTTATCCATTTTTTTAAGAGCATAGTAAAAATGATCGCGTCAGGTGAAGCAATAGAGAGATTAAAAACAGGTAACTAGCACTTTGTATCTGGCATACGTTGTATCGATACTGTCGCAAAATAAATACAAAGAACCGATGTTGTCGAAGGCTAAGTGCCATTTGCTGCTGTCCTCGGTTGCTCTGATTCTGTGTGCCTGCTGAACTAGTATTTGATCAGCGGTTAGGAAGTCTGTTTGTAATTAGAGTTGCTGGCAATGATAGTTGCACCCTTCCAAGTAGGTGGTGTCGAGTTTGCGGCAGAATTATTTGGCACGCAATTGGTCGTTGTTCCTGGCCATTCAAAGTATGGCGCTAAGGGAACAATTGATGACTTTGAGAGACCTTCCAACGTTCTTTCTATCGTTACATTTCAGATGAGCATGACGAATATTTTGAGATAGAAGGCAAACAACTTGGGGGGCTTCGCGCTCGGAGGCACTTAATTTGTCCCAGTTATTTCGGTACAGTATTTTCTTACGTGATGCGACTTCCGTCAATTTTTTGGGAACGTCGCCGCTACTGGTGACATCTAAAGGTTGTGTAAAGATTCATCCATGTGAGGCCCGTTGTGATAACTGCTACTAATGAAATTTCTGACGATATCAGTGATGTGACGCTTTCACAGCGTATGGCTACGGGAGATACCGCGGCATTAGAGTTGTTAATGAGGCGTTACAATCAGTCGCTGTATAGGGCCGCACGTAGCATACTCAAAGACGACAATGAAGCAGAGGAGGCGGTGCAGGATGCCTACCTGAAAGCTTATCGCAACATTGGTAGTTACCGAAGCGATGCAAAACTATCGACGTGGCTGACTCGCATCGCCATCAACGAGGCGCTGACACGGGTGCGAAAGCGCAATCGGAGAGCCGAAATCCTATATCTCGATGGCGCGGTACCTCAAGCTGAAGAGGACACTGTCATGCAACAGAATACTGCATATGCACCGGAGCACGCTGTACTGCGCACTGAGGTTCGCCATTTGATTGAGCAGAAAATCGATAGTCTACCAGACACTTTTCGCTGTGTGTTTGTGCTGCGGGCACTCGAAGATCTGACGGTTGAAGAAACCGCAGCCTGCCTGAACATTCCTGAAGCAACAGTGCGGACGCGACACTTCCGTGCCCGGGGTCTTTTGCGTGAGGCGTTGGCGCGTGAGATTGATTTCAATTTAGAGAATGCCTTTGGCTTTGCAGGGTCACGCTGTGACCGTATCGTTGCCAACGTGCTGGAACGATTGGAATCTCCCCCGAATACCTAACGTTTAAGACCATCCATCAAACCTCTCATGTCAGGATTCACCATTGATTTGAACGTGTGACAGCAAACACGGCTCAAGGAAAGGGTATAACGATTCTATGGCGTAAATCTTGCGGTGTGAGAGCTGGGTGCGCACAGCATTCTCTCCTGAACGAGGGTGTCTAGCTTGGACTCAATGACAAAAAATGGGAACGTGACAGACAAATGTGTCATCTAAGTAGTAGGAGCTAATACTGCTGTTCTCTGTTCAAGGGGACGTTCGCGGAATCCAGCTCCGTAACTTGTCTACTATCAGGAGATCTCAGAAATGCTGAACTATGCCCTATTGACCTTCGCTGTTGCGGCAGCAGGTGGATTAATCCTCGCTTCCAGTGTATTGCGCAACAAATTAGCACCTTGTGTGTTGTCGGTCGTACATGCGCTACTCGGTGCAACCGGCTTGATTTTGTTGGTTGTGATACTGCTGCAGGGTTCCGCTCCCATGCAGGTGCTAGTTAGTTTTGTGTTGTTATTGGTGACAGCGCTGGGCGGGTTCTTTCTGGCCTCATTTCACCTGCGTAAGCAACTTCCGCCCAAGGGGGTCGTGGCGATTCATGCTGGTTTAGCCGTGACGGGATTTGTGATCCTACTGAGCTTGGTGCTCTAGACACCATGCGTCACCCTCTGCACTCGGCACTGGTTCATTTTCCGGTTGCTTGCTGGACTGTGGCAGTGGCCTCTGATTTTTTAAGTCTGCACTTCGGTGAACCAGCTTGGCGCTGGTCCGTCGGTTTGCATGTGATTGGCTGCATTACGGCTTTGTTGGCGATGCTGGCAGGTTTGCTGGAACTTGTGCGAGTTCCAGCGGGCCCGGCCATGCGCGATGCGTACTTGCACATGGGTGCCATGGTGCTCGCATTGACGTTATTTTCAATTCGGTTGATGCTCGGGTTCGAGCACACAAAGCCACTTGCACCCGATACTCTTTCTTTGGTTCTTGATGCCGTGGGCTTCACGTTTCTGATTGTGGGCGGCTGGTTTGGGGGAAGGTTGGTCTACGGCCACGGGGTGGGGCGTCATTGAGTGGTAGTGCCTAGCCACTTAGCAAGCCATATTAAGTATTTTACAATAACATGCATGATGACGGACATAGGGGGGCTTTACTAAGAAGTCTTAGTTTGAATAAGCCTCGACGAGGCAATGCCGTTTGCCGGCTTGTTTGAGAAAATAGAAGATACTCTTTTGTCCGCCTATACTCTCCTATGGGATATCCAATAAGAAATTCGCGCTTTTTTCGTCATGAGTTGGATGAGTGTTTTTAGCTTTATGAAATTTATTTGTAAACGTAAATGATAGCCATGGTTTTTTAGGTATTGGTGAAGTGAGCCTGAGAGTTTTAAGTAATGAATATGAAAAAAATATTAGGAGTAGATCTACCGATTATTCAGGCACCTATGGCTGGCGTTCAGGGTAGCGCTTTAACCGTGAGTGTTTCTAATGCGGGTGGTTTGGGTTCATTGCCTTGTGCCATGTTAGGTATGGATACTCTCCGTGAGGAGTTAAAGGCGATAACAGCACAAACGGATCGCCCGTATAACGTCAATTTCTTTTGCCATGAAATGCCAAAAACTAATCAAAAGGCTGAGATAATTTGGCGAAATGCACTCAGTCCTTTTTATAAAGCCCAAGGACTTGACCCAGAAACAGTTGCTGTTGGGACTAACCGCGTACCTTTTAATTCAGATGCTGTCGATGTGTTAGAGGAGTTCAAACCACCTGTGGTAAGTTTTCATTTTGGTTTGCCGCCGGATGAATTATTGGTGCGGGTAAAGTCCTTTGGTGCCAAGGTGATGAGCACGGCAACTACTATTGAAGAGGCTTTGTGGCTTGAAGAATATGGGGCGGATATCATTATTGCCCAAGGGCTGGAGGCGGGAGGGCACCGTGGTATGTTTCTTTCCCATGATCTCAACTCTCAGATGGGTACGTTTGCATTGTTGCCACAAATTATTCAAGCGGTAAATGTTCCTGTTGTCGCAGCAGGTGGAATCGCGGATGCAAAGGGTGTTGCTGCGGCAATATCGATGGGGGCAGTGGGGGTGCAGCTGGGAACAACCTATTTACTTTGTCACGAAGCTCGTACCAGTAAAGTGCATCGCGCGGCTCTGAGAAGTGAGGCGGCAAAACATACGGCATTAACCAATATTTTTACAGGAAGACCGGCTCGGGCTATTGTTAACCTTGCCATGAAAGAACTGGGACCTATACATTATGGTATTCCTGACTTTCCATTGGCTGCAAATGGCATTGCTCCTTTACGCGCTAGATTTGAATCTCAGGGCTCTGGAGACTTTTCTCCACTTTGGTCAGGCCAAAATGCGACGGGGTGCAAGGCTGTGTCCGCTGCTGAATTAACGCACGAATTGGCAGTAGGTTTTCTATAAACTTGATAGTTTGTACACTGAGTTAAGTTCTGACAATAAGTGTGATCAGTATTAATTTTTAACATAAATATTTCTGTAGAGAGTGAACTTAGATATGAAACTTGAATCTCTGGCGTTACATCATGGGTATGAATCGGAAGCCACCACTAAAGCGGCAGCAGTTCCTATTTATCAAACCACCTCCTATACCTTTGATGATACCCAGCATGGCGCAGATTTGTTTGACCTGAAAGTACCCGGAAATATTTATACCCGGATTATGAATCCGACTACTGATGTATTGGAGCAGCGGATGGCGGCTATGGAGGGTGGCATTGGTGCTCTGGTTGTGGCATCAGGTATGGCTGCAATTACTTACGCCATACAGTGTATTTGCAGTGTAGGGGATAATATTGTCAGTACCAGCCAAGTTTATGGGGGCACCTATAATCTGTTTGCGCACACCCTGCCAAACCAAGGCATTGAGGCGCGTATGGTGTCAGGGGATAATTTTGATGGGCTTGATCAGGCCATTGATGAAAATACCAAGCTGGTATTCTGTGAATCCATTGGCAACCCGGCGGGTAATATTGTTGATATTGAAAAGTTTGCTGAAATTGCACACAAACATGGTGTGCCGCTGATTGTTGATAACACCGTAGCCACCCCTTTTTTGTGTCGGCCATTTGAGTTGGGGGCAGATATCGTCGTTCATTCTCTAACAAAGTATATTGGTGGGCATGGTACTTCCATTGGCGGCGTTATTATTGATTCCGGCCAGTTTGACTGGGCGGCTAATAAGGAGCGGTTCTCAGTGCTAAGTGAGCCAGATCCCTCCTATCATGGGGTTGTCTACACGGAAGCTTTGGGCGCCGCTGCTTATATTTGCCGTTGTCGTGTGGTGCCACTTCGAAGTATGGGTGCTGCTATTTCTCCTACTAACTCGTTTTATATCTTGCAGGGGCTGGAAACTCTGGGGCTTCGTATGGAGCGGCATTGTGAAAATGCAGAAAATTTGGCCAGTTACCTAAGTAACCATGACAAAGTATCGTGGGTAAATTATGCGGCGTTACCCGATAGTCCTTATTTTCAAACATGTCAGAGAATTACTGGTGGCAGGGCATCGGGTATTCTGAGTTTTGGAATAAAAGGTGGCTCAGAAGCTGGAACACAATTTATTGATGCGCTGGAAATGATTTTACGATTAGTCAATATTGGTGATGCCAAGTCTTTGGCATGTCACCCAGCATCTACTACTCATCGGCAGCTGAATGATGAGGAGTTGGCTGCAGCGGGTGTCAGTGCCGATTTGATTCGTATTTCGGTGGGAATTGAAAATATTGACGATATTATTGCAGATGTCAGTCAGGCTTTAGATGCAGTGACATGATATGTGAAGTAAAAGCTGGGTGGTTGCCAGTAGCCCCAAGTTGAGAGTTGGTTTTTAATCTGAGGCCTATTTTTTTAACGGAGAAAGTTGCCGACAATTTTATTAAATGTTTCTGGCTTTTCTGCATGCAGCCAGTGTCCGGTGTTGGCTATGATTTTAAGTTGAACATTGGGAAAGAGTCGTAGTATTTCACTGCGATGTTTATCTTGAATATATGCAGAGTCTGCCCCTTTGATAAATAGGGTGGGGCCGAGGAATGGGCTCCCTGTTGGGGCCAATGTAAGTGCGTTGTCGTAATTGGCAACAATGCCATCCAGATAAAGACGAAGATCAAATTTACCGTCTTTGCCACGAATGAGGTTCTTCAACAAAAAAGCGCGTACGGAAGCTTCGTGAACATAGGTTGCCAGAAGCTGATCTGCGTTTTTTCGAGACGTTGGTCTTGTCTCAGCCAGAGCAGTTAGTCCTTCTAATACACCACCGTGCCGCTCTGGCTTATATTCCACTGGGGCTATATCGGCAACGATCAGTTTGTGGACTCTTTTGGGGTGATTTAGTGCCACCTGCATGCCAACCTTCCCCCCCATGGAGTGACCAATCAGGGTTGCCATACCAAGGTTTAAATTGTCCATTAACTCGATAATGTCATTGGCCATGCAAGAGTAATCCATCTCTTGGCTGTGAGGGGATTCGCCATGATTGCGTAGGTCAACTGAAATGACGGTGTGGTTCTTTGATAGGGCACGCCCGATAAGTCCGAGGTTGCTCAGCGAGCCGAACATGCCATGCATCAATAGAACGGATTGCCCCGAGCCCTGGATGGAATAATTTAATTTCAAAGTAACAACTCTATTTTGGTTGATATCAGAAAGTCATTATCTGCTTTGCACCTCAGGTTTTTTTACAAAAACCTGAGTCTTAAGTAATGATGAGTGGTTAAATGTTATCGTCTTTTCGTTAGCCTAGCTGATTTCGGAGGAAAACAGCAAACAGCAGTGTAATAGGCCACCGTGGTTCTTGTTATGGTTCTGAGCTTATACTAAACGATGTTATTTAAGGCCGGTTACATATTGGCAATTTTGTAAAAGCCTTATGAGGCGTTTGCAGTGGGCGCGTTTGCTCGTTGAAGAATGGCAGTGGCTTGTTCAAGTTCACTAAGAATTAAACCTTGCTCGGAATAAGTAATAGCATTGGTTGCTAAGGCGATTTTGGTGAGCCTGCGGGTTTGAAGTAGTATATTAAGAAGTTGTTCGCGATCTTTGTTGGTTAGTTGCACAGTTCCGTTGCCTCAGATATAAATCCTTTAATGTCCACGCATTATATGGCGACTTGATTTTTACAACAACTATAGTTGTTGTTGGGTAAAAGCTATATTAAGTCTTCATTTTTTTGTTTGTGTCTGGTTTGCTGAGTTCAAGAATGTATTCACAGACATCACTTTGTTGTTGGTCTGTGAGGGATTGCCAGGCATTGTGTACGGTTTCATTATTATAAAAGAGGGATGTGGAAATTGGGTTTTCTTTGCCCAACCATAACCAGTGGGCGGAAACATTCAGGGCCTTGGCAATGGCTAAAATTGCCGAAGTGGACTGTGATGTACCACTTTCCAGTTTGGATATCATTTGTTGGGTCAGCTGGGTTTGATCGGCCAAATCTACTTGCGATAGGCCGGATTTTAACCGGGATGATTTTATTCGTTCTGCCAAGGTCTTCATTGTGTTCCATATTACAACAACTGTTGTGATGTGGTAGACAACTTTAGTTGTAATGAGGCCTACGTCTAGTTATTATTTTGGGTATAGAAACAGGGAGTACTATATGACCCCGGAAGAGGCATTGCATAAAGTGGTCGAGATTATTGGCGGGCAAACGGCTCTGGCTAATGCTCTTTCAGATAAAACTGGCCGTAGTGTCAGACAGCAACATATTTGGAATTGGTTGCATCGTGATGGTGGGTTGCCTGCAGCGTATGCTCCGCTTGTACAGGCGTTATGCAAGGAGCGAGGTGAAGAAATTTCCTGTAGTTTTTTATGCCCTGATTTTTATCCTGTAAAGTAAGCCTGTATAGCTTTTCTAACGATCGTTTCGTGAAGCCCCTTTTTTATTTTTTATCATATATCTTTATTTCTGTCGCACTATTCTAGTGGCTGTTTTTCTGATGTTCTTGATAGCCATTGTCTTCTATGTCTGTGCGGGAAGATAAAAAAAGCGTTATAGTTTTGCTCCGCAAATGGAGCACCATTATGAAGCTTTACACTTTTCCTCCGGCCCCGAACCCTAAGCGTCTCAGTATTTTCATAGCAGAAAAGGGGATTACTCTTGAAACAATCACTGTTGACTTGATGTCTGGAGAGCACCGAAAGGAGCCCTATTTAACGGTTAACCCTTTGGGAACAGTGCCGGCCTTGGTGTTGGCTGATGGCACGGTAATGTCGGAAGTGATAGGGATTCTGAGTTATTTGGAGGAGCTTTATCCTCAGATTCCGCTGCTTGGGACCGATCCACTTTCTCGCGCTGAGGTTTTGAGTTGGGATCACCGCTGTTTTGTAGAAGGTATTGTTGGTGTCGCTGAAGCGTTCCGAAACTCATCCGAAGCTTTTGTTGGTCGCGGCTTGTCGGGTCCAGTTCCCTATGAGCAGATTCCTGAATTGGTCGATAGGGGGCATAAAAGAATCCAAGCGTTTTATCATGTTCTTGATGAACATCTTGATGGATGTGAGTTTATGGTGGGAGATACATTTACCGTAGCTGATATTGCTGCTTATGTTTTTGTAAACTTCAGTGGCTGGGTCAAAAAGACTATCCCTGAGGAATGTGTCCACCTGGCTGCTTGGTATCACCAAGTATCAGCTCGACCTAGTGTGCAGTCTTGAATCGTGGAATGAAACGATGATTGTGATGGATAGGCTTGGGTAATAAGTTAATGAGCGAAGTGACAAAAAAATTATTTGAAAAAGTGGCGCTAGTGAGCGGCGCCGGCAGGGGCATTGGCCGTGAGGTCGCCCATAAACTTGCTTCGGAAGGGGCCTGTGTCGTGGTGAATGACCTGGATGCTGACTTGGCCAATCAGGTGGTTGAGGAAATACTAGCTCAGGATTCCAGAGCTGTAGCCTGTGTGGGTAGCGTGACCGATAAAGATTTTGGTGAGCGTTTTGTAGCAACAGCGATAGATACCTTTGGCGGCTTGGATATTATCGTTAATAACGCGGGTTACACATGGGATAACGTGATTCAAAAAATGGATGATGAGCAGTGGTATGCCATGATTGATGTACATATGACGGCGCCTTATCGCATTTTAAAGGCGGCCCAGCCCCACATTAAAGAACTATCTTCTAAAGACAGGGAAGCGGGGCATGACATTTTCCGCAAAGTAGTGAACATCTCATCGGTTTCTGGTTTGAGCGGCAACGCTGGCCAGTTGGCTTATGCCGCGGCAAAGGCCGGTGTTGTTGGTATGACAAAGACGTTATGCAAGGAGTGGGGACGTTATAACGTCAATGTAAATACGGTTGCCTTTGGCTTTATTGAGACCCGGCTGACCGCAGCTGTCAGCGATAATTCGATGATTCACGTGGCGGGTCGAGATATTCAAGTGGGCATCAGTGAGCAGGTATTACAGCAAGTTGATACATTGATTCCGCTGGGTCGTCCAGGTACGCCTGAAGAGGCGGCAGGAGCAGTCTATTTATTCTGCACGCCAGAATCTAACTATATTAGTGGGCAGACAGTTGTTGTTGGTGGTGGGTTTGAACTGTAGGCTAAAGTGATTTATTGGTTGCGCTGATATTTGCAATAATTTTTGGGTGTTAGCCCCGTCCAGTGTTTGAATGCGCGAGTAAATGATCTCGGCTCAGCAAAACCAACAATTTCTGATACTTCATCGACCGAAAGCTTTCCTTTAACTAGTTTCTTGATGGCGACTTCTCGTCGAATATTGTCTTTGATTTTTTGGTAGCTTGTGCCGTCTTGTTGTAGTCTCCGATACAGCGTTAAAGAGCTGATATTCATTTTTTCTGCGAGAGCTTCTGCCTTGGGAAAGGTGAGTCTATGGGGGCTTAGCCTAAGAATTTCTCTTTCGATCTGAGCTTCCAGTCGATGATCCTCTCCTGGAATCGTCATAATATCGGTAGGGTGGTTGGCAAGAAAATTATCCAGTTCCCTTGTCGTACGAACGAGGGGCTTTTCCAAGTATTGGGCATCGAAAAACAAGCCATTGTTGAGCTGATTAAACGAAAGATTGCCTGGAAACATAATGCTAAGCTCGTCCCGATGTGGGGGGGGGTAGTGAATGAAGCGTGTTTCCCGTAAACGGATGGCTTCTGCGATATACCAGCTAGAGAAACGGTGCCATATCACCATCAAATACTCGGTTAAAAAATGTCCTTCATCGAGATCTGGTTGCTGCAAATTAAATCTAAGCTCAGCGGTGATTCCTTGTACCTGTAATTGAATGTCTACAGCATCTGTGACCAGATGATAAAAGTGGATCATTTTCTTCAGTAATTCATCTAATGTTTTACATTGGGCCACCAACTCGCAGGCCACTTTAAAAATACCGTACTTACAGGGTTGTGCTGTAAAGCCCATAAATTCATCATCTAGCTCTTGTTGAACCAAACGGAACAATCGTGCCACCTGATCCGTATGGACCCTATTGGTTGTCTGTTCTATTGAGGAAGGGTTAATGCCTGCGCGTGCCAACAGTACTCTATGGTCCAAGTGGTGTTGGTGGATACCATGAAGGCAGGTCAGTACATGATAATGCGAGATGGTAGCGATAAGCTTGTCTTCACTTGGTGTGTTATAAATTAGTGAGTTTGGTGTTTTTTAAAGCAGTATATTAGCTTGAATTCTAATTTTTGTGAAATAATTGGTGAGTTTTTGAGATTAATTTGGACCTTGCGCCCGTTTGTCTGCTCCCTCATAGTAGGTATTAATAATACTCGCTACAGCGAACGAGCACTGTTGTGGGTAGAAAAAGTCGTTACCGAACAAGTTTGCCTGTGGCGAGTCGAGGGAATTTCGACCATAGTCATAGACTCATAAAGCCAGTTTTAGCTTTGTGAGGGCATGTTTGAGGTGGAACCCATTTGAGGAAGTTTTCAATGACAGATATTTCCAAACCCTCCTATTCTGACTGGGTTGACTTGGCCACGAAAGAGAGCAAAGGGAAGTCCCCGGACGATTTGGTGTGGCAAACCCCAGAAGGGATTGCAGTCAAGCCGCTGTACACCGCGGAAGATGTTGCCAACCTGGAGTATCAGGATAACCTGCCAGGTTTTGCACCCTTTAAACGGGGCCCCAAAGCGACGATGTATACCGGTCGCCCGTGGACTGTTCGGCAATACGCGGGCTTTTCTACGGCGGAGGCATCTAACGCTTTTTACCGTCGTAATCTGGCTGCGGGTCAGCAGGGTTTGTCGGTGGCATTTGATCTCGCTACTCACCGTGGTTATGACTCTGATCATGAGCGTGTACAAGGTGACGTGGGCAAGGCTGGCGTAGCCATTGATTCTGTGGAGGATATGAAAATCCTTTTTGGTGGTATTCCGCTGGATAAGGTATCTGTGTCCATGACTATGAACGGTGCAGTGCTGCCGGTTATGGCCAGTTATATTGTGGCTGCCGAAGAGCAGGGTGTTAGGCCTGAACAGTTAGCGGGGACCCTTCAAAATGATATTCTAAAAGAATTCATGGTTCGAAATACCTATATTTATCCGCCTGTTCCCTCCATGCGTATTGTTTCCGACATTATTGGTTACACCGCAGAACACATGCCCAAGTTCAATTCTATTTCTATTTCCGGCTATCACATGCAGGAAGCGGGTGCCACCAATGTTCAAGAGCTGGCCTTCACCATTGCCGATGGTATTGAGTATGTGAGAACGGCAATTGGTAGCGGCCTGGATGTTGATAAGTTTGCCCCCAGGTTATCGTTCTTCTTTGCTATTGGCATGAATTTCTTTATGGAAATTGCCAAGTTGCGTGCCGCCCGTATTCTCTGGGCAACGTTAATGAAAGACAAGTTTGATCCACAAAACGAAAAATCTTTAATGCTGCGGACTCATTGCCAAACGTCCGGTGTCAGTCTGACCAGCAAAGACCCCTATAACAATGTAATGAGAACCACCATCGAGGCGATGTCAGCTGTATTGGGTGGCACTCAATCATTACACACCAACGCATTGGACGAAGCGCTTGCGTTGCCAACAGAATTCTCTGCTCGTATTGCCCGGAATACACAGTTGGTTATCCAAGAGGAGACCGGCATTACCAACGTGGTTGACCCATTAGCGGGTTCTTACTACGTAGAAACACTCACAGACCAGCTAGTACAAGAAGCTCGTGTATTGATTGATGAAGTGGAAGCCCTGGGTGGTATGACCAAGGCTGTCGAGTCGGGCATGCCAAAACTCCGTATCGAGCAGGCCGCAGCACTGCGACAAGCACGTATTGATCGGGGTGAAGAGGTGATTGTAGGTGTAAACAAGTACCAGTTAGCAGAAGAGCCTGAGGTGGATATTCTTGATATCGACAATACGGCTGTTCGTGAATCTCAGGTGACGCAATTGAAAAAAATTCGTGCAGAACGTGATGATGATACTTGCCAGAAAACACTGGATATATTGACCGAAGCTGCAGCAACTGGGGAGGGTAATTTGTTAGCTCTTGCTATTGATGCTGCCCGTGCTCGCGCTACCGTAGGTGAAATTTCTTCTGCTCTTGAGAAGGAGTGGGGGCGGCACCAAGCGGAAACTCGTACCATAAGCGGTGTTTATGGTTCTGCGTATGAAGGCGATGAAGATTTTGCTGCAATTCAGGCGGATGTGGCATCTTTTGCTGCAGACATGGGGCGTCGACCACGTATGTTGGTGGCCAAAATGGGTCAGGATGGCCATGATCGAGGCGCTAAAGTAATTGCCACAGCATTTGCTGATATCGGTTTTGATGTCGATATTAGCCCTATGTTTCAAACGCCGGAAGAAGCGGCTCGTATGGCGATAGAAAATGATGTCCATGTCGTGGGTGTTTCTTCTCAAGCTGCCGGGCACAAAACTTTGGTGCCGCAGTTGATCGAAGCTTTGGCCAAAGAAGGCGCTACCGATATCAAAGTAGTTTGTGGTGGAGTGATACCTCCCCAAGACTACCAAGTTCTTTACGATGCAGGCGTAGCCGCGGTCTATGGTCCAGGTACCAATATTCCCATAGCAGCAGCTGAAGTTTTGGCGTTACTACGTAAAGGCTAACAACTTGGCGGGACAGACTGCTCCCCCTCGTTAGACAGATAGAACAATAAGAATTTGCCTGACCTTCTTGGCAGCAAAAACAGGAGAACACCATGCACGAAATTATCGAGCAGCTAGCAGAGAAGCGTGAAAAGGCGCTCCTTGGTGGCGGTCAAAAGCGTATTGATACCCAACATTCTAAGGGCAAGTTGACGGCGCGAGAGAGAATTGATTTGCTGCTCGATCCTGGCACATTTGAAGAGTGGGATACCTTTGTAGAGCATCGCTGTACAGATTTTGGTATGGAACAAGACCATATCCCTGGTGATGGCGTGGTGACGGGTTACGGTACCGTCAATGGCCGGTTGGTGTTTGTTTTTAGCCAAGACTTCACCGTTTTCGGGGGATCGTTATCAGAAACCCATGCTGAAAAAATATGTAAGGTGATGGCTCAAGCCATGAAGGTGGGAGCACCTATTATTGGTCTCAATGATTCCGGTGGTGCTCGTATTCAGGAGGGTGTCGCTTCTCTGGGTGGTTATGCTGATGTGTTCCAACAAAATGTGATGGCTTCCGGTGTTATTCCCCAAATTTCTATGATTATGGGGCCTTGTGCTGGGGGGGCAGTGTACTCACCAGCAATCACCGACTTTATCTTTATGGTGAAAGACAGTTCTTATATGTTTGTCACCGGGCCAGATGTTGTAAAAACCGTGACTCACGAAACGGTGACGGCTGAAGAGCTGGGAGGAGCAGTGACTCACTCCAGTAAATCAGGTGTTTCTGATATGGCTTTTGAGTCAGATGTGGATGCTTTGGTGAAACTACGCCGTTTTATTAGCTACCTTCCTGCCAATAATCGGGAAAAGCCACCAGTGTGGCCAACAGATGACCCTGCCGATCGCGCTGAGCAGTCATTGGATACTCTCATTCCTAATGACCCCAATAAGCCCTACGATATGAAAGAGCTGATCGTTAAAGTGGCTGATGAAGGCGATTTCTTTGAGATCCAGCCTGATTATGCCGGCAATTTGGTGATTGGCTTTATCCGCATAGAGGGTTCTACGGTAGGTGTTGTTGCCAACCAGCCGATGGTCTTGGCGGGTTGTCTCGATATTGATGCCTCCAAAAAAGGCGCACGCTTTATCCGTTTCTGCGATGCCTTCAATATTCCTGTTCTGACCTTCGTAGACGTGCCCGGCTTTATGCCCGGTACCAGCCAGGAATACGGTGGCATTATCAAGCATGGGGCAAAACTACTGTACGCCTATGCGGAATGTACGGTACCCAAAGTGACCGTGATTACCCGTAAAGCCTATGGCGGGGCTTATGATGTAATGTCATCCAAGCACCTCCGTGGTGACGTGAACTTTGCCTGGCCTACCGCAGAAATTGCTGTGATGGGACCAAAAGGCGCAGTGGAAATTATTTTCCGTAAGGATATCGGAAACGCTGAAAAAATTTCTGCACGAGAAGCAGAGTACCGTGAGAAATTCGCTAACCCCTTTATCGCAGGAAAACGTGGATTTATTGATGATGTGATCATGCCCCACCATACCCGCAAGCGGGTGGCTCGCTCATTGGCCATGCTGCGTGACAAAGATATAGAAAACCCGTGGCGTAAGCACGGCAATATACCTTTGTAAAAAATCGTTGTGATCGATCGTTGTCGTGTGCTTTAGCATCGTTGAAAAACAGAATTTCTAGAAGAAGATTAAATTATGTTTAAAAAAATTCTTGTGGCTAACCGGGGTGAAATTGCCTGCCGTGTCTTTCGTACAGCAAAGGCTATGGGTATAGGTACTGTTGCGGTTTATTCTGATGCAGATCGGGATGCATTACATGTGACCATGGCCGATGAGGCTGTGCATATTGGACCCGCGGCTTCTTCAGAAAGCTATCTGGTCATAGACAAAATTATTGAAGCCTGTAAACAAACGGGTGCTGATGCCGTGCACCCTGGCTACGGTTTCCTTTCAGAAAACAAAGCTTTTTGCCAAGCTCTGGATGCGGCGGGCATTGCCTTTATTGGTCCCGGAGTAAAAGCTATTGAATCAATGGGTGACAAAATCACCTCTAAGTTGATTGCTGAAAAATCGGGTGTGAATACCATTCCCGGCTACACAGATGTAGTGCGCGATGCGGATCAGGCGGTAGAAATTTCCTCAGGCATTGGTTATCCAGTGATGCTGAAAGCCTCTGCCGGTGGTGGTGGTAAGGGTATGCGCGTAGCTTGGAATGAAGAAGAATGTCGTGATGGTTTTGAGCGAGCCACGAACGAGGCTCGTTCAAGCTTTGGTGATGATCGGATTTTTATTGAAAAATTTATTCAAGAGCCTCGTCACATTGAAATTCAGATCATGGCTGATAGTCATGGCAACGTGATTTACCTGGGAGAGCGAGAATGCTCTATTCAGCGTCGTCACCAAAAAGTGATTGAAGAAGCGCCTTCTCCCTTTTTGACCGAAGAAGTACGCAAAAAAATGGGCGAGCAATCTGTTGCTCTCGCCAAGGCGGTAGATTACAAATCTGCTGGAACCGTAGAGTTTATCGCCGATGCGAACATGAATTTCTACTTCCTTGAGATGAATACTCGTTTGCAGGTAGAACACCCCGTCACTGAATTTGTTACCGGTCAAGATTTGGTTGAGCTGATGATTCGTGTGGCTGCGGGCGAAAAACTGCCCTTAGCTCAGGACGATGTAACACTTACCGGTTGGGCGATGGAGACGCGTGTCTACGCCGAAGACCCCTTTAGAAATTTTATGCCTTCAACGGGTCGTTTGGTTCGTTATCTTCCTCCGGAGGGAGAGGGTGTTCGTGTTGATACCGGAGTCTATGAAGGTGGTGAAGTCTCCATGTTCTACGACCCTATGATTGCTAAACTCATCACTTATGGTGAGGATCGTAAACAGGCTATCGATAGAATGGTCGATGCTCTGGATGCTTATTACATCCGTGGCGTAAACCATAATATTAGTTTTCTGAATGCGCTCATGGTGCACCCGCGTTTTGTAGCGGGAAATCTAACCACTAATTTTATTGCTGAGGAATATCCAGACGGTTTCAATTCTGATTTGGTCCCTCAGGATGACCCCGCTATTTGTGTTGTAGTTGCCGCAGCTATCAATAAAAAATACCGAGATCGGTGTGCCATGATTTCTGGCCAGTTACCGGGCCATGAATATTGTCCCTCTTCAGACTGGGTGGTGATCATGGATCAGGGTGACGCTGAGTATCAGGTTTCTGTGGACAATGGCGGCGATATCATTAGCGTTGAGCTTAATGAAAAGAATTACCAGATTGATACCAATTGGTCTTTTGGCGCCCCTTTGTTTAAAGCAACGGTGAATGGTCAGCCGGTCTGTGTTCAGATTGATGTGGTGGGTTCATCACTACGGATGTTCCATCGAGGAGCACAGAAAGAAGCATTGGTCGTCACCGCCAGAACTGCTGAACTTAACCAGCATATGCTGGTTAAAGAGGCGCCGGATATGTCTAAATTCCTTCTGTCGCCAATGCCTGGGTTATTGGTGAAGTTGGCAGTAAAAGAAGGTGACACGGTTAAAGAAGGCGAAGAATTGGCCGTTGTTGAAGCAATGAAAATGGAAAACAGTTTGAGAGCTATTGCTGATGGCGTGGTAATGAAAATATCTGCTGAGGTCGGCGATAGCCTGATGGTAGATCAGGCCATAGTTGAATTTGAATAAGCGTCTAATTTGAGCCAGTGTTGAACTTGAATAAAGGTCAGCTCTAAGTAATAAATTCGAGCTTACACAGAGGTAAAGTGCTCAGTGGTATAGTGTATCGAAGCTGAACTAAGCCATGAAGATGAATACGTGCAAATGACAGTCAACGAACTTGCCGAAAGTCTCCGACAGGGAAATCGGCGTGCCCTTGCCAAGGCGATTACTTTGGTAGAGTCCACAAATCCAGTGCACCGTGAGCAAGCTGCTCAGTTGCTCGACCTTATTATGCCCTATACGGGTAACACCATACGGATTGGTATTTCCGGTGTGCCCGGTGTCGGTAAATCTACATTCATCGAGGCTTTTGGTGGACACGTTATTGACCAAGGGCACAAAGTGGCAGTGCTTGCTGTAGATCCCACATCAGCGGTCAGTGGTGGTTCAATTCTTGGCGATAAAACGCGAATGGAAACGTTATCACGAAACGATAACGCATTTATCCGGCCATCCCCGGCGGGTAAAACGTTAGGGGGCGTGACCCGACGAACCCGTGAAACGATGCTGCTTTGTGAAGCGGCGGGCTTTGATGTGATCTTTGTCGAAACAGTAGGCGTTGGTCAGTCAGAAACAGCCGTCGCGGAAATGACAGATATGTTCGTGCTGATGTTGCTGCCCGGTGGCGGCGATGAACTGCAAGGGATCAAACGCGGAATTATGGAACTGGCAGATTTAATTCTTGTGAATAAATCTGATGGCGACCAGCAGGCTGTGGCGAACAGGACAGTGTCTGATTATCAGATGGCCCTGCATTTTCTCCATCCTCGTAGTCGCAATTGGCAGGCAAGGGTTCAAGCTTTGTCGGCTTTGAAAAGGCAGGGTGTCAATGAGGTTTGGGATACGGTAGAAGAGTACCGTTCGGCATTAGGTAATGCCGGTGAGATAGAGTCGAGACGATCTGCCCAGTCACGAGCATGGATGTGGAGCGAAACAGCAGATGCACTGTTAACAGAGTTAAAAGAAAATCAGGCAGTTAAATCCCTAGTGGCCCCATTAGAGCGAGATGTGATGCAGGGCAAAACAACCCCAACCATTGCAGCACGCAAATTAATTGATGCTTTTAGAAAACGGTCGTAGAACGTTGTCAACGTTAAAAAGGTAAGAAAATGATTGGAGAGTTAAACCACGTAGCCATTGTTGTTCCAGATTTGGATAAAGCCGTAAATGTTTATCGAGATGCTTTAGGCGCAAAGGTTTCAGAACCAAATGATCTTCCCGAGCACGGAGTCCGGGTGGTTTTTGTGGAATTGCCCAATACAAAAATAGAATTGTTATTACCTATTGGTGAAAATTCACCCGTGGCAAAATTTTTAGAGCGTAACCCTGATGGTGGTATGCACCATATTTGTTATGAAGTTGAAGATATTTTAGCAGCACGGGATAAACTCGTGGCTGAAGGCGCTCGTGTACTCGGCAAAGGGGAACCTAAACTGGGAGCCCATGGCAAGCCTGTGCTATTTCTTCACCCCAAAGATTTTTGTGGCACGCTCGTCGAATTAGAGCAGTGCTGAGTTCGAGCAAAGAGCTGAATTAGAAAAAGGTTGAATTAGAGCAAAGTTGAATTAAAAGTGAATTGAGCCGGAGCAGACGTAAATCGTACTCCGGTGCTCTCGCCACTAAAGAATGAACGGGGCTATGGAATAATTTAGCCATCATTATCGCATCTAAAGTTATACAGTATTTCCCCTTCCTTCTCCCCCACCCAATGTATCTACGTACAAAATCACAAGCCATCAGGCTTTGTATCAAGGGAAAGCAAATGCTAACGCATTGATTTTTTTAGGTTATCGATTATGATCAATTGCCTAATGGTTGAATAAAAACATTGCACGGAGGCTTGTTTTGTCAGTAATCGCATTCCTTAATAAACTGTCTAATCCTTTGATTATAAAGTTAAA
>JASJGJ010000077.1:0-3027 GCA_033791605.1 Porticoccus sp.
TACCGACTTTAAAACCTATGTGCAGAAGGCAATTGAATCTGGCGTTTGGGATGCTGTAGAACAGAGACAGTCTGCGTAATGATTTTATTGGAGAAAGTCCCTGTGAACATGCAGGGACGTTTTTAATAACGTGGGGAGTTAACGAACATGAAAAATTCAAAAATACTGAAAATCATTTTAATTATCTCCGGTTTTATTGCGTCAGGAATTGGAGCAGCAATATTGTTTGTGCCTGTGGCTTTCTATGCAACATATGGAATAGACATTGGTGAAAACTTCGGGTTACTGAATGAAATAAGAGCGTCTGGCGGTGCATTATTAGCAAGTGGAATATTAATCATGTCAGGTGCTTTTGTGGATAAACTGGCCTTTACCGCCATAGTGGTTTCCACTTTACTGTACCTGCCTTATGGCTTATCTCGAGTTATGAGCATAGCAATTGATGGACTGCCCGCTGAGGGGTTTGTACAGGCAGCCGCGTTAGAAATAGTCATAGGGCTGGCCTGCGTTTTCGCTCTCGTAAAATATCGAGGAAAGCAGGAGAAATTCGCATGATATCTTCAACTATCGTTACAACTCTTTTGTGGGCCGCTGCACTCAGCAGCGGTCGTATGGCCGGGGTTTATTTTGCCTTCTCTGGATTTATTATGCGGGCGTTCAGTAAAATCGCGGCGACACAATCAATAGCCGCGATGAACTCTATCAATGAAACAATACTACGTTCATCGTTTATGCCGCTCTTCTTTGGCTCATCGATTATTTCAGTGCTTCTAATGATTCACGCTTTTCTTCATTGGGGCGAAGCCAGCGCAACTTTAATGTTAATAGCGGGGGCGATTTATTTTACCGGTATGTTTGGTTGCACTGTTTTATTTAACGTGCCGCTTAACAATTCGCTCGCGAAACTAGGTTCATATGATGCCAGCGCACAACAGGTATGGTCTCGCTATATAACAGTTTGGACAAACTGGAATCACCTGCGAACTATTAGCTCACTTGTGACATGTATTATTTGTGTTTGGGTTTTATCTAAACACTCAATATGAGTTGCCATTAATAATGGGCATCAATCTGAATATCTATACTACGCATCCCAATAAGGCTGATCTCCTCCGAAGCACTCGGTGGCGAAATCCAGGAACGCTCGCACTTTAGCTGGCAGATATTCTCTTTCGGGAAAGACTGCATAGAAAGTATGTTCAGGGATACGATAAGACTTAAAGAGCTCAACCAGTCGCCCAGTCTTCAGGTCGGGTCCTGCGACAAATGTTGGCAACCGGCCAATGCCGATTCCCTCCTTTAATGCCTCGAGCAGCGCTTCGCTGTTGTTGACCCGGTAATTACCCGACACTGTAACTATTTCTGGTTCGTCTTCCCGGATCAACGTCCACTCGTTGGAATCAATAGAGTAACTGAACAGAATACAGTTATGCCCGGTTAGCTCGGCAGGTGTACCGGGCAAACCATAACTATTTATATACTCGGGAGATGCGCATAAGACCTGGCGCAACGGTGCAAGTTTTAGGCAGATCAACGTCGAGTCCGACAAATTACCAGAGCGAATGGCCACGTCGAACCCCTCTGCCACGAGATCGACATTTCGATCGTCCATCACCAGGTCGATCTCGAGTTTTGGGTAGCGCCTCAAAAGTTTCGGGATCAGCGGTGCTACATGCAGACGACCAAAAGACATCGGGCTACTGATTCTTAGTTTTCCCTGGGGTTCGCCCTGGAGTTCAGTCACTGCATCCTCGGCCTGGCCGGCAGCTTTTAAAGCCTGAAGTGCATGCTCGAAATACCGTTCCCCAGCTTCGGTCAAACTGAGTTTGCGGGTCGTGCGGTGCAGCAAACGTACGCCAAGGTGTTTTTCAAGACAATTAATCCGTTTACTTACCGCAGATTTCGAGATTCCCAGTTTGCGTGCGGCTGCAGAAAAGCCGCCGTTCTCTACGACTGCCACAAACACCGGAATTGCGCCAAATCCTTCCATAATCGCCTCATTGTCAATAAAAACTCAACAGTTATTTTCCAAAATACTAACTTATCAGTTAAATGGAAACAAACTAAGGTAAATACAGTATTTCGAGTGACCGGTAAGGCGCTTTAAAAGAACCGGTAGCCACTACTTGTTCGAGGTCAATCTTAAGTTTTTGAATAGGAGAACGTCATGACAAGCCAACGAACCTCTGACTACCCCATTGAGCCAATTTTTCTCAATCGCTGGTCACCAAGAGCCTATGACGCCAGCTCAATGCCAGCATTTGACCTCCTCACAATTTTGGAAGCTGCTCGTTGGGCCCCATCCGCATTTAACATTCAGCCATGGCGGTTTTTATATTCATATCGTGACGATGCCTATTGGCAAAAGTATCTAACGCTACTGGATTCATTCAATGCGAGTTGGGCTCAGCAGGCTTCAGCGCTTGTCTTTGTTTTGTCGAATACTGTTACGCCCGGCGATAGTAGTCGTCCAGAAAAATTATCTCGGACTCACAGTTTTGATGCAGGTGCAGCCTGGGCACAGCTTGCCCTTCAAGCTACATCACTTGGGTACCAGGCCCACGCAATGGCGGGGATCCATTTTGAACAAGTACAGGAAAAACTCTTGGTGCCAGATTTTTATCGCATCGAGATTGCTGTTGCCATTGGTAAGCGTGCAGAGCCATCAGTGTTACCAGAAGCACTACAAGATCGCGAACAACCCAGTCAAAGACTTTTAGTGAGCGAGATCGCATCTGCCGGGACATTCCCCCAATGATGCAACTACCCACCGAAAACACAGCAAGCTCGGTCCATTCTAGCGTAGTACAAAGTCCGGTATTTTTGCTGCTCGTTACAGGTACATTGATTGGATTCAATTTTCCGCTGGGTAAAATCGCTGGGAACGCCGGTATTACACCAATGATTTGGGCGATGATTATCTCGCTTGGCGTTTCTGTGATGTTGTTACCCGTTCTAGTAACTACGCGACGGCTGGCAATACCAAAAGGCAGGATGGTTCGTTACGTTATTATTTCCGCATTCATT
>JASJGJ010000078.1:0-5377 GCA_033791605.1 Porticoccus sp.
CCGAACTCAGTAGTGAAACGATGTATCGCCGATGGTAGTGTGGGGTTTCCCCATGTGAGAGTAGGTCATCGCCAGGATTTAAATTAAAGCGCCCTGATTCAATTGAGTCAGGGCGCTTTTTTATGGGCGAAAATTAGGGGGAGGGAGGTATTCAAAGTTTTTATTTAAGGTGTGTAGTAATGCTTATCTTTTGCGGGCGAATAATTTTTTTAAAACCCTCGAAGTTTGATACTTTGTCTTATCTAATGTCGCATTTATCCCATATGGTCTTGGGTTTAGTCCCAACTTCCTTAGTCGTCCATTTAGCCGGTGGATTAACGCTTCTTGAGCAAGGGGATGGCTACGAAATGTGACGCTAAAAGATATTGAAGTCTCATCACCATTTTGAACCCAGTGAGGGCTGTGCGCTGGGACATGTAGAGCGTCTCCTGCTTTTAGTTCAAAAATATGGTCTGCAGTTTCTGCTTTCTCTCTGAGAGGGATGTTGCGATGTCCGCCTAAGTAGTAGCGTTCTAAATCTTCGGCTGAGGCTTTGCCTAGGCCAGTTGTGGTCCAGCCGTGAAATTGTTTTGATCCGCGAATTTGTAAAAGAAAATTATGTTCATCATCAAAATGAAAGGGTGTTACGGCCCGAGGTGAGGAAATGAAAATATAACTTTCTAGTTGATGGGCGCCTAATTTTCGGCGTTGTTCAAGAGGAACTATTTGACGAATAGTCTCAACAAGAAGTTCTTGGTAGTCTGGGTCGTATTCTGCATATTTAAGAACAACCCATGACTCGCATGCATCAATATTGATCAGTGTCTCTTCCAGTGAAAGTCCGGTATAGGGAGTGGTCATTGGGTCTTGGCTAATGTCTGCGCCTCCTGAGTTGTATTCAATAAATACAGGCTGTAATTTTTGAGCTAACTGTAGAAGGCGGTCTTTTGTAAATAGAGGATGCCCTGACAGGTTATGTTTGAATTGAAAATGTTTCTCTGGGAAGTCATCGAAAGATAAACTTGGGTCAATAATGGTTAGTGTTTGATTAGTGGGCATTGTCACGTTTAACTCCTTGTCTAGCCACACGTCTCTGTAGCTTGAGCAAAAGTATCTTTATACGCCCACTTATACTCCTACTTCCAATTAAAAAATCCTCAATTGTACGTCGTTCTTTCCATAGGTGATTGATCATAGGATGATCTGGGTCGGCGCATGAGTCCATCCAGTGTAATTGTGGGTGCTGATTAAAAAGGTTGAATATATTGTCGAGCTCTAAAAGTACGCCGGGAGAGAAAAGTGAATAATCTTCATTGTACGCAATTTTAAAGGCAAAGCTGCTTTGTTCGTCAGCGGCAATAAGATTACATTTCATAGCGATGGCATGATTATCGACCCAAAGTGTGTGAAGTATTAGGCGACGTCTTTGGCCCAATGAGTCAATTAGATCATAGAAAAACCCACTGTCGCTGCTATTGTTATCCATGGCATGGCCATATTCACCCTTCCAGCCAGAGCCTTCGAGGGCAAGAAATCTGTCTAGCCATTGATGTTGTTGGTCGTCGTGGGCAGTTTCTAAACGTAGCTTTCCCTGTTCTTTGAGGCGACGGCGCAAGCGGCGATATTCTTTTTGTTTGTGTTTGGATAAAGATTGGCTAATGTATTTTTCGGCATTGCTTTTCAGTGATATGAAGGCACGCTGATAGCAACTGCCATGCATTGTAGGTTGCTGGCTTTGTTTTATTTTGCGCCGAAATGCTTCGGCTAATATACCGGTTCCGTTCATTCTGTGCAGTCTGAATAATTTAACCCCGTTGGGGGTTGAATTCACCCAGTCGAAAAAACAGTTCAAGGCTTCAGCAATGCGCTCATTATGTACAAGCGGGGTGGAAAGATAACAGTGGCGATGGGTAAAGGTTTGATATATTCCGCAAATTGGCCACCGGGTATCTTTTTGATATTGAAAAGGAAACAATCCAATTAATTGCCCTTCGTCGTTCTGGTCTGATGTGTCTTTGAAAAAAACAAGAAGACAGGTAAAGGCTAGGTTTTTGTTTGCATTATTGAGTGCTGCGAGAAGAGGTCCAGGTTCATAAAAAACATTGGGCTCGCTCGCATTGCGGGCTAGTTTTTCCCAGCAGTCTAGATATTGTTCCAGTTCAGATGCTGAATGGACAACTTTGGTTAGAATGTGGTTGCCGTCTTTTTTCATCTATACAGCGATTCGCGATGTGACAGGTTATTTGGTTCATCAGCAGGTGTAATGGAATGATGCTGGGTATCATAGGCCAGCAGGCGATTCACTACAAAAACCTGTACTGCAAAAGGATCAACATTATGCGAAATTGATATGGGCTGTGTTTGCTTCTGGTTATTATTGATGCATGAGGCATGCTGTCTTCCCTCCATCACAGTGTTAATTCGGGCATAATACTTGTTCGTTTTTTGTATGGGTAGCATATGGAAATTTTTCTTCTTTACCTTGGGCTTGGTGCCATAGCGGGTTTGATCAGCGGTCTATTTGGTCTTGGTGGTGGCGTTGTCATTGTGCCCATTCTTATTTTCACTTTTAGTGCTCAGGGATTTTCTGCTGATGTGTTAACACACATGGCCATCGGTACTTCGCTGGCCACTATTGTGATCACGTCTATTAGTTCTGTGACGGCACACCATAAGCGTGGCGCGGTCTTATGGCCTGTGGCCTTTTGGTTGACGCCTGGAATTTGCGTGGGGGCTGCTTTGGGGGCAATCTTTGCGGTGAGCATTACTGGCCCAGTATTGCAGTTGGGTTTTGGCATTTTTCTTTGTTTGGTGGCTTTTGCCATGGGGCTTTCCTTGCAGCCTTCTGGTATGAGCGCCATGCCGGGGCCTGTGGGTAAAACATTCGTGGGTTCTGTTATTGGTTTTGTTTCCAGTGTTTTTGGTATTGGTGGGGGGTCTTTATCAGTCCCCTATTTTTCCTGGGTTCAGGTTTCTATGAAAAATGCTGTTGCGACATCCGCGGCCTGTGGTTTGCCCATTGCGGTGAGTGGAGCTATTGCCTATGCCTTGCAAGGGGCTGGTCGAGAAGGTTTGCCTGAAGGTGCGCTGGGTTTCGTTTATGTGCCAGCTTTTGTGGGTATCGTGATTGCTAGTACAGTGTTTGCCAAGATGGGCGCTAGATTTGCTCATCAGCTGCCGTCGGATTTATTGAAGAAAGGTTTTGCGGTATTGCTGCTAGTAATAGGCCTACGCTTTGTCTGGCGGAATGCTTCACTTATGTTTTTGGGTTGAAATGGATAAGCTGCTAACTATTTTGAGTGATGGCGAATATCATTCCGGCGAAGAGCTTGGGAGATATCTTGGTATTTCTCGTACAGCGATCTGGAAGCAAATTCAG
The DNA here is from genome assembly GCA_033791605.1 of Porticoccus sp. Classification (GTDB taxonomy): domain Bacteria; phylum Pseudomonadota; class Gammaproteobacteria; order Pseudomonadales; family Porticoccaceae; genus Porticoccus. Next base: position 3,359 of record JASJGJ010000078.1, read on the forward strand.
AAGATTGATGCTTTGGGGTTGGCTGTGGAATCTCAGAAGGGATGCGGATACCGTATTGCTGGCGGCCTTGATTTGTTGGTGCAGGAGCTAATACGGAATCAATTGTCGGAATCTGCACAAGAGCTATTGGTAAATCTTGAGATTCAATCGTCGGTGACCTCTACTAATGAGCTTGCTAGGCGGCAAGCTGAGGATGGTAATGCTTCAGGATTGGTTCTTTTCGCTGAACAGCAAACCAGTGGTCGTGGTCGTCGTGGCCGTCAATGGGTGAGCCCTTATGGCTACAATCTTTATTTATCCTTAGTGTGGGGTTTCGAGGGCGGGGTACAGGCGATCGAGGGGTTAAGTCTTGCTGTTGGGGTTGCTGTACTGAGGGGGCTAAAACGCTGGGGTGTCGAGGGTGTTGAGCTTAAATGGCCTAATGATTTGCTCTGGAAAAAAAGAAAAGTTGGTGGAATTTTATTAGAAGTTATCGGTGATCCCTCTGGTTTTTGTCAGGTTGTGATCGGTATCGGTATCAATGTGGGAATGCCGGATAAATATTCCCAATCGATTGATCAAGACTGGGCGAACCTCAACCATCTTCTGGTTGGCAATGTGGGAAGGAGTGACCTGGGGGGGGCGATTGTCGACGAGGTTCTTTTGTTGCTTGGTCGCTATCATGAAGAGGGTTTTCGAGGTTGTCGTGAAGAATGGCTTCAACATGATGCTTATGCGGATAGCCCGGTAAAATTATTGATGATGAATAAATCAATGGAGGGCATTGCCCGAGGTGTAGATGAAAGCGGTGGATTGAAGCTGGAAGTGGATGGCGAAATACAAATATTTAGTGGTGGGGAGATTAGTTTGCGGGGAGTGGCATGATCCTCGAGGTTGATATTGGCAATACAAGGATTAAATGGCGCACATTGTTGGATGGGGTGTGTCTTTCTCGTGGTAGTGTCGATAATGAAGAGTTGGGTGACTGGCTGCAGGGGTTGAATAAGGCATTTGTGCCTAATAAAGTTAGGTTATCTTGTGTCGCTGGTCGGGACATTGTGGCGAGCATAGCGAAACAGTCGGATCAGTGGGGTAGCTTGTTTTTGGAAGCGAAAACAAGTGAGGCTGTGGCTGGTGTGCGCTGTGGATATGATGAGCCTTTGTCTATGGGGGTAGACCGTTGGTTGGCAGTGGTGGCGGCTTACCAGCGCTTTCGGCAACCTTGTGTTGTGGTTGATGCCGGTAGTGCGATAACAATGGATGTTGTTGATGGTAAAGGTCAGCATTTGGGAGGCTACATAGTCCCTGGTTTCGAAATGCTGTATCAGTCTTTATTTCATGGTACCAATAACGTAAAAGTGACTTCAGTGGGCCGCACAAATCTTGCTCCTGGCCGCTCTACCGAGCAGGCGGTGACGCAGGGCAGTTTGTTGATGGTAAAGTCCATGCTGGAATCTATTGTGGAAAACCTGCAAATAAGTGGTTTGTTGGCTCAGGTGGTAGTTACTGGCGGGGACGGCCATCATTTGATGGCTGTTCTTGATGATTCGGTGTGCTTTGATGCCGAGTTGGTCTTAGATGGTTTAAAGTTTGTGATTCCCTAAGGGTAAAAAGATGCGCTGGCTGTTTTGGGTCTTGGTACTAGCAAACCTTGTTGTTTTTTACTGGTTTGGTTCTGTTGCAGAATATCGAACAGGGAAAGACGAAGTAAAGCGGGCGTTAGCTGTAGAGTCTAACCTTGTGGGAAGCCTATTGCTGGTCAGTGAGCAGAAGATACCTCCGCCGGAAACCCTGTTGGAGAAAATTCGGCCAGAGGCGATCGGGAGTGAGGGTTTTTATATGGCTAAGGATGATCTGATTGAATCAGAATCAGAATCAGAATCAGAATCAGAACCAGAACCAGAACCAGAACCAGAACCAGAACCAGAACCAGAACCAGAACCAGAACCAGAACCAGAACCAGAACCAGAACCAGAACCAGAACCAGAACCAGAACCAGAACCAGAAACAGAACCAGAACCAGGGCAAGAACAAGAAACA
>JASJGJ010000079.1:0-9732 GCA_033791605.1 Porticoccus sp.
CGCATTTGCAAAACGATTATCCCAGCCTGTTCCTTTTGATGCCTGTTTTAGATGTTCAAGGATAGTGTTTTTCCCCGGTTTTTTGCTGCGCTTGATATCAAACGTATCACTCATTAAAAAATTTCTTTCAATACCCGTTACCAGATAACTTCCAAGATATACGACAGATCCAGGTTTTATGTCGATAGCGACTTCGTTCAAAAATTGCTCGTCTTTCAAGCCGCGATAATTAAAGTAAAAGGCATTATTGCCAGACATAAAGCTTGCGAGGTAATATTTTCCAGGCTTAAGGTTTTCAAAGAAAAAATTGCCATTCATGTAGGTGTGGCTCTGTGGGGGTGATTTGAATGGGGGAGCGTAAACCTCACCTACCTTGTAGAGAATTACGCGAGTAATTACTTTATTATCAGGCAGCGTAATATTTCCGTACGCTGCCGAACGGTCGGGGCTCTCCATCTGTTTTATGGGTGCGGCACCAAAACAGCCTGTTAAGGCTGCTGTAATTATTGTGATGATAATAGTCGAAATTGCCCGGTTCATATGACCCTATCCTTAAGTGTTGCTATAGGCAGCGTATCGACGGTTGACGGCATTTCTTTAGAGGACAGGCCCTAGGGTGGCAGATGCAGATGGATGTGTTCGAAACAATTTATGTGCTCGGCTTTGTGGTTGCGTCTGTGATTCGAAGTTATTACGGGTTGCAGTTCAAGCGTAAGGACGTAGCACATTCCGGCGAAGAGAATCCCATTGTGTTTGTTGGCATGGCGCTATGGGGCGTTGCGTTGATATTGCCTTTCATTACGATGTTCTCAAATGGGCTGATAGTAGCCAACTATGAGATTACTGCTGCGCTAAGAGTGCTGGGCACCATTATTTTTGTCGGCAGCCTTTGGGTGCTTTGGCGGTCACATGTCGATTTGGCCGCCAATTTTTCACCTTCCCTCTGTATTCGAGAGGATCATGTGCTTGTCACACAGGGCGTTTATCGAAAAATTCGGCATCCCATGTATTTGTCATTTTTCATGTGGGCAATCGGGCAGGCCTTGATTGTCGACAACTGGCTGGCAGGTCCGTTAGGTTTGCTCGCGATGGCAATGATTTACCGGTTTCGAGTGCCACGAGAAGAGCGGCAGTTACGCGGTCAATTTGGTGCTGAATACGAGTCATATCAGAAAAGAACAGGGCGGTTACTGCCAAAGCTCAATGGCTAAAGAGGGAGCCTCTGCTAGTAAATGATAGTGTGCTGGGTGTTAGTGGTTATCAATATCATCATCTGGTAATTCATAGAAGCGCTGGTTCAAGTATTCGGTAACTTGATTAATTTCAGCGCGGTTCCAGTCTAGTTTGAGGTGCTGCGACCAACGTAATACCCATTTAGCGATGTCTGTTACCGAGCGTGATTTGCGTTTTTCACGAATATGAACGCGGCTGTCGTGGCAGACAATACAGTGATTTTCATAGAGTAATTGACCGCGACTGCCGGTGGGAGCATCGGGAATATTTTCTGGTACTTGTTTGGTGGGCGTGGGTGTTTGGGGGATGGCAGGCTCATTGTTATTCGTATTGGCGAATAATGCGGCGCTAAAGCAGGCCACAAGCACAGCAATTATCTTGAAGGTGGGGAGTCGACTCATTGTATGCCTCAATACTCACAATATAGGCCAAGTTTTTACCAGCGTCGAATGTGTGAAATAAAAGGACCAAATTATCAGGCATTTACTGCCAAAGCGCATAAGTGCAGAATAATACGGCCAGCCCTTTTTACGTAAAGACACATTAAGGAATGCAAACACATTGTCAAAAGCCAAACCTAAATTAGCCATCGTCATGGCCGGGGGCGGTTCCCGCGCGGCGTACCAGGTTGGCGTATTAAAGGCGATCGGGAAATGTTTGAAAAAAGGTGCGCCATCGCCTTTCTCCATAATCTGCGGCACATCGGCTGGCGCTATTAACGCCGCTGGACTGGCTGCTCGTGCAGACCACTACAATGCTGCCGTGCGACAGCTTAATCTTGTGTGGTCAAACTTTACCAGTGATAAGGTGTTTCGCACGGATGTGGCAGGCATTACTAAAACCGGGGCACATTGGCTGATGGCGATGTTGCTCGGCGGGCTGGGTAAACACGGGCCCATGTATTTATTGGATCGCAAGCCCTTGCGTAAACTTCTGGAGCGATATCTGGATAACGATGTATATCAAGCCGGCATTGAAGTGGGTGTGTTAGATGCCTTATCCGTGAGTGCTTCCGGTTACTCCAGCCACCAGTCCGTTGCTTTTTTTCATGGGAGAGACGGGTTAAAAAATTGGAAGCGGGCACAACGAATCGGCGTTGCTTCAAATATCACGATAGATCACTTAATGGCCTCGTCTGCCATCCCATTTCTTTTTGCGCCACAAAAGATAAATCGCGAATATTTTGGTGATGGTTCTATGCGCCAAACGGCTCCAATCAGTCCTGCATTGCATTTGGGGGCAGAGCGCATTCTGGTTATAGGCAATCGAATGCAAAAGGTGCCGGAGCCTCAACGCGTTACCAATCCAGATTTCCCTACTTTGGGTGAAATAGCTGGCCATGCGCTGGACAGTATTTTCCTTGATAGTCTTGATGCCGACATTGAACGGTTGCAACGAATTAACCGGACCGTAGGCCTTATAGATGAGAACGAAAGAGAAAAGCAGGGCATCACTCTGCGTCAGGTTGATGTGCAAGTGATTTACCCCAGCCAAAATTTGGGTGCGCTAGCACAACAACATGCCCATGAATTACCGTGGACGCTACGCATCTTGATGCGCAGCCTGGGGGCATATTCAAAAAATAACAGTAGTTTGTTGAGTTATTTACTTTTTGAGCAGGGATATTGCAGGGCGCTGATTGATCTTGGGTACAAGGATACTTTGGATAAAAGGGAAGAAATTGAGCAGTTGCTGGTTGGAGTCATTTAAAGGATCGATAGGGTCAGGCTTGATTGAGAATCGAGGGCTAAGCCGCCGCCAGTTTATGCGATTAAGAATCAGTTGCCACATCTCGAATGACAAAGAATGTAAATAATACAGGTTCTGATAGTTTCATTTTTTTAATGAGGTGCGAAGCTGGTATAGTTCAATATCTCTGGCTCGAAAGGAATTATTCGGCCTTACGTTTCAAAGTAATTTGGCATAATGACTTCGGAAAAACGCCATTATGCTAGCGTTAAGTTTCTTCCAACCTAATTTAGATGAATCAGAAAGGAGACAGGGATATGTCAAAAGTTGCTCAGCTCTCTACAGGGGAGAAAGTTATTATCGGGGCACTGGGTGGTTTGTCCGCGGTGTGTGTCAAATTTCTTGGGCAGGACTATGCCTTGCTCATTGAACAGGGCTCTAACCTGACGGCTGATCAATGGTTTGCCTTTAAAATTGGTTATTTCATTTTGACGCCAATTCTCATTTTTCTGGGCGCGGTTTTGGCATGGGTTTCTGAGGAGCCTAGTCGTATCAAGTTGCTGGCCATTGCTATTGCCGCTCCCGCAATGATTACAACGTGGTCTGGCGGGGTGAAATCGAATGAGCCTGTCTCATTGGCAAGCTTTAGCATAATTTCATCAGCGTACGCTGATGAAAGAAACAAAGATGTTGGTGAGCTGAAAATTATTGATCCAATGATACGTTCTACAATGAGTTTGTGGGGTGCTGGTGTTAGTGGGGTAAAGATGTTTTTTGGGTACGGCAAAGAAATAAAGTCGTACTACGTGGTTGCAGGTTCGTTCAAAGATAAAAGTAGCGCAATGGCGCACGCGAAAGCCATAAATAGTAGAGGCGATTCATATCGTGCTCATGTGGGAAAGAAGGCAGGTAATGGTTTTTATCCTGTTCTGCTTGGAGAGGCTGCAACATTAAGCTCAGCAAACTCATTGAAAAAAACAATTGTTGGCCAGAGAGTTATTGCTGATGCTTACCTGGTGTCGTCAGATAATTTGAATCCAAGCTTAAGTTTTGATTTCCGTAATTAGTGCTATAAGAATTAGCGCTAAAGAAAGAATGCCGATACTAAAAGCTGATGTGACAATAAGTCAGGCCCCGCTTCGTCAATACAAGGAATGTGTAGGATGGAGGTACATGCCTTAATCTACCCAATGGCCACAATGGTGCTTCTTACATTTATTGTGCTCATCGCCATGTTCCGAAGTCGGATGCGGGCGGTTCGTAAGGGTGAGGTGGATATTTATTTCTATAAGACGTATCAGGGCGAGGTTGAGCCTGACTCGTCGCTGAAGCTTTCTCAGCATTTTAGTAATATGCTTGAAGCGCCAACCCTATTTTAGGTTGTATGTGTTGCTGCGATGGTGGTGGGTGAAGCTGCATTAGTATTTCATTTGCTGGCATGGCTGTACGTTATATTGCGTGCAACGCATGCCTATATTCACACGGGCCGCAACAAATTAAGACAGAGAGTAAATGTATATTTTTCGAGCTGGATTGTCCTTTTGCTGATGTGGATTGATCTGGTTGTAAAAGTTGCATGGCCAGGTCAATGGCTTAGTCAGTAAATGGCTTGGTAAGTAAATGATTTATCGAACCGGCCATAATGGCCGGTTCGATAAATAAAAAACAATAATTATTTAATGGAATGTTTTGACTGAGTTGGTCAAATAATAAATGGAGAGCACCATGATGGATCATCATATTTCCCGTAATCTTTTTTCACTCACGCTAGTTATGTTGTTGGCGGCGTGTTCCAGTAACGATATTTATCGTAGTGACTACAATGCCTGTGATTATAAGGCATCGGGTGATTGTGTTGAAAATGCGTTACAGGTGCATACGCCTGATGGAGAGGATGAATATCGACTGGCATTTGTGGAGTATGACGACAAGGGACAGTTGCGGGACCGCAAGCAGATGGATGCGGTGCTCGATGAGTATCGACGGTTGGCGAGTTCTGATGACGTTTTGTTGATAACCTTTGTGCATGGTTGGCATCACAGCGCAAAGCCTGAGGATGGCAATATAGTATCGTTTAGAGAAATGTTATCCAATGTGTCAAAAATGGAAGCTGTTGGCAGTAAACAACAAAAGCGAAATAGGCGGAAAGTGCTTGGTTTGTACGTGGGGTGGAGAGGAGACTCAATCAGTGTGCCGTACGTTAATCATGTGACATTTTGGGATCGTAAAAATACAGCACATAATGTCGGTCAGCAGGGCGTTACAGAAATGCTGCTAAAGCTGGAAGAAATCGTCAATGTAAAAATAGGAATGGAAGATGAGAATCCACCGCCTATGAATAGCCGCCTTGTGGTTATTGGCCATAGTTTTGGAGGCGCCGTTGTGTATGCGTCGTTACAGAAAATATTGGCTGATCGCTTTATCGATAGCCAGAGGGGAAAAACATTTAGTGGGGATGCGAAAGGGTTTGGAGACTTGGTCGTGCTGATGAATCCTGCCTTTGAGGCACTACGTTTTGCATCACTTTATGATTTGTCGCAAGAAGGTTGCAGGGGTTACCTTAAAACGCAGCTTCCAAAGCTTGCGATTCTTACCTCTGAAACAGATTACGCAACGAAGTATGCATTTTCAATTGGTCGGTTTTTCTCGACGCTATTTGACGCGCATGTCAGTTTGGATCGCCACTACTGCACAAAGCCGGGCAGAGGTGGCATGAAAGAAATGAAAATTAGTGAAGGAGCAGCAGACAGGAATGCGGTGGGCCACTTTAAGCCATACCTCACACATAGGCTGAGCCCGGCATCAGGCAAGGAGTCTCGAAAAGAAAACTTTCAAGCGCATGACCTTCAGGAAATCTGGGCGAATCACACGAATGATGCCCCCGTCCTTTTTGAGGGCAGCCGGCTTGAGTCGTTTAAACGCAGCACGTCTCTGAATCCATATCTCAATATCAAGGTCGACAAAGAACTGAGTAATGACCACAATGATATTTGGCGGCCACAAATTGTTGCCTTCGTTCGGGATTTGATACTTATTTCAACGACGCCGCTAGTGAATGACAAAAAAGTTAATGAGAAATAAATGTAGTCAATAATGTAGCTAAAGAAGCATGAGCGAAATTATGATATCGGGGCATAGATAGCTGAACCAATATTTTCGTTATAGCCTAAAGGGTGATTTATGAATGATGAAAAACGCAAGGGTGAAAAGGCGATCCCTGATGGTGTGGAAGACTATTTAAATGACCTGCAGAAGGCGATCTTGGGTACTGTTGAAAAATATGGCTGGACGTTAAAATTTGTACGCCGGTCTGTCAGTGAGGCGCCAGTAATTGTAATAGAGGACAAAGACGGTGGTGAGATTGGCGTATTGGAAGACAATGGCGCAATAAATTATGAATCGGATATCGTGATTAGGAACGATAGCGCTACCTAGGCGGAACATTCTCTAGAATCCTCATTCCATTTCTTTATTTGTTAGTTATGATTGTTATTGAATTTTCGTTATTCCAAAGCAGGTTGGTAGAACGGTATGTCTGAGCAGGTTAAATTTGGAGCTAAGGTTGGTGATGAGCGTTGTCCGCGCTGTGATTCTACCTTCACATGTAATCCTGGTTCTATTGATCTGTGTCAATGCCAAACGATTTCTCTTTCCTCTGGGCAGCTAGAATACGTTAGATCGCAATACAATGATTGCCTGTGTATTTCTTGCCTTTTCGAATTACAAGATGAGTTTAAATCGGGAAGTAAATAAAACAGACTCAAGCTACGCGTGCATGATCATTTGCTGCAAATTGTAACGAGTTGGAGTTACCATAGTGATCTATACTCCTTCGATACATAGGATAACAAATGGATCGCGTCAGGATCAGCCAGAATTTCGATCGTCAGCCTCTTTGGAAGGTTTTTATCGGGGTTCCATTAATATATCTACCACTTATTTTTAGCATTCCTTTTGTCGTAATATGTGTTTTCTTGTTGAAGGCCCACTTGAGGCTAATGGGTGCAGAAAACATACGGCCTTACAGGGATTTTGTGCCGGAGTGGGCTTCTCATCGCTACAACTACAATACTCAAATTATTTATTCTACGGGTGCGGCCTGGCATAACTTGCGTCACTACCGCTGGTATTGGATCTTTAATTGTAAACTTTACTGCCCCTTAAGCGTGGCGTTGTTCCGATACGTCACCTATTTAACAAAAATTGTTGAAAATTGGTGGTGTCCGTTCGATCACGATAAAAAATCGGAATACGTGGAAGGCGCTATCGATAAATCCTATTGGCATTTACATGCACAGGAAAGGGTGCGACTAAATCCGGATGACTGCGCCAACTCCATTTGGAATGAAGAGGAAACAAAGGAGAAGTAAAGCACTGTAACGTTCTCGTATCGTCAGTGCCGACTGTATTATGCAGAGGGAATAGACATTCTCTGTAAATTTTAAGTTAATGCATGTATGTATTGCTGTGGCTGGGATTGGCGGTGAGGGCGCTACTGATTTGTGCGGGGGGATAACCCAGTTTTGTTATGCTTTGGGATGCGACCTCTAAACCAATGTCTGAAGCGACACTTTCTTCGAGTATTGCCTGGTAATAATTTTCGAGTCCCGTAATAGCATCGGCAAAAAGGTCTAGCTTGATCATGCTCTCTGCATTCTCATTTAGGATTAACTCTTTACAGGTATATTGGTTGATGGCGTGCACGAGATTTGATTGCTGCACATCGTTGATCGTACGCATTACGTTAGCAATCTGCTTTAATTGGTCGGGAATTTCGCCAAGAGGTGCAATTTTTGAAGGGTCAATGGAGTAATCATCCACGGAGTTCTTGATTTCCTGAATGATGGAAAGCAATTCTCTTGCAACAAGCTTCTGAAGTTTTTCGTATTCCGCTGGCGGAAGTTCATCGTCATTATTCGGTTGGCGTATTGCGCTGGCCAAATTGCTAATCGATGCTTCAATATGAAGGAGCGCTGTTGCGACATCCATGAGTTCTTCGTCGCTGAGGGTTGCCTTTAGAAATATTTTTTGATGGAGGAACTCTTCCTGTTGCTGAATGATTTCTTTTTGTCTTTTCATGCCTAGCATGTTTAAGGTTTCTTTGACGACAGAGATATTTTTCAGAATGGGTTCGAGGCCACTTGTTGCTCCAGCTTTGCTATGCATGGCGATATCAAGCGCATCTCTGATAGTTCCTAATTCTTCGTTGAGTTGAGTGGTTACGCTATCGATCATTTTGACATTGAATCCATATAAACTTTCTCGCGATGTCTCGATCGACGATTCGCTGGGACAGCTTAATTGAAAGGCCTTTTTTATGTCGCCAACACGGCTGTCCTGTGTTTGTGACTGAGCGATGTAAAACAAAAGGTTTTTAATGATTTTGGTAGATTGTTCGTCGGTGAGAATCTGCTCGCCAGATGTAATAACACGTTTGATTTGACGGTCAATTCGGCCAAGCATAATTTTAACAGACACGCTCGGTGTGAGGCTTTGGTCGTGGAGTGAGTCGACGATGCCTAATGCAACCCACCAAAGTTGTTCTGCTTTGTCGGTAGTGCTTGCCTGTAGAAGTTTGTTGAGGACAAAAGTGAGCTTTTTTAGGTTGTTGGTATCGTTGTCCTTTCGAAAAACGCCTAATAACCCTGACAGGTAACCAGGTCGAAGTCTTCTGGCGAGGGCTGAGATGTTGTTGGTAAGGCCCTGCGTTTGCTGTGAACCCAGAGAGGTCTCTGATGACGATTCTTTTATGGGCCTAACAATGGAAAGGTTGGGCGAGAAAAAATCACCCTCTGTGAACAATTCTTTGTTTTGGCAGGCGCGACAATCATTGAGTAAAGGCAATAGTACAAGCGGCAAATCGGGTTGCCCGTGATAAAGACTTTCGAGATAGCCGGTTAATTGAAACATACCGGCTGCTAAAACCTCCGCAGCTTCAAGCTTGTTTTTGACGGTGTCATCGATCAGTGAGCAAGCGAGCAGCTTCATCTCTATCGCCAAGATGGCCGCGCCTTCAATTTCCACCATTTTCACGGCACCACTGACACGATGGAGGGCAGAAATACATATTTTTATGGGTGAGGTGTCGTCAGTATTTTCGATAAACTCGGCGAGGGCATCCTGGCCGAGCTGCAAAGTTTCATCGACGCCCTCCTTGATCCAGACCAGTGTTTTGCGATCTACGGTGGTATTGCTCATCGGATAAATTCCTTAAATGGTTGCACCAATTTCAAATCCAGGCATTTGCTATGGATCGAGACCGACAAGGCCAGGGTTTAGCTAAGTCGTTGTTAATCAAAACAATGGCGCGTTTCCGTCACGGCTATTGGTCCTACAGTAACTACTTATCGTCCGCAGTGATATTTTATTTAGAGTTTAATGATGGCGTTAGTGTCAAAAGTGATTTAGATTTGTGGCGTTAGGTGAAGTGATATTAAAGCGATAAGGGATAAGCTACATCCAGGGCTTATTGGCAGAAAATGCAGTTGGACAATAGACAATAATTTGGATGCAGGTGCCCCAAAAAATATTTTTTGATACCGACAAATGAGTGCAGAATACTAAAGATGATCGGAGGTTAAGCGGGTGCTATTAATGGAAGGTACTAAGCAACTCCATATCGCTTGTGCGTTGTTGAGCGGCGGCGGGTTTTTCTTTCGGGGTATTTTGATGGCGCAAGATTCGGCGCTGCTTCAAACGCGGGTGATAAAAATTGAGACGCATATCGTGTATACAGCACTGTTAATTAGCGAAATTATCCTGGAGTAGCAATGGGGCTGGGCAGCGCTAACAATGCCATGGCTACTCGCA
>JASJGJ010000080.1:0-16103 GCA_033791605.1 Porticoccus sp.
GTAATAATAGCATCGAGATCTGAGCTAGCCGCACTGGCAATGGCACCAATGGCACTTTGACGCATACTCGTTGCCAAATTCAAACCAATGGTTTCGCCGACATTGGCACCCACTTGAAACAGTGCACTACCAAACGAGCCGTCAAGCACTTTACGACCATTAAACGAAGTCTGACTGCTAATTCGATCAATTTCTGCAAGACGCTGCTGCACTTCTAAGTCCAGAGCTGCTCTATCTGATTCACTGTTTGTCGCGTTCACTGACTGAAGCGCCAGCTCTCTAATACGCTGAAGGTTATTACTCACCTCGCCCAGTGCACCCTCTGCTGTTTGAGCAAGAGAAATACCGTCATTAGCATTACGCGCTGCCTGATTCAAACCACGAATTTGGGTTGTAAATCTTTCAGAAATCGCAAGGCCGGCCGCATCGTCTTTGGCGCTGTTAATACGCAAGCCCGAAGACAAACGCTCAAGCGATGTATTCAAAGAACTTTGTGAGCTGTTCAAATTACGCTGCGCAGTGAGTGAAGCGATATTAGTGTTAATGGTCTGTGCCATAAGATTATTCCTCTTATATTTCCGCGTTATCCGTTTAAATCAGATTGAGCGTCATTGTTTTTCAGCGGGAAATACATACTGACTGTGCTTCCTACTGCCGACACCTTACTTATCGACCTCGTTTGGAATAACTTTAGGATTGTTTTAATATTTTTTATCAAGAGATTGATTTACGGTAATAAAGTGAGAAGTAATTAACACTTTGATAGACAAACATTGCTCTCTGTCGCTATATTCAGGTCAACAAAAATTAACCATGTTTGAAACTTGATAGGTATCAGGCACCCAATTCAGGAGAATTTTTGTGTAAAAAAACGATAAAGATGAATCCATCGAGAGTTTAGATACTCTTATCCGAAAACACATACGAGAAAGTGGGCAGGAATAAATCAGAAATAACTTAGCAACGAAGATCAGTGCCAGCTAAAAAACTCAGCACCCAGGAAACAACAAACAATAGAGCTATGGTCTAATTAACCATTACAGATAATTAAACAACGATAGGCCTTGTACCTTTACGTAAGTCTGCTGCGCCGCCTGCAATGCTGTTAACTGAAGATTTAGGCGGCTAATAGCCTCGGCAACATCCAGATCCTGAATATCGGACAGCGTACCTTGAAGTTGCAACGTAAAACTTTCATTAATATTGAGCTGATTTTCTACTCGACTCTGTCTAACACCCACATCAGCACGAACCTCCAAGACATGACCTAATGCCTGATCAAGATTATTCAACGCCTGCCCCATACCATTATTCACAACGGCAATTCCTGACGGGGAGTCATCAGAATCTCTCAGGTCATCTACAATGGTTTGCAGACTGGTGAAGATGTCTTGCTTAACCGATGGCGTCACATCAAAACTGTCACCATCTTCCGGCACGCCATCAAACTGAAGCACTGTGCCTGCAACGCTAATAGTATCTCCCGCCGCATAGGTGCCACTCGCAATGACAGCGGGGGTGGAATCCATAATATCGTAAGTAATCGGATCGCTGGGGGTTGCCTGACTAAAGCTGACCACATAATCATCAGGCACAAAGTTGCCCGCAACAGAGGTAGAGCCAACAACAGCGGTACCCGTATTGGCAACATTAGGCTCTACATCAAAGGTGCCATTACCAGAAGGAATGGACATAAACACATCAAACCCAGAGTCTCTCACACTGACCTGCGTACTGGCGCCCAGCTGTAAAAAACGCTGACCATCATCACCGTTATACGAAAAGTTGTTACCCTGACGAGAAAAAGGTTCTGCTCCAGACTGGAATCCGGCAAAAATATATTCCCCATTGGCATCACGTGTATTTGCCAATGAATGCAGTTCGTCTAAACGGGCCTCAACTGCGGTGGCAATGCTATTGCGTGTTTCAGGGGTCTGGGTTGCATTGTTTGCTTGCAAAACTAACTCTCTCACACCTTGAAGCACATTACCCACACTGGTTAACACCGACTCTTCCAACGCCAGCTGCCCCTCAGCAAGACCACCATTACGGGTATATTGATCCACCAATTTCAGGTCTTCAGTAATATCCAAAATTTGGACCGCACCCACAGGGTCATCAGAAGGACTTAATATTCTTTTCCCTGTCGCTAACTGCTGTTCGGTTTGATTTAACTTTGCCTGCTGATCAAGGATTCCTGAGATACCTTGTTGGAAAATTTGAACACTGGATAAACGCATAATCTATTTTCCTGAATTCCTTTCGCCTGAATGACCCATACCGCAATACCTATCGCTGAGTCGCATTCAACAGCACTTGAAACATCTGATCGGCCACAGAAATCACCTGAGCTGCGGCCTGATAAGCTTGTTGATAGCGAATTAAATTTGCCGCCTCTTCATCCAGATTAACACCTGAAACACTATCTCTCGCAGCTATGGACTGATTCAATAAAACCTGCTCTGTACTAGCACCAGCTTCTGCCTGACGGGTCTTGACTGCCACATCAGCCACCAAGCGCCCATAAGCATCTTGATAACTTGCTGTTCCGCCATTTAATACGCTGGATGTCTGTAATCCCGCCAATGCCAATGCATTGCGGTTATCACCCGTACCGTTCAGGTTATTCTCAATAATCAATTCATCCCCGGCTTGAGGATCACCACTGAGGGTAAAATCAAAACCACCCAGAGAAAAATCTTTGCCGTTGCTCTCCGTAGCGGGATCGTAAGCCAGAGGCCCACCGACAATTCCAACAACATCAAAACCTGGAACACCAACACCTAAAGCATCGGGATTAAAGGTTAGGGTAACTTGAGAGCCTAACGGTAATGCAGAAGCATCATTCACACTTAGGCCATCAATACTGCTCGAACCCGTATTACTCAATATCGCTTGGGAGCGCAGTGGTGATGCTCCGGCGAAGTCCTGAGGTTGATTCAACACCACATCAAATAATGTCGCACCCTGACGCGTAGGCTGGATCAGAAAAGAATCGCCATCATCGGGTGCTCCGGCAACGTTAATCGTGACACCGTCGACAACAAAAGGCCCAGCACCCGACTGAGACACATTGGTCGCGAGGTTAGTCAAAGTCCACTGTCCGCTGCCATAACGCAAACTGTAGTCATGCTTGGTTAAGGCCGTGGCATCACTGACACTGACACTGATCGAGGAAGCTCCAGTATTACTGGGGTGAGCCGTAAACGTTGCATCCAGTGGGAGAAAAAAATCACCCCCGGGCTGACCATTGAGATCTACCCCCAACTGATGCTGTTCATTAAACGTTGCAGAGATACCCATCGCTACTAGGCCCAGCTGGTTTCTCGCTGGATCTAAAACCTGTTCACGAAAATCGAGCGCAGCACCAAGCTCTCCACCATCGAGAAAACGACCAAGGTCAGTGACGTTACCAGAGAGACTAGCAACGCCTACTAGGGTTTGCGTACCATCATAGGGGTTATCAAATGTTTGCAGTTGTTGGGCAGAAAAACCGATGACCAATGCCTGACCATTCCCCACCATCACATTAATTGAACCATCTGATTGCGCTACCGTTGTAACACCAATTTTCTCTGACAATTCCGTAATTAACTGGTCTCGAGCATCGAGCAAATCATTAGGAAGCGCTCCTCCCGCGCCCCCGATTGCGCTTACAACCTGTTCATTAAGCTCTGCAATATCTCGAGCTAGTGAATTGATATCACTCACGGAGGTTTCAATTCGGGCATTTAGCTCGTCATCCAGATTGCGTAAATTACTGTCCAGATAATGGAAGCGATCAGCCAACACCTCCGCCTCACCCAGTAATACTTGGCGCTCAGGCAAAGAACCCGGATTATTAGAAACATCCTGCAGTGCACCAAAAAAACTTTCTAGCGTAGGCGCCAAGCCAACATCAGGATCCGCTAACAGTCCATCTAGTCTGGATGCAAGTTCAGAAAATGTCTGAAAACCATTTTGGGAGGTTGTTCTGGTTCGCACATCAGAGACAAGAAACTGATCATAGATACGCTCAATGGAATCCGTTGCCACGCCAGAACCAATGTAACTACCCCCACTCAACTGTGGAGTCAGGGTGTCAAAATTAACCCGTTGACGGCTATAGCCTTCCGTATTTACATTGGCGATATTATGACCCGTAGTGGTAATTGCCTGCTGAAGTGAGAGCAGAGCCGATGTACCTACATTTAAGATATTCGCCACAATTCTTTACCTGTTTCCCTTGTGTGGAAGTTCGCCTTTATCAACTAGATAGCGGCAGATCTTGAGAATTCTTTAGCTCATTAATCACGGAGCTATAATTATTTCTGCCAAGAATACCTAAAATTTTCTCTGCATACTTGGGATCTGTCGCATAACCTGCATCTTGTAATTCGGCCAGAAATTCTTTGTTGTCAGAGACCTTATCCAATGCCTGCTGGTAACGCGGATTACTCTTTAGAAAATCCACATAATCATTAAATGAACCGGACAGAGAGTCATAGGCACGAAATGATGCCTTTTCTAAAACAGCCAAACCATCACGAAATTCTACGGTACTCACTGTCGCCGCCTTTCCACCCCAGCGGCCATCTGCCTTAATCCCAAATAAATTAAAGCTACTACCCTGATCGGCCTGAATCACTTTTTTACCCCAGCCCGTCTCAAGAGCAGACTGCGCAACCAATACTGCGGGGTCTATTCCCAACTGTTTAGCCGCACTTTCTGCATAACTCCAGACATTACGAATAAACTCTTCTGGTGAAGCAGGAAGCCAGGTAGTCTTACCATCCTTTACTCCATCAGCGTCCTGCTTAGAATCAACGGTATTATTAGAGGCTTCATACAGACCCAAAACCTGACGTTTAATATCCACGGCTGCTCTATTTAAAGAGACTATAGGCTGAACATCTTTAACATCATCAATTAGAGACGGATCGCTGGCGGCCCCTTTACCGCCCATTTGGGTGACGAGAGTTTCAGCCAAGCCGATACCACCATTTTGCGAAATATCAAGAGACACTTGCTGATCAAACATTTGCTGATAAGTATCAAGCGAACTACTGTCAAACAATCCACCGTCAATCGATGCATCCCGCATGGATTTAAGCATCATCTGAACAAACAGAGATTCAAACTGCGAGGCGACATCATCTAGCGCTTCAGTAGGTCTTAGCCGAGCCTCAGAACGCAGCTCAGATAAAGCCTGAAAGTCTGTGTAAGAAGGTGCCGCACCGACATTCATCGTAGATTCCGTCCGACCTAAATCACAATCAACTTGGCATGCAGCGCACCGACACGCTCTAATGCCTCAAGGATGGCGACCAGATCACCGGGGGCCGCTCCCACTTTATTCACTGCCGTCACCAAATCATTTAACGTCACCCCTGCATCCAGAAGAAACATTCGGCTTTTCTCTTCCTCAATTTCCACACCTGAGTTGGGCGTCACCACCGTATTACCCTGGCGAGCAAATGGTGCGGGTTGGCTGACCTCGAAATTTTCTGAAATACTGACGGTCAAACTGCCATGGGCTACCGCAGCCGGTTCCAAACGCACCTCACTACCTATCACGACAGTACCCGTACGAGAATTAATAATGACTCTCGCGGCCGCCAAACCTGGATCCACCAGCAAGTTTTCCACCACAGAGACGAATGCGACCTTTTCAGCAGGATCCAACGGTGAACGTATTTGTATGGATCCACCATCAATAGGCTTAGCAATTCCCTGGCCGAGCTTGTCATTAATTGAATTTGCTACACGCAGCGCCGTTGTAAAATCAGGGTGATTTAAATTCATCACCAGTACAGGGTCAGTACCAAACGGGCTAAGAACACCTCTTTCTACCGTCGCACCATTAGGAATACGCCCGGCACTCGGAACATTAACGGTGACACTAGACCCATCGGCACCGTCAGCGCCAAAACCACTGACAATTAAATTACCTTGAGCCAAGGCGTAGGTTTGACCATCGGCGCCCTTTAACGGCGTCATCAACAGTGAGCCACCGCGTAAGCTCTTGGCATTACCCATGGATGAAACGGTAATATCAATAGTCTGACCGGGCTTAGCAAAGGCAGGAAGATCGGCATGTATCATCACCGCAGCCACATTCTTTAGCTGAGGGTTTACATTGGCAGGAACCACTACACCCAGTTTCGCCAACATACTCTTCACACTTTGAACCGTAAACGGCGTTTGTGTGGTTTGATCACCTGAACCATCGAGACCGACAACCAGGCCATAACCCACCAGCTGGTTGCTGCGAACACCATTAATAGACGTGATGTCTTTAATTCGTTCTGCTAGGGCATCTGGCCCCATTAGAGCAACACTGACCAGCAGCAGAGAAGAAAGACTTAACCTGATACTACGGAAAAAACTTTTCATGATATCTATTAACCCTTTCATACTAACGTCCAACACAACCACACCACCCATGACCGGCCCTTTAAGCGACCTAAGCTTAAAACGGCCATAGCGGACTCATAAAGAACCGAGACAACCAACCCACCATATTCACCTCTGCAGGCGCACCCGTGCCACCGTAAGAAATTCGGGCATCAGCTACTTTGGTGGAAAGAATGGTGTTACTTGAACCAATATCCTCGGGACGAATAATGCCTCGAAGACGGATATATTCATTACCCTGATTAATATGCACCCACTTTTCGCCCTGGACATATAAATTACCCCCTGGCAGTACCCGGGCTACCGTCACAGTAATACTGCCCTGCAAGCTATTACTTTGATTGCTCGCACTCTCTCCTTCAAAAGCACTGGATGAGGACAAATCAAAACCAAGCTCCAAATCTTTGGAACCCAGACCATCCGCACCCGCTCGAAGAGTCGGGTTAACAATAGAGTTTGAATTACTCTTATCAAGAGTGGTATCGCTTGTCTTGGCTGCATTCGTAGCCTCAGCCAGCAGCACCGTCACGATATCGCCCACTTGGCGCGCTTTTACATCTTCAAACAAACTCAAATTTCGGCTGGACTGGTAGATAGAACCAGAAGGTGCCGCCTCCTGCTCAGTAATATCCTGAACAAACTCAACGGGAGCATAATCCGGATCACTTTCCTGGGGCAGCATGTTACAACCAGCCATCAGCATTAACGTCGCCAGTAAGATTGAAAAGTTAACTGCTTGTCTCATTGCCCTCACCCCAAGCCCCACCAATTCATTGTTAAAATTAGATATTATTAGCAACATATTGCAGCATCTGATCTGTGGTAGAGATGGCCTTGGAATTCATTTCATAGGCTCTTTGGGTCTCGATCATATTGACCAATTCTTCTACCACATTGACGTTAGAGCTTTCCACATAACCCTGAACCATCGTGCCCAAACCATTCAACCCGGGATTCCCGGTCTGGGGCGACCCACTGGCATTCGATTCGAGAAAAAGGTTTTGCCCCATGGCCTGAAGACCTGCCGGATTAACAAAGTCCGCCAATTGCACAGTACCCACCTGTGTAACCGAAGTGGTACCAGGTTGACTCACTGACACCGTGCCATCTGTACCAATACTTACTGACAAAGCATTTTCAGGAATGGTAATGGAGGGCTGCAATACATAGCCTCCCGAAGTCACCATCTGCCCCTGATCGTCCACCTGAAAAGAACCATCACGGGTATAACTTTGAGTGCCATCAGGCAACAGAACTTGAAAAAACCCTCTACCTTGAATCGCCATATCCAACAGGTTTTCTGTTTGAACTAAATTACCTTGAGTGAACAGCTTTTCCGTTGCAACGGTGCGAACGCCAGTACCAATCTGTAAGCCAG
Organism: Porticoccus sp.; assembly: GCA_033791605.1. Taxonomy (GTDB): domain Bacteria; phylum Pseudomonadota; class Gammaproteobacteria; order Pseudomonadales; family Porticoccaceae; genus Porticoccus. The sequence continues at coordinate 7,775 of JASJGJ010000080.1, forward strand.
AGGGTAATTGAGTATCTTGAGAAGATTTAGCGCCTACCTGGCGAACATTTTGATACAACAGGTCCTCAAAAATTGCCCGACTGCGCTTGTAACCTGTCGTAGCAGAGTTAGCCAAGTTGTTGGCGATGTTAGACATTTTTGTCTGCTGTGCATCTAATCCGGTTTTAGCGATCCATAGTGCCTGATTCATTTCTCAGTACCTCAATTCATGCTCATTAACTTCACTGATGAGCTATCAAGCTCCTCAGCGGTTTTCATCATTTTTACGTGGGTTTCAAATTGCCGGGCCAACTCGATCATATGCACCATGGATTCCACGGAATTAACATTACTTGACTCCAACGACCCCGAAACCAAACTGACCGAAGCATCCGGCAACGTCTCTTCACCTTCAGCCATTTGGACCAGACCATTACTATTCTTGGCCAACAATTTGGTATCTGGGTTGACCAGTTTAATTCTGTCCACCACAGCCAAGGTATTGGGGTCTTCGCCCAAAGGTACAATAGAGATCGAACCATCGGAACCAATAGTAATATTGGTATAGGGGGGGATTGCTACAGGCCCAGCATTACCGAGAACAGCCTGCCCAGCACCATTTAACAACTGGCCTAATTCGTTGACCCTAAGGTCCCCACGACGACTCAAGGCTTCAGAGCCATCAGGTGCTTCTACGGCCATCCAGCCCGGTCCATTAATGGCGACATCTAGGCCCCGTCCCGTGGCATTGATCACCCCTTCTTTAAAGTCGACCCCTCGCCCTTTCATTCCAGCAAAGGCACGGCTGTCGTGGCCCTCGCCAGAAAGATACGCGCTTTTAGCGGTGACAAGATCTGCACGAAAAGCTGTTGTGGACGCATTCGACAGATTATGGGTATTGGCTGCTTGGGCAAGCATAGTTTCCCTTGCCCCGGATGCTGCGATGTAAAGAAAGTGATCCATGATTATTGTTCCTCAGCCCTAGCCTCAGCTCTACCTAGGAAAATTAACGTAAGTTAATGACGGTTTGGGTAACCGCGTCTTCGGTTTGAATCACCTGAGCATTGGCCTGAAAATTCCGTTGAGCCACAATCATATTCACCAACTGTTCAGTAATTTCCACGTTAGAATCCTCCAAAGCCCCAGACTGCAGAACACCTAAACCTGACGTACCCGGCTCACCCATCGTAGCGGGACCCGAAGAGAAGGTCTCAGACCAGTTAGTATCCCCCAGCGGCTGCAAACCATTAGGATTGGTAAAACCCGCAACAGCAACTTGACCCAATGCCCGAGCTTGACCATTGGTATAACGGGCAAATGCCACACCCGTATCATCAATTTCCAGACCACGAAGCTGGCCTGTGGTATATCCATCCTGGGTTATCGTACTCACCGCAAACTCCGCACCAAACTGAGTAGAGCTTGAAAGTCCAATACTGAAAGTTTGAGCCGCCGCACCAGAGGGTAGCCCCGCTGAATTCAAAGGCGCCCAGCCTGCAACACTGACCTCTACAGGCAGAGTAACTGGATCGAACTGGCCATTGGATTGAAAGGTCAAGGTATCAGGGCCTGATGTTGTCACGCCATCAATTAGGGTGTGAGCTTCCCATTCGTTAGCTGTCGCTGTTTTGACGAAATACATACTCATCACATGCGGATTACCCAATCCATCGTAAACGGTAGTCGATGTGGTGGAATTATAGGAGTCGGGATCTGGAGCGGTAGCAGGAACAGCAAATGCGTCAAAAGGTCCACCAAAAGGTGTCAACGGTGGCGACTCGCGAGAATCCAGATTAGAGGTAATATCAACCGTTCCAGTAGGATTTGGATCAATCAAAGAAGTGTCTAACTGCAAATCACCCAACTGCCCGGTAATATTACCTATATTGTCAATTTGAAAAGCCTGAAGGCGATGACCTTCGTTATTAACAATAAATCCACCATTATCTACCTGAAAGTTACCCGCACGAGTGTATACCGCAGCACCATCATCGCTCAGCTGGAAAAAGCCGTTGCCGCTAATGGCAAGATCGAGGGCATTATTGGTAAAACTAATATTACCTTGGGTAAATTCCTGAGTAACACTGGCCAGGGTTACCCCCTTACCAATGGCGTTGCCGCCAGCGCCCAACAAGCTGGTTGCATAGACATCAGCAAATTCAGCACGAGAGGTTTTAAAACCCGTGGTGGAGCTATTGGCAATATTATTGCCTATCACACCAAGGTCTGCCGTTGCTGCCTTGATTCCTGATACCGCTGTATCAAATGCCATAACCCGTACTCCTACTAATAAAAACTAAAAAGAGAAACTAAGACTTATAAAAAGCTTTTGACGCTGGACATGCCTACTTGGGCCCCGCCATCCAAATTCAACAACACACCCGTCCCTGAGCTATCCACGGTCACAGACTGAACTTGATTGTGGGTATAAACCGGAACAGCGTAATTCTGACCAGAGATCACAGCCTCAGCGCTGACGACGTATTGACCCGGCTGCAAGGTAGTACCCTCAGCATCCGTGCCATCCCACTGGAGTTTTATATCACCTGCGGCGGCTGGTCCGAGAGCCTGACTATGAACCAAGCGACCGCTAATATCCTGTATATAGAGCGTTACTCCTGATGACTCGGCCGGTACTTCGATGGTCGCATCTAACGTATCATCTGCCTTTAATAAACCTAGGTTGCTATCTGTCACCACATCGCGCCCGACCAAACCAGCGGCTTCCAGTGTTTGATTCGCATAAAGTACTGAGGATAGACTACCGAAGCCATCGACTAGCTCCTGAACCCCTGAGACCGTACTGAACTGGGCAATCTGAGCAAGAAACTCTGTATTGTCTTGCGGGCTAGTAGGATCCTGATTTTTCAGTTGAGCTACCATGAGCTCCATAAAATCCTCTTGCCCCAACTCACTTGATTTATTAGTACCCACTGTCGATGGCACAGTGGATGGAAACAGTTCCGCCAAACTTGCTACAGATTCCATTTTGACTCCCTCGTTTTAATGGCCCAATGTCATTTCACCGGGCTAAAAATATTAACGTCCCAGGTTTAAGGTCCGCGTAATAAGTTGCTTCGTCGTATTCATTACCTCAACACTGCTTTGATAGGAGCGAGAGGCTGAAATCATATTGGCCATTTCTTCTACAGAATTCACATTGGACATATAGATATAGCCCTCATCATCTGCCAAGGGGTGAGTAGGCGAGAACTCCTTGCGGGGAACCATGGCACTCTCCACCATCCCATCGACCCGAACACCCACCGAATCTCTATCATCCAATGCAGACTCGAAAGCAGAAGCGAAGACGGGATATCTGGCACGATAGGCTGACTCTTCACTGCTACTCACCACTTCGGCATTGGCCAAATTACTTGAAATGGCATTGAGCCGAACACTCTGCGCGGAAAGCGCCGAAGCAGAAATATCAAATACATTAAACAGACTCACAGCTACTCTCCTCTCAATGCCAAGGTGATGGACTTAATTCGACCATCCAAAAAATTCAGGCTGGCCTGGTAGCGAATGGAATTTTCCATAAAAGCCGAATGCTCCAAGTCAGTTTCTACGGTATTACCATCCAATGATGGCTGGGTAGGAATCCTATAACGCACAGAATTCTCAAAAGTATTAGCGCCCATGTGCATCTTATTGGTAGCCATCAAACCACCACTCTTTCCTTGTGCTATAGCAAGGGCGTCTCGAAAATCAATATCCTTTGCCTTGTAGCCGGGCGTATCCGCATTCGCCAAGTTGGCCGAGATCAATTCAGTACGTTTTGACAGAATCGATAATGCCTGCGGTGACATACCAAATGCTTTATCAATCAACCCCATTACCATTTTCCTTTCACTGAACACCTTTACTAACCATCTATACACAATACGTGCCAAAACATAATTAAATATATATTTCAATGGGTTGAGGTGTTTTTACGTAGAAGATTTCACCTAAAAAGCGGCAATACACAACCACTACGGCAATGATTGCCGCCAACAGGACATGCAAAAAAAACAGATGGCACGAAAGATGCTTAACTATCAGAGAATGGGTATTTTGAGCACATAATGACAATATTTTGGCATTCTATAAAATTACTTGGACTATGCACCACCATCTACATTGTGACCATTTCGATGGCCAGTGCAGACTCCAATGTAGACGCAATACAACCCTTAGAGAGCATAACAAATGCTGTCATTGATGCCGGTAAAATCAGAGCCAAAAAACAAGGCTATAGCAATGTAGAGGTAGAGGTTCGCCCACTGGATAGTCGGCTACGCTTACCTCTCTGCGACAAACCACTGTCAACTTTTTCACCACAAGGTGATGACGCATTAGGCGCCATCAGCGTTGGCGTCAGGTGTTCAGGGGAAAAGCCTTGGACTATTTATGCGCGCGCCAACATCAGCGCGTATAAAGCCATTCCCGTTCTAGCAAGACCACTTCCCAGACATGCCGTGATCACTCAAGATGACATTGAAATCATCAAGCAATCTTTACAGATGTCCAGCCAAGGCATTATCGACAATCCAGACCAAATTATTGGCATGGAGCTAATCCGAGCTCTCAATGCCGGCTCTCCTCTCAGACCAAATCAATTACGGCCTCCCAAGGTCATTACACGAGGCCAGCAAGTCGTATTAATTTCAGGAAGCAATGGGCTCAAAGTCAGGATGCAAGGAAAAGCAATGAAAGATGCCGCCTCCGGGGAGAGAGTCAAAGTAACGAATCTCAGCTCAGGCTTGAAGATCGAAGGTATTGCCAATTCCGATGGAACCGTAAGCGTGCCATAATAATGAACAATTCGACTAAAGATTTTGGGTTTTCTGCCGCTATTACTGTATGTAGGTTATAAAAAATTATGAATCCAATAGAGAACGTGATGAATATCAGAGTACCGAGAACAGACCTGAATCAGGGCTCACAACAGACCGGCCAGGTATCAGGTACATCCCTAGTGGAGAACAAGTCGGACAAAAGTGCAGGAACCAGCGGCAGCAGCAGCGACACCGTCACGTTTACGACCACAGCCTCGGAAATGCTTAAACTGGAAGAAAGCTTGGCGAACATTCCAGACATCGACAACAGCCGTGTTGCTGCCATCAAAGCCTCTATTGCAGAGGGTAAGTATGAAATTAACCCTGAAAAAATTGTCGACAGTTTGCTAAGTATCGAAAAAGACCTCACCTGAGCGGCTGAACCTAAGCAATGACACAGGAACAGCAACTCTCATTACTCCTCAATAGTGAAGTTACCAGCCTTCAAACCCTACTGGACACCCTCAACAGGGAGTTTGAAGCGCTAACAAGTTCCGATGTTGATGCACTGGAACGAGTAACCCTAGACAAAAACAATGCTCTGGCCAAACAGGCAGAAGCCACCCTTTCACGGCAACATTTTGTAACAGCTGGCGCGCATGACAATACGGACATGGGATTACAGCAACTCATTGCTGGCTATCAAGATCAACAGTCCCTCTCAAACATGCTCAGCCAATTACGCTCATTAGCAGAGCAATGTCAGAATATTAACAGAACAAATGGTCGTCTGATCCTGCAGAAGCACCAACACACTCGCAACGCACTGGATATTCTTCGACAAGCTGACAGCAACCCCTCCACCTATTCAGACCAGGGTGATACCATTGCCAGCGGAGAAAGCCGATCGCTAGGAAAGGCCTAACCCCTTCGTCACTGGTAATAAAGAAAAAATGAGCGATACCCTCGAAACAATGGAATCTCCAGAAGCAATAGTTGCCACACTGGAAACACTTCTCGATACTCGCACCACTCTTTCTGTATCTCCACCCAATATTAACGACTTCTTTACATCCTTCATTCTAAAAATTGAGGACGATCGCCTTTACATCGATCAAGTCATGCCGAGAACAGGCAATAGCCTGTTTAAACCCAATCAACCTCTCGATGTGCGTATTAGTCACAGGGGTATCTCTTACCGGTTCAAATCACATCACATCGCCTATGCAACTGATGCCTCGGGCTTCCCCTATCACGAAATCAAGATACCTACCCATATTCAATATTTGGAAAAACGCTCAGGCTATCGTATTCACCTCAAATTAGCAGACAACCAACCCATTGCAATTGCTATTCCACCCGAAGAGTTTTGTGAAGCGTCCCTAGAAAACATTTCACATAGCGGCGCTTGTATTCGCCTAAAAGGCAACTACATTTCACTGGAAACCTGCGATGTCATTGACTGTAATCTCCAAATAGCCAACTTCGCCCCACTCACTTGTAAGGCCATCATAAAGCACTACCAATATTCAGCTAAAACCAATGAAACTAAAGCGGGCGTTGAGTTTTGCCAACTCGACTTCCCTTCAGAAAAGCAACTTCATCGAATATTGATGAAACTTCAGCGACACAATATTCGCACTGACCTGACAATCTAAAGACAACAAGACTCCACCCCCCACACAACCCACCTTCCCCATACTCTCAAACAAAGACAAAACAAGGTGTCAATTTTACAACACTCCCAAAAAACCCATTAAGGGATGCCGAAAAAACCGTCATAATTTTGTCTAACATCAAAAACTGTCACAAAAACATATCTAAAATACGCCAAAATCCTAGAAAACACCCAAACTAAAATATGGCACAGTAATTGCTTTATGGATAAAAGACTCTGAAATATAAATAAAAAAAGATAATGCCATTATGGAAAAAGTTGCATCAATCAAAACAGCCAGTTTGGTAGCCAAGCAGTCCGCCAACAAACCGCTAACGATACTTAGCGATCACCTGCTCTCCGAAGGAGACCAACTAAAACTCCACCAACGGCTTCTAGGTACACTAGATCTCGGCATACTGATCAACCGTTTTTTTGGCTGGCTGAGCGAACGTCAGCATGTCAGCGGTATTGAATATGCAAACCCCGTAAACGACATCTCTTTGTCAACGGGCAATGCTAAACCCCATAAAGCTAAATATACGCTGCGCCTTGAACAACATTATTTTGGGGAATTCAGTATTACCAGCCAGAAAAGATTCTCAGAGCAGGATCTTCTGACTCATGAGCAAAGTATTGGCATTATTATTCACTACTTAAAAAATGCACTCGATCACCAGTCTCTGGAAAAAATTGCCTTTCAGGATTCCCTCACTGGTGTTATGAACCGCACTGCCTTGGAAGAATTACTTCCAAAAGAAATTGAACGAGCCCAACGGTATCAGTTCGATCTCGCGATGATGATGATTGATATCGATCACTTCAAAGCCATCAACGACTGCGTTGGTCACATAGGGGGGGATGAAATACTTCGCTATGTATCCGCCGCAATCAAAAGCCAACTTCGAAAATCGGATCTTCCCTTTCGTTACGGCGGTGACGAATTTTTATTGATTCTTCCCAACACAGATTTTGAAGGTGCTTACGAAGCAGCAGAACGCATTATGGAAACCCTCAACAAAGAAGTGTCTAGAATACCCAACTGCTCTGTCTCCCCAAAACTGAGCATTGGTCTTGCCACCTACCAACACGGTGAAAACCCTGAAGATCTGATTCGCCGAGTAGATGACGCGCTTTATGAATCAAAGAACAATGGTCGCAACTGTATTTCCTAGCAGCATGACATTGAAGGTTTGCCATACATAGCTAAGCAAGTGTTACCGCTGCACCAAGACTGTTTTACTGCTTTTTTCACTGAGCATAATTGACAATTGATGGCACCATTACTATAGTTCGCCACCTTCGCTAGAACAGCAATGTCTTTAGCAATGCCCAGGTGGTGAAATTGGTAGACACGCTAGCTTCAGGTGCTAGTGCTCGCAAGGGCGTGGAGGTTCAAGTCCTCTCCTGGGCACCATTTATCACGCAATAGCTTTCATTCCAAAACCCTTTAATCTCTGCAGTATTTGTAGGTTTTTACATACCGCATAATATACCCCAGAGCACTGTGTCTTGAGCCAAAGCATCAATATTACCTTGCCACTTGAGAATACCCTTTCAATGGCTCCTTCAAGCCGCAGGCTATAAGTCCACATTTCCTCCGCAGTATTTGCCAACCAAACTTTACGTCGATTTGGGCATGCTGTTTAGATATAAACACGCTATGAAATCTATTATATATTCCCGGTCTTGCTAAGGTAGATTTAGTCATTTCAACATTGCCTTTAGTAAGCACGTGGTATAATGCGTGACCCCCGTAACCAGCGGTTCAAAATGAATCAATCGTCAGATATCACCATCCAACATTTAGATAAGCAAGCAAAGATATTGCCTGACCTGCTAGGTGAAGTGATCCTAGAACAAGAAGGCCAAGCAGTCTTTGACTGGGTGGAGCAACTCCGGCAAGGGTTTATTCAGCAACGAACCAAAC
>JASJGJ010000081.1:0-70297 GCA_033791605.1 Porticoccus sp.
TCTTCAAGGGTCATGGCGACGATGACGCCTTTTCCGGCAGCTAGGCCGTCGGCTTTCACCACAATGGGTGCGCCTTTTTCTTTGAGGTAGGCGAGAGCGGGTTCTATTTCAGTGAAGTTTTGGTATTCCGCAGTGGGGATATTGTGGCGGGCAAGAAAATCTTTGGTGAAAGCTTTGGAGCCTTCGAGCTGCGCGGCACCTTTGCTGGGTCCAAAGGCTCTCAGGTTGCGCGAGGCAAAGTAGTCGACAATGCCGTCCACCAAAGGTTGTTCTGGGCCAACAATGGTGAGTGCCACTTGGTTGTGTTCGGCGAAATCAGCCAGTGCTTCAAAATTACCGGGGTCGATGGACAGGTTTTCCAGTTTGGGTTCCAGTGCGGTACCGGCATTACCAGGGGCTACATAAACGGTTTCAACATCTTTTCCCTGGGCTGCTTTCCATGCCAATGCATGTTCACGGCCACCTGCGCCAATCACCAGAATATTCATGAATGTGTTTTTCCTGCCTTGCCTAAAATGAAAGCGGCGATTGTACTTAGATAGTGCAATCGCCGCAAAAGTACATGATAAGGTTTATCTGTTAATGGCGGAAATGCCTCATGCTGGTAAACACCATGGTCATGCCGTGTTCATTGGCAGCGGCGATCACTTCATCATCACGAATAGAGCCGCCCGGCTGAATCACACAGCTAATACCTACGTCGGCAGCATTGTCGATACCGTCGCGGAAGGGGAAGAAGGCATCGGATGCCATTACCGCGCCTTTTATTTCCAGGCCAGCATGCTCGGCTTTGATCGCGGCAATTCGTGCAGAATTAATACGACTCATTTGGCCGGCACCCACACCAATCGTCTGATTGTTTTTGGCGTAAATGATCGCGTTGGATTTCACCATTTTGGCGACTTTCCAGGCGAATAACATATCGTCCAATTCAGCATCGGTAGGTTTGCGCTCGGTGACGACTTTTAGATCGTCGGCAGTGACCATGCCTTTATCGCGGTCTTGAATCAGTAGGCCGCCGTTGACGCGTTTGTAATCGAAACCTTGCGCGGAAGTACTTGAATCCCATTTGCCGCATTCCAGCAGGCGAACATTCTTTTTGGTGCTGACAGCTTCTTTGGCTGCATCAGAAATACTGGGAGCAATAATCACCTCAACAAATTGGCGCTCACAAATGGCTTCAGCAGTTGCTGCATCCAACTCGCGGTTGAAGGCGATAATGCCGCCGAAGGCAGATTCTGGATCAGTGGCAAAGGCTAAGTCATAAGCAGTTTTGATATCCGTTGCGACAGCTACGCCACAAGGGTTGGCGTGCTTGACGATAACGCAGGTGGGCTGGTCAAATTGTTTGACGCATTCCAGTGCGGCATCGGTGTCAGCGATATTGTTGTATGAAAGCTCTTTGCCCTGTAGCTGCTTGGCCGTGGCAATACTGGCGCCAGCTGGGTTTTTTTCTATGTAAAACGCCGCATTTTGGTGGGGGTTTTCACCGTAGCGCATTTCCTGTGTTTTGAAGTACTGGGAATTGAAGGTATTGGGGAAGTTACGCGTTTCGTTGGCAGTGTTTCTGGCACCAAAGTGATTGGCGATCATACCGTCGTAGCCTGCGGTATGCTCAAAGGCTTTAACCATCAAGTTGTAGCGGGTTTTATACCCTAGCTGACCGTCTTGATTCTGCATTTCATCTAGTACGGTAGCGTAGTCGCTGGCGTTCACCACAATGGCGACATCTTTATGATTTTTTGCTGCAGAGCGAACCATAGTAGGGCCGCCAATATCGATATTCTCAATGGCTGTTGGTAGGTCGCAATTTGGGTCGGCCACCGTGGCGGCAAAAGGGTAGAGGTTTACCACGACCATATCAATGCCGAGAATGCCGTGTTCCGACATGATGTCATCATCAATACCGCGACGGCCAAGTATTCCCCCGTGAACTTTTGGGTGCAGTGTTTTTACGCGGCCATCCATCATTTCTGGAAATCCGGTGTAATCCGAGACTTCACGAACGGCAATACCATTTTCATTCAGTAAACGGTGGGTTCCGCCAGTTGAAAGAATTTCAACACCCTGGGCGCTCAATGCCTGGGCAAATTCAACAATACCGGTTTTGTCAGATACGCTAATAAGAGCGCGTGAAACTTTACGCAGGTCGCTCATGATGTCCTCATTGATATTTATATAGGGTGGTTTCTAGGGAATGGCTTAAATATGCGGTTTATTACAATAGATCATATTGCTTAAGTTTTTTTCGTAATGTGCCTCGGTTTAGACCGAGCATTTCTGCAGATTTGCTCTGATTATTGCGGGTGTACGTCAGTACAGCCTCCAATAATGGTGCCTCTACCTCACTCAATACCAGCTGATAAAGGTCGTTGGCAGGTTGGCCATCCAGGTGTGAAAAATATTGTTGTAATGCATGTTCAACACACTGCCGTACGGACTCGTGTTGGTGAGTTACGGTGGTGTATTCGGCATCTGTTTCTGCTTGAATCGTAAATGTATCAATGGCGCTCATGCGGCTTGGTCCCAATTATTTTTTTGTGCTGCAAAAAAATGATGCAAACTTTGTATTTGTTGGTGTGGATCTTCCAGTTGGTTGAAATACTTTCGGAACGCTTCACCCTTTGGCAAGGAGTTAACGTACCAGCCCACATGCTTGCGGGCAATTCGTATTCCCAGATATTCGCCATAATGTTGATGGATGGCTTTAATATGTGCGCTGACCACACGAATAAGCTCTGTATTTGAGGGTGGATCAGGAATTACTCCATGCTCAAGGTAGTGATTTATTTGGTTGAATAGCCAAGGATTCCCTTGGGCCGCACGACCGATCATGACAGCCGCAGCCCCGGTGGAATCCAATACCTGTTTAGCTTGTTCTGGCGTACAGATGTCTCCATTGGCAAAAACAGGTATTGCTACCGCATCAACCACAGAAGCAATGGTGTCATATTCTGCCTGGCCGAGAAAGCGGCAGGCTCTTGTGCGGCCATGAATGGCCAGTGCTTGGATTCCTGCATCCTCGGCAATTCGTGCAATGCGTTGGGCGTTTCGGTTTTGCTTATCCCATCCCGTACGAATTTTTAAGGTGACAGGCACGTTGACAGTTGAGACCACGGCCTGAAGGATTGAAGCGACCAAAGCTTCATCTTGAAGCAATGCAGAGCCAGCCGCACGTTTACACACTTTTTTTGCTGGGCAGCCCATATTGATGTCGATAATTTCGGCGCCCAGTGCAATATTTTGGCGTGCCGCGTCGGCCATCATCTCTGGAACACTGCCAGCAATTTGAACAGCGCGGGGAGATGGTTCGTTGTGATGAATTAACCGCTGTTGGCTTTTTCTACTTTTCCACAGGCGAGTGTCGGATGTCACCATTTCTGAGATTGTCAGGCCAGCACCCAGCTGTCGACAGAGTTGGCGAAAGGGCAGGTCGGTGACGCCGGCCATAGGGGCCAGTATTGTCCGGTTTGTTACTGCGTGGTCGCCAATTTGTACCAAGGTTGTATCTCGATAATTCAAAGTAGTTGGTGGAAAGGGTCGATATAATACCCGTAGTTTGTGTGTGGAAAAAGTTTATTCCGGTATATACAGAGAGTAGTTAACAGCTTCTGGGCCCGGATCAATCAACTCCAGCATTAGTCGTATGGGTTGTTGTGATGGCATAACCTTTGAACCAGTTAAATCGCCGCGCAGATATTCCTCTGGTTTGAAGCGGCGATGGGCAATTCGGTTACCTTGTATATCCTCAAAGCTGAGGGCAAGATCAGGAAAAGGCTGCGCAAAATCGGCAGTGTTTATGATGATGGCGTCAACGGTGAGGGCACCGGGTATTTCTGGGTGGCTATGAACCAACAATTGATTGCTGTGGATCTGTGTTGTATCCCTTTGAACGGGGATCTTGCAGCCCGTGATATGGCAGAAGCGGGTAAGTTCAGGTAAATGATCTGGATCTGTAGCAAAAACATCTGCGTGAAAATGAACGTACTGGATAGCAATAACCAGAATAGCCAACAAAGAAAGTACAGGCCACACTAGCTTTTTAAGGTGGTTTTTCTGCGGTGGTACAGGTTGCTCCAGTGCAAAGTCTGGGGTTGTTGCAAAATCCTTCGCGTCGAATAGGCTGGTCTCGGTCTCGGTCTCGGTCTCGGTCTCGGTCTCGGTCTCGGTCTCGGTCTCGGTCTCGGTCTCGGTTAGAGGGGGATGCTCTTCATAGCTTTGATTTGATGTTGGAGGTTTTTCGGTAGGTTCGGGTAGGGAGAGATCCACAGAAATAATATCTTGGGGAAATATTGGTGTGTTCCCGTTCTCTGCGAAACTTTCTATGACGATGGGGATAGCGGAATCTGAGGTGGGAGAGACATGCTGCTCCTGCTCCTCGTCTTTTAAAGAGGTTGGCTCCATTTCGTCGAAGATTAACAGGTCATCTTTTTGATCCGAGGATGTTTGGTCTTGCTCAGTATCTTTTTGGAGAACTTCATTTTCACGAGCATCAAACACAAGTAGGCACGCACCGCAGCGTACTTGGCCATTTGCAGCCTGTAAGTGAGCCGGAGATGCGCGGAAAGAAACCGAGCAACCGGGGCACCTGGTGATAATCTCCGTCATGATGAATCTAGGTCGCCTGAGTATTCTGGTCCGTCATAATGGTTTTGAGCTGTCAATTCAGCGTTATTTTTGACAGTCATTACCTTAGCTGAGGTTATTCTACTGGTATGTGTCAGCGCTTGATAGCCGTCAATAGAACCCACTGTTCATTACATGCGGGTGGCTCAAAATCAAACCAGGGGTGATAGCTTTCCATTACTTCATTCGCTTGGCTGTCTATGATGCCTGATAGGCAAAGTAGGCCGCCAGGGTTGGTCAGTGATGCCAGTCGTGGTGCCAGAGAAACTAGTGGACCAGCCAATATATTAGCGATAACGATATCGGTGGCTGTTTCGGGTGCTTTTTCAGGGAGGTAGACTGGGGTGAGCTCCGGTGCCAACCCATTTCGTTGCGCATTATCGGCAGTGGCCATTAACGCTTGAGGATCGATGTCTATACAAGTTGTGGTTGCTGCCCCCAACAATAATGAGGCGATGGCCAAAATGCCTGAGCCGCAGCCGTAGTCAGTGACTGTTTTTCCTTCGAGTTCTATGCAGTCTAGCCATTGTAAACAGAGAAATGTGGTGGGGTGCGTACCGGTACCAAAAGCTAGGCCGGGGTCGAGCAGTAAATTAATACTTTCCGGTTTTGGTGGTGTTAGCCAGCTGGGGCAAACCCAAAGTCGTTCGCCGCACTGGATGGGATGATAGTGCTTCATCCACTCTCGCTCCCAATCCCTATCTTCCAGTAATTCCCAGCGATAATCGGGTGCCGCTGCTTTCAAAGTTTGGGAAAGCATTTCGCTAATAGCGTTGGTATCACTTGATGCGTCAAATAGCCCTGTGATTCTGGTTTGATGCCACAAAGGTGTTTCACCTAAGGCGGGTTCCAGTATGGGTTCGTCGGCATTGTCTTCATAGGTGACAGAAACTGCACCGGCGTTTAGCAAAAGGTCTTCTATTTGTGCCGCTTGAGTTCTTGAGCTGTTTATTTTGAGTTGCAGCCAGGGCATTGGATTTCCTGTGATGAGCTTATGAAGAAAAAGCCCCGAATTCCGGGGCTTTTATGGGCTGACGTTTACGCCGGGTCAAGCGTGACGTTGATACTCACAACCTATTATTTAAAGCCCCAGCTTTTTCTCAAGATAATGGATGTTAACCCCGCCTTTGCGGAATGCCTTGTCGCAGACTAGGTCGCGTTGAAGTGCTGTGTTGGTTTTTATGCCTTCAATATGTAGCTCGTCCAACGCGTTGGCCATGCGAGACAGTGCGGCATCACGATCTATACCATAGGTGATTATTTTTCCTATTAATGAATCGTAGTAAGGCGGCACGGTATAGCCCGCATAAATATGTGAGTCCACTCTGACACCGTTGCCTCCGGGTGCATGGTAGGCGGTAATTTTGCCTGGGCTGGGCATAAAGGTAGCGGAATCCTCGGCATTAATTCGGCACTCAAAAGCATGGCCTCGGAAAACGATATCTTCTTGTCGGAAACTGAGTTTTTCACCGCTGGCGATTAACAGTTGTTCCTTAACAATATCAACACCAGTAATCATCTCTGTCACAGGGTGTTCCACCTGTACCCGCGTGTTCATCTCGATAAAAAAGAATTGGCCCTCTTCATAGAGAAATTCAAAGGTACCAGCTCCTCGATAACCAATTTCGATACAGGCGTCAACGCAAGCTTTTAATACATCATTGCGAGCGGCTTCTGGAATGCCGGGTGCGGGTGCTTCTTCTAAGACTTTCTGGTGGCGGCGCTGTAGTGAACAATCGCGATCACCTAGGTGTATCGCATTACCTTGGCCATCGGCTAGAACCTGAACTTCCACATGGCGTGGGTTTTCCAGGAATTTTTCCATATAGACAGTATCATCACCGAACGCGGCTTTTGCTTCTGCTTTGGTAACTTGAATGGCATTGATCAGTTCATCTTCATTACGAACGACACGCATACCTCTGCCGCCGCCGCCCGCGGCAGCTTTGATGATGACGGGGTAACCAACTTCTAGGCCGATGCGTTTGCTGCGTGTACCGTCATCTGTCAATGGGCCGTTGGAGCCAGGTACCGTGGGGACGCCAGACTTTATCATGGCTTCGATGGCGGCTACTTTGTCGCCCATGGTGCGAATCACATCGGGGGTTGGGCCGATAAAGGTGAAACCACTTTTTTCAACTTGCTCAGCAAAGTCAGCATTTTCAGCAAGGAATCCATAGCCGGGGTGTACGGCCTGGGCATTTGAAATTTCCATGGCGCTGATTATGGCGGGCACATTCAGATAGCTTTGTGCCGAGGCATTTGGTCCGATGCAGATAGTTTCGTCGGCCAGCAATACATGTTTTAGGCTTGCGTCTGCCTTTGAGTGCACGGCAACGGTTTTGATGCCAAGCTCTTTGCAGGCGCGCAGGATTCGTAGGGCGATCTCACCGCGGTTGGCAATAAGCACTTTTTCCAGCATGGCTGTTGCTCCTGTCCTCTGCGGTTTAAATGATGGTGATCATAGGTTGGTCGAACTCAACAGGTTCGCCATCTGCTACCAGAACGGCACCAATGGTGCCTGATTTGTCGGCTTCAATCTGATTCATCATCTTCATGGCTTCAACAATACAGAGTACGTCGCCGGCATTGACCTGTTGCCCTTCTTGAACAAAGGGCGTAGCACCAGGTGCGGATGAGCGATAGAAGGTGCCAACCATTGGTGATCTCAGGATATGCCCTTCTGGTTCGGCAGCAGCAGGTGCTTCAGAGAATGGTGTTGGGACTGCTGGAGCTGGCGCTGCAGCTACGGGAGGTGCGGCCATCATGGGTGCGGCAGCAACAAACTGTCCGCCGCGAAGAATACGTACAGATTCTTCGCCTTCTTTAATTTCTAGTTCGTTAATGTCTGATTCTTCGATCAGCTCGATCAGTTTTTTTATTTTGCGAATGTCCATCTGTGGTTGCTCCAAATGGGAAAATGTTATTGGGAATCGAGTTGTTTTAAAGCGGCAGTCAGTGCTAGTTCATAGCCCAAGCTGCCAAAGCCGCAGATAACACCTTTGGCAATATCGGAAAAGTACGAGTATTGCCTGAACTCCTCCCTTGTATGTACATTGGATAGGTGGACTTCAATAAACGGAATATCCACGCCCAATAGTGCATCGCGTAGGGCGATACTGGTGTGGGTAAAGGCCGCAGGGTTGAAGATAATAAAATTCACCCCCTCCTTTTTTGCATCATGAATGCGGTCGATCAGTTCGTACTCGGCATTGCTTTGCAGGGTCAGCAGGTGATGGCCCTTGTCGATGCAAATATCCGTCAATTTCTGATTGATGTCCTCAAGGCATTCTTCGCCGTAAACATCGGGCTCACGAGTGCCAAGTAAGTTCAGGTTGGGGCCGTGTAGTACCAATATGGTCGCCATAGTGTCCCTGCCAGAATTGGTGATCAAGTGTGGGTGTTCAAGCCTTGTTATCGGCCAGTTGCTGGAAGTCTGCATTAAAAATTATTAACTGTCCAATTTTTTGACTTTTTTAGATTTTTGGCTCCAATCGCTACAAGTTTTGATATAAATTGCGATTTTTTAATCAATAGATTGAGGGCTTGAAAAGGGGTGGCTGCTTTTTTGCGGGATTTTAAGGGGGATGTCGACACAATTGCTGTCAGGTTTGTCAACTTCCATAATTTTGCTGCTATTTTCGGCTATTGTGCTGATAAATTTTCGTTATTACGATGTTTTCGGTTAAAAGCTGTGGCAGGATCATCGGTTGTCCTGTTCCTTCAGGGTAAAACAGGTAAAGAGGTACGCCGCTGCGATGGTGACGGTTTAAGAGCTGGGTTATTTCCGGGTTGTAGTTTGTCCAGTCTCCCTTTAGGTAGGTAATGTTTTGTTCTTTGAGTGTTGCCAGAAATTTTTCAGAGCTCAATGCCAGTTTTTCGTTGGCTAGGCAGGTGATACACCAATCTGCTGTCAGATTAATGAATACCGCATGGCCGTTACTGCGTAGTTCTTGAAGTGCGGCCTCTGAGTAGGGTTGCCAAGGGGCATCTTGGTTGTCGTGATTACGGTTAGTTTGCCAGGGTAGTAGTAGGGCGAGGGTAACAGTGGTTATAGCTATGGCAATTGTTAGGCTGTTTTTACGAACTTTTAGCAGCCAGATTGAAAACAGTATTAATACGATGCCGCAAATAACGGCGGAGACAGTATCGCTGCCAGTTTGTCTGCCAAGTACCCACAGTAACCATGCCGCGCTTAGATACAGAGGAAATGCTAGGAATTCCTTAAAGCGTTCCATCCACGCGCCAGGTTTTGGCATTTTTTCTGCCATGCCCGGCCACCACGAAAGTAGTAGCAATGGCAGGGCCATACCAATACCTAAGAAAACAAAGGTGCTCATGGCTGCCCACGTAGGTTGCGTCAGGGCAAAGCCCAGTGCCGTTCCCATAAATGGTGCAGTGCAAGGGCTGGCGACCACTGTGGCCAGCAACCCTGTCATAAAGGAAGACGTCAGACTGTGTCCTTCGGTGGTTGATTGGCCCCAATTCATTAGGCGTGTGCCTATGGTCAGAAAGCCAGAAAAGCTTAACCCCATTAACACAAAGAGATATACCAGCAGCCCCACAAACAGCGGAGATTGTAATTGAAACCCCCAACCTATCGCTTCCCCTGCACCTCTCAGTAGTATTAGCAGGGAGGCTATGGTCATAAAGCTGAACACAATACCCAAAGTGTAGGCTAAACCGTGTAGGTGTTTACCCTGTTTGTTCAGGTGAGCCGTGGTTAAGCTAAGGGCTTTAATAGACAGTATTGGAAATACACAGGGCATTAGGTTAAGAATGACGCCACCTAGTAGAGCAAATATCAGCATCAGAGGTAGGCTGTTCAGGGGTGGAGGGTTTTGATCTTGTTCGAGGTTTTCTTCGTTAGTGGCAGTGAGATCATTTACTGTTTCTGTGACGGTAAACGCAGATGTGTTGGTGTTTAGGGTGATAGTTTGTCGTCTAGGTGGGAAGCAAAGACCGGCATCGGCACAGCCTTGTGACTCAATAATCAGTGTTTGCCCGTCGATGTTCAGGGGAAGCGTGATTTGGGTCTGGTGATAGTACACCTCTAGATCTTTCTGATAATAGTCATCATACATTAACGTGCCGAGCTTAAACTTTGGTATGACGTTTGGGTGAGAACTGTTGAGGGGGTTGCCAGATTGGTCAAAAAATTTAAAACGATGTTGATAGAGATAGTAGCCAGGTTGTATTTCCCAGTTGAGTAACAGTTGTTGCCCGTCTTTGATAGGGTAGAGTTGGTAGGCGTCTTCTACTGGGAGAAATTCGACGGTTTGTCCAAGTGAATTTGAGTTATTTATTAAGCTACTGCTAGTGTTTTCGTTGCTATTGGCCGCTGGAAATAGGTCATCAGCAATAGCGAATTGGGTTGTTATCAGTAGGCAGAGGAATAATGCATGGATCAATTGGTTTGGCATTGGATTGTTCGCTAAATTCTTTATGTTATGAATGGAGCTTTAACATTCATTCGTGTAGTAAGTGGAGGGCTAGTGGACGTTGGACAACCCCAACCACGAATTTGTTCGCTATTGTACGTAGCTGGCTTGTTGGGTGCGACACTCATTTTCTGGTGTCGGTCACAGTGTTATAGTCAGCACCTTGAAACTGAGTAGTTCTCCGACCGATGATTGAAGAGCGTGTGTTGCGCTATCATAGGGCTAACATAAAGAATTATCACACAGGCCTATCATAGGAATGATTAGAAAAATATGAGATTGTCTCTAAAAAAATATGTAGGCATTTTTCTAATGCCGCTAGCAATTACGGCCTGTGCTGATGGCATCACCGTGACAGATGCCTATATTCGTGGGTTGCCTCCGGGGCAGTCGGTGACAGCGGCATTTATGACATTAAATAATTCGACAGAAAGAGCCTGTCGACTGGTGGGGGCGTCGTCAGCTATCGCCAGTAACGCCGAAATCCATGCTCACTCACACCATAATGGTGTCATGTCTATGCGGCCTGTAGATGCGGTGAATATTCCGGCTGGTGAAACGATTAGTCTTGAGCCGGGGGGTTATCATTTAATGTTGTTTGGTTTGCAAAATAGCCTCAAAGAGGGCGAGGAGCACAGTATTACCCTCTTTTTTGAAGGGTGTCCGGAACTGACGGTGGTAGCGCCAGTACGAAGCGTTCTTCGCTAAAAAGATAGTTAAAATAGGTGGCTAAATGAAAGGATTTGATTGGGCTCAAAAATGGACGAGAAAGCTGTCCAAGCGAGCTCTGGATATAAAAGATACGTTGGCTGAGGACTACCCTGCTAATGAACATTCACCTTGGTTGCGTATCAGTGTTATAGCGGTGATATTGTATTTGCTAATTACCTTATTGCTTGGCTGGTATTGGAATGAAGAGCCTGAGCACTTTGATGTTAAAGCAAATGCTATGGTTCGGGCTGATAGGGTTGTAGTCGGAAGCACAACAGTTGCAGCTCTTGTGGAAGTCGTTGATGTATTGTTGGAGAAGCGTGGTGGTTATTTAAGTAATGACATCGCGCCGCCAGGAATCTGGTTAGATAATATCCCTAGCTGGGAGTATGGCGCGCTTATTCAGATACGAGATTTTAGTAAGGCAATGCGAGAAGCTTTCAGTCGCTCTCAGTCTCAGTCTACTGAAGATCAGGATTTAGCACTGGCAGAATCACGCTTTAACTTTGACCACAACAGCTGGATTGTCCCAGCCTCAGAGTCAGAGTATCGCGAGGGTATTCGTTATCTCGAAAGCTACCTAAAACGTTTAACCGATGATGATGAGTACGATGCTCAGTTCTATGCCCGTGCCGATAATTTGCGTTACTGGCTAGGTACCTTGGAGACGCGTTTGGGTAGTTTGTCTCAACGGTTAAGTGCCAGTGTTGGGCAGCGCAGAATTAATACTGACCTAGCAGGCGACGCTGCAAGCCAGCAGTCCACCTCGACGTCGCGTGAGGTAAAGGTAAAAACACCCTGGCTGGAAATTGACGATATCTTTTATGAGTCGCGTGGTAGCACTTGGGCCATGATCCATTTTCTAAAAGCCATTGAGGTGGATTTTGCCGATGTACTGGAAAAGAAAAATGCCCAAAGAAGTTTGCAGCAAATTATTCGTGAGTTAGAAGCTGCGCAAGAGGCTGTTTATCCCCCTGTTATTCTTAATGGCAGCGGCTTTGGTTTTGTAGCCAATCACTCATTGGTCATGGCGTCATATATTAGCCGCGCCAATGCAGCGCTTATCGATTTGCGAGAATTATTATCGCAGGGGTAAAGTGAGAGTATTCAGTCCATCTAAAGGCCCTAATCAAGGGCCTTTTTCTTATCTGGTAGAAGATAATTGTCTTAAGCTATCAAAATAATACCTACAATTTATTAGCTCTATATTCTAAAGCAGCCTAGTATTTAAAGACTGAACTAGCCCTTCACTTTTTTGATTGCTTGGTGAATAACACCTTGGGAAAAAAGTGTTGAGCGCAAGAGTGTTCTGGTAAGGCCGTCAATTTTCGATGTATTCAAATCCTATAGGTGGAAATACTATGATCAGACAAATGAAACCTTTACTCGCCATTTTGGCGATAGCACTCACGCCACTGGTGTTGGTGAACTCGGCTTTTGCAGAGAGCAAGCCGAGGTCAGCTCAATTTTGGTGGCCAAATCAGCTGGATCTCAATCCCCTTCGTCAGCATGATGTTGAATCCAATCCCTATGGCGCAGATTTTGATTATGCCAAAGCCTTCAGCAATCTTGATCTTGCTGCGGTTAAAAAAGACATAGAGGCTTTGATGACAACATCTCAAGACTGGTGGCCAGCTGACTACGGTCACTATGGCCCATTTTTTATTCGTATGGCCTGGCATAGTGCCGGGGTATACCGTATTCAAGATGGACGCGGTGGTGCTGCTGGCGGCCAACAACGTTTTGAGCCGCTGAATAGCTGGCCAGATAATGCCAACTTGGATAAAGCGCGGCGTCTGCTCTGGCCGATTAAACAAAAATACGGTCAGAGTATTTCGTGGGCTGACTTGATGGTGCTGACAGGCAATGTTGCATTGGAATCCATGGGGTTTAAAACCTTTGGTTTCGCCGGTGGTCGTGAAGACGATTGGGAAGCAGATTTGGTCTACTGGGGGCCGGAAAAAAAATGGCTGGACGACAAACGCTACAGCGGTGACAGAATGCTGAAAAATCCACTGGCAGCGGTACAAATGGGTTTGATCTATGTAAATCCAGAAGGACCCAATGGTAATCCAGACCCATTGTTAGCCGCCAAAGATATCCGTGAAACCTTTGGCCGCATGGCCATGAATGACGAAGAAACTGTGGCACTAATAGCGGGCGGGCACACCTTTGGTAAAACCCACGGCGCCAAGTCTCCAGAAAATTGCGTCGGCCCTGAACCCGCAGCCGCGGGTATCGAAGAACAAGGTCTCGGTTGGACTAATAAATGTGGTAGCGGAAAAGCCGGCGATACCATCACCAGTGGTCTTGAAGGTGCGTGGACAGTTAGCCCCGCGGCATGGACCCACAACTTTTTAACCAACCTGTTTGCCTATGACTGGGTGAAAACTAAAAGTCCAGCAGGTGCCACCCAGTGGATTCCCGCAGATGGGCAGGCATCTAATCTCGTGCCGGATGCACATGACCCATCAAAACGTCATGCTCCCATTATGCTGACCACAGACCTGGCTCTCAGGTTCGATCCAAGCTATAACAAGATTTCGAAACGATTTTTAGAAAATCCGAAAGCATTCGAGCTCGCTTTTGCCAAAGCCTGGTTCAAACTGACTCACCGCGATATGGGTCCCCGCTCACGCTATATTGGCGCTGATGCACCCAAGGAAGATCTGATTTGGCAAGATCCTGTGCCCGCAGTGGATCACCCATTGGTCAACGCGCAGGACATCAAAAACCTAAAAGCCAAACTACTGGACTCCGGGCTGACAGGCTCTGACTTAATCAGAACTGCTTGGGCATCTGCTTCCAGCTTCCGTGGTACTGATATGCGGGGCGGTGCTAATGGCGCGCGCATTCGATTGGCACCACAGAAAGAATGGACTGCCAATAATCCAGCAGAGCTGGCCAAAGTACTGAAGAGCCTAGAGAGTATTCAAGCGGAATTTAACGGCCAGTCAGGATCGAACACAAAGATTTCCCTTTCTGACCTGATTGTTCTTGGTGGCGCCGCGGCCATTGAACAAGCAGCTGAAAAAGCCGGACACAAAGTACAGGTTCCTTTTAAACCCGGGCGTACCGATGCATCGGAAGCACAAACCGATGCAGCTTCTTTCGCTGTACTTGAGCCAACCGCCGATGGATTTCGCAACTACTTTAGCAAAGGTAATAGCCATTCACCTGCAGAAATGTTGGTTGATAAGGCAAACATGCTAACTCTAACGGTACCTGAAATGACGGTTCTGGTGGGCGGCATGCGAGCACTGAATGCCAACTCAGGACAACTCAAGCATGGCGTACTAACGAGTAAACCAGGAACCCTGAGCAATGACTTCTTTGTCAACCTGCTCGATATGTCCACCGTATGGAAGAAATCAAAAGTTGATGGTGTTTACGAAGGTTACGATCGCAAGACGGGCAAGACAAAATGGATGGCAACTCCCGTCGACTTGATCTTCGGGTCACACTCGGAGCTAAGAGCGATTGCGGAAGTGTATGCGGCCAATGATGGTAAAGAGAAGTTTGTGCGTGATTTTGTAGATGCATGGGTCAAGGTCATGACGCTTGACCGTTTTGACCTTGGTGTTCGTGGCTAGTCGAAATGATGAGCCTCTTTCAGTAGGCTGGAAAAGTCTCTTGTTATTAGAGTGAGTAGTGACAAACGAAATGATAATTTTTTTCAAACGTCACTGCTCCTTTTTCCTTTTATCACAGGGGTAAAATTTTGGTATTGTAAATTCGGTTTATACTGATTCATTTATAATGAGTTGTTATGTAATAAAACATTTAGCGAGGATCAATCATGTCAAATGAAGGTTATCACGAACCAATAGACGAACTTACGAACGAAACTAGGGATATGCATAGAGCCATTACATCTCTAATGGAAGAGCTTGAAGCAGTGGATTGGTACAACCAAAGAGTAGACGCATGTAAGGACGAAGAACTAAAGGCAATACTTGCACATAATAGGGATGAAGAAAAAGAGCATGCTGCTATGGTACTTGAATGGATCAGAAGAAAAGATCCAAAATTTGATAAAGAACTTAAGGACTACATTTTTACAGACAAACCAATTGCTCATACATAAAAATGCCTAAGTAAGTGGTGATGGTTCCACGTCAAGGCTTTAAGCTATTCAGTTGCTCCCTGCGGGAGGGTCGCAGGGAGTAGGCCTTATATAAAATCAACTAGATCAACATGATCCGAAAAGGAGAGATGATATGGAGCAACGACTAGAGGCATGGCGAACTCATCTATTGAGTCTTATGAGAATAGTGACGGGTGTTCTGTTTATGCAGCATGGGGGGCAGAAAATTTTCGGGTTTCCTGCACCGCAGCGATATGAATTTGATTTGTTTTCAATGTCGGGTATTGCTGGATCACTGGAGTTGTTTGGAGGATTTCTCATTGTCATCGGTCTATTCACTCGCCCTACGGCATTTCTACTTTCAGGGCTTATGGCTTTTGCCTACTTTATTGCACATGCCCCTCAAAACTTTTGGCCAATTTTAAATGGCGGAGAGTTAGCCGCCATGTTTTGTTTTGTATTTTTATATCTCGCTGCCGCAGGTGGCGGTAAGTGGAGCGCTGATTATTTACGTTCAAAGAGTAATGTCTAACAAGTGATAGATGTACGATGTGAGGCGACGGCTTAGCTTATTGCTTGGCCGTCCCAGTGCCGGAGTTAGCTCAAAAAACCTGTAAACCTAAAGGGATGACAATACTTCTGGGTACTGTTCATCACGAAGCCTTGGCCCAAACTGACTCACCACATTTGCCGCTGCCACACTCGCAAAATTACCAGCCTGTTGATAATCGTAGTCATGAGTAATGGCATATAAAAATGCTCCGGCAAACATGTCACCAGCACCGTTGGTGTCGATGGCTGTTATTGGGTGGGGATCGATGTTGTGAAGCTTCTTGCCGTCAAAGACCAGGGCACCTTTGCTGCCTAAAGTGATGGCAAAAGTCGAGGCAGACTGTTTCAATAATTCGGTGGCTTCGTTTAGGGTGGAGGCATTTGTCCAGCCCAAGGCTTCGGCTTCATTACAAAACAGTAAGTCTACTTTTTGTCCTAGCATATCTTTAAGGCCATCTTTAAAAAAAGTCACCATGCCCGGGTCTGATAAGCTCAATACGGTTTTCACTTGATGTTCTTCTGCAATTTCTCGAGCGCGGATAGCTGCTGCTCGTCCGGTATCAGAGGTGACTAAATAACCTTCCATATAGAGATATTCGGATTGGCTAATTGCTTCTGCATTAAGGTTTTCAATGGAAACGGTTTCACTCACACCGAGGAAGGTGTTCATGGAGCGTTCAGCATCGGGGGTGATTAATACCAGGCATTTACCTGTTAGGCCGTTTACCTGTTCACCATTGTGGTGGTATTCAACGCCGGCATTGGCTAGGTCGTTCAGGTAAAATTGTCCGTTGTCATCATTGGCCACTTTACAGGAATAGAAGGCGTTGCCACCAAAAGCGCTGACGGCAATGATGGTATTGGCGGCAGAACCACCGCTAGCTCGCTTGGACGCGGTGAGGTGATCTTGTAGATGATGAATGAGTTCAGTTTGTCGGGTTTCGTCTACCAGAGTCATTAAGCCTTTTTCCACTTGTAACTGTTGCAGGTCGCTGTCCGTGACTTCAATTTCGGTATCCACCAGCGCTGCGCCGATGCCGTAAACATGATATTTGGCCATAATAAAGAGTGTTTGTGGTTGTTGAGTTGGCGGCTATTATCCCTGTCGGCTGTAAAGAGTCAAAGTCTGGTTTAAGTTGCCGGGTGGTGAGAGGTAGGCTCGGTGTTAAGAGAAAAGATAAAGGCTTTAGAGTAAAGTCGTGGCCTGACAGTTTTGTTGTGGATGTTCTTCGTCTCGAAGGAAAGGACATTTAGGCAAAAAAATCTATTTTGAGGATAGAGGAAGCCCTTTGGCTAAAAGAGCAAAACAGAAAAAGCGTGGCAGAAGTCGAGCGAAAAATAAAAGCTCTTTCCGTTGGTATTACCGACTATTCTGGTTGGCTGTGGTGGCGGGGGTACTGTTCCTGGCCGCAGTGGATGTGGTGGTATATCAAAAGTTTACCGGAAAAAAATGGTCATTGCCGTCCCATGTCTATAGCCGGCCCTTGGAGTTGTATCAAGGCTTATCTCTGAGTCGTGAGCAGCTCCAATGGGAATTAAATAGCCTGGGCTATCAGCGGGTTAACGCGGCTAAATCACCGGGTCAGTACAGCGTGTCCAGTCATCGTGTGGAGCTGTTCTCTCGAGGTTTTGAATTTTTGGATGAAACCGAACCATCCGGTTTGATGACAGTAGCATTCGCTGGCAATCAAGTATCTGGTTTGGTGAATGCCCAAGGACAAGGCGTGCCTTTGGCTCGATTGGAGCCCATGATTATTGGCGGCATTTACCCAGCCCTCAAAGAGGATAGGGAGCTCGTGCGGTTGGCTCAGGTTCCACCGATGTTGGCTCAGGCGTTGGTCTCGGTAGAAGATCAGGACTTTTATCAACATCATGGTGTTTCTTTTAGGGGGATTACCCGTGCTTTTGTTGCCAATATAAAAAAAGGGAAACTGGTTCAGGGTGGCAGCACGTTGACGCAACAGTTAGTCAAAAATTTTTATCTGAACGAGAAGCGGACATTATCGCGAAAATTGTTAGAGGCTGTCATGGCGGTCTTACTGGAAGTACATTTCAGTAAAGAGGAAATTCTCGAAACTTATATTAATGAAGTGTACTTGGGGCAATCTGGTGACAGGGCCATTCATGGTTTTGGGCTGGCCAGTAATCATTATTTCAGTCGGCCGGTTGAGGAGTTGGAGTTGCACCAAGCGGCCTTGCTTGCCGGATTGGTGAAAGGCGCATCTTACTATAATCCTTGGCGCCGTCCGGAGCGTGCTTTAACGCGACGAAACTTGGTGCTTGATGTTATGGCGCGAGAAGGGGTGATTAACCCTGGCCAAGCAAAGGCCGCCAAGCAAAAACCATTGGGCGTTGTACCTCCCCGGCCTGGTGGAGGCCGATGGCAATACCCGGCCTATCTTGACTTGGTAAAACGTCAGTTACGGGAGTCTTATCAGACTTCCGATTTACAAACAGCGGGGCTGAGAATATTTACGAATTTTGATCCTCAGGTTCAACGTAAGTTAGAGAGTCGAGTGACCCGACGGATTGAAAACCTAGAGGCGGGCTATGGCATTGAAGCCGGAAAATTGCAGGGTGCTTCGGTGATTGTGCGTGTGGGTTCTGGTGAGGTTGTGGCTATATCGGGTGACAGGCAGGCTGGATATGCCGGATTTAATCGTGCGCTGGATGCAAAACGACCTATGGGCTCAACCATTAAACCTGCGGTGTATTTGGCGGCTTTGGAAAATCCTGATTCATATACGTTAGTGAGCCAAATTGAGGATACTCCAATTTCGATTAGTTCCGATAGCGGGGATCTTTGGCAGCCTCGTAATTTTGGCCGAGAGAGTCATGGTTTGATCCCTCTTTATGAGGGACTGGGACAATCCTACAACCAAGCTACTGCTAGGTTGGGGATGGAGATTGGATTGCCGGCGGTGATGAATACCATGAGGCGGCTTGGTTACACCAAGCCCTTGCCTGAGTTGCCCTCACTTTTTCTGGGGTCTGTTGGGATGTCCCCCCTTGAGGTGGCCCAGCTGTATCACACTATTGCAACCAATGGCTTTTACTCACCTCTCCGCGCCATTAGTTCGGTATTTACTGCTGAGAACACACCGCTTAAACGATACCCGTTTGAGGCAGAACAGCGATTTGATCCTGCGGTTATGCACTTGATCAACTATGGGCTTCAGGTGGTATTACGTGAAGGCACAGGTAAAAGTGCTTATAAACGCTTACCTGAAGGTTTGGTGTTAGCAGGAAAAACGGGCACGACCAATGATCAGCGTGATAGCTGGTTTGCAGGTTTTAGCGGTAATTATTTGAGCATAGTTTGGATGGGTCGGGATGATAATGGTAAAACGCCGCTCACCGGCGGAACCGGCGCATTGCAGCTTTGGATAGATATTATGTCTGAACTTGAAAATCGCTCCGTGGTTTTTCATAAGCCTGAAGGTGTCAGCTATCACTGGGTGGAAACGGATTCGGGGTTGTTGAGTCAAAAAGGTTGTGCCGGCGCCAGGTATCTTCCCTTTATCGACGGCAGTGAACCGGTTCAGCGTGGGCGCTGTTCTCCTGAAAGCATTGAAAATGTCGTGGATTGGTTAAAAGGTAAATTGGGTTGGTAAAGGTCTCGGGCCTATCAGTTCCTAGGTAAGATTTAATGACAATGGAGTAGGTTAGTTGAAACGTTTGTTTGGTGTGTTGGTTGTTTTATTGCTGTTGGCTGGTTGCGCGCCAGTGATGGTTCCTGTGGGTGATTCAACACCTGCTCCTCGAACTCCCTCTACGCCAGTTGTACCCGCTGATATACCCGAGCCTGCTGGTGATGTTATTGTTCCAAACAGTCCTCCTCAGCAAAGTTCATCACATGGCGCAGTAGCTAAATTATTAAAGGATGCTTGGCGTTATAATCGTTCAGGAGAATATGATCGTTCTAATGTGGTGGCAGAAAGAGCCATGCGTATTAATCATACGGAACCAGAAATTTATTTGGTCATGGCGTCAAATTATTTCTCGTCAGCTCAACTGCATATGGCGGAGCAATTAGCGACACAGGGCTTGCCACTAGCAAGTAATAATTATTCAGTGAGGCGAAGTTTGCAGCAGTTGTTGTTGGATATTCGAACAAAATTGCCTTAAAAATAGTGGTACACAAAATATTTATGTGACTTTTTTTAAGAGAAGTGTATTTTGGTACATGATTAAATTGTCACGACTTGGGAAGATACTATAAGCTGGCTACATGAGTGATAACCAATCCTTTAACAACTGGCAAGAGCTGACTAGCAAGGCGCTGGAGTCTGTTGGTGAGCTTTTCGATGAGGCAAGTCGATCGCTGTGTAAAGAGTTCCTGTTTTTTACTCACGACAAGCTCAGTGAATATTCTGAAAAACCCTCCGAGGGTAACAAGCAGGGTTTTGAATTTCTTCATGCCCAATCTCGACTCAATCATAAAAATAATGAGATCACCCGAATTTTTTTGCGTGAACTTAGAGTTTATTTTGAAGGCCTGACGTCCCACAAATTTGAAGCTAGGGATGATTTTGATTCTGGCGATGGGGCCCACCTCAGTTTAGTTAATCAAGATGAGTTTGATGAAAATATTGCCTTAGTGGCTACTCGACAAAGGGCTGAGGGTGATTACAGCGAGCAGTTGTGGATGTTGACCCAGCGTTTGTCGTTGATCACAGGCGGTAAAAAAATTCAAGAAAATGAGCTTCCCATGGCCCCAGGGTGTTTTTGTAGCGCCATTAAGCGGGCGATGGTAGTTGCTGATATTCAGCTGTCAGCGAAGCTGGTAGTTTACAAGTTGTTTGAGAAAAAAGTGATTTCTCAGCTCGGTGATCTTTATGATCAGATGAACGAAATTCTTGTGGATATGGGCATTTTGCCTAACCTTCGATACAAAGTTAAAAAAGCAGAGGGTGCCGATAGCATTGTGTCCCCTGTTGATGAAAACCAACCTGAAAAGCGTGAAGCAGAGGAGCGGGCGAGTGGTCGTCGTGCATCAGATCATGCTGTTGGTCGTCGGGCCGCAGATCAAATGCTAGGACTGGGCGGTTTTATGGCGCCACCATCGCCAAGTCTGCCCGCGGGAGATTACCAGCGTCAGTTGGTGGAAAATATTCATGTGTTGCAGGAACGTTTGGCCGGGCACTCAAGCGTAGCTCCAGTTGCGGGAGGTGTCGGATCGTTTGCCGATGTGCCTGCTACTGGTTCTGCAACAGGTTCTCCTGTTTCTGGTGCTGTGGCATTTCAGCCGGTGGTGTATTCCAGTGCGCAGTTGATGCAAGCGGCGGCACAAGTACAGCAATCGGATCAAGCCGTGGCAGCAGAGGGCTTGATTGCTACAGGGAATATTCAGCCGTTGGATATTGCTCAGGCGCGTGATCGATTGGTGGCACAATTACAGGAGGTGGCTGGTTCTGATGAGCCTCCTGAACTCAGTGCAGACCATATGCGTACTATCGAATTGGTCGGGCTGTTATTCGAATATATTTTGAATGACCAGCAGGTGCCAGATTCTGTAAAAACGACGTTAAGCTTTCTGCACACACCTTTTCTCAAACTGGCATTTAGTGAAGTAGATTTCTTTACTCACCATGAGCACCCTGCACGTTTATTGCTGAATTCATTGGCAGATGCTGGTGCTAAGTGGGTGGGGAATGATGATTCTAGCCAGTTCAGTATGCTGGACCAAATTCGTAAAACAGTTCGTGAGGTGTTGGACGAATACGAAGTTGATACGAAGTTATTTGCCCGCTTGTTATTGGAGTTCAACAGTTTTGTTCAGAAAATTGAGCTAAGGGTACAGTTGCTAGAAAAACGTGCTACAGAAAAAGCGCGTGGCGAAGACAGGCTTCGAGAAGTTAAGCAGCGGATTAATAAAGAAATTCACGAACGTATTGCTGAGAAAGATATACCTACTGCCATTTTATTATTCTTGCTGCAGCCTTGGTCAGATTATATGGCTTTTGTGTTGTTGCGCTATGGTGAGGAGTCGGAGTCTTGGAACAATGCATTGACTCTGGTAGATGATATGTTGTGGGGTGTAGAGCTACCTGATTCTGACAGTGAGCGGCTGCGATGGAAAAAACATTACCCTTGGATGCAGGATGTTATCCAGAAAGGGTTTGATATGATTGGTTATGACACAGGAAAAGCCGTTAAATTAAAACGTTCCATAGACCGCCTTTATAAATTGCGTGAAACCAATGTTGAGCCTGAGCATGCCGCAGAAGAAGTCCGCGATAAGCTGGTTAAGTTAGCTGAACAGAAAGCGGGCGAAAAAGTGAATGTGGACAGTATGGGCGAGAAGGAGCTCGTGATACTGGATAAGCTGAGGTTGATGGAATTTGGCACTTGGTTTGAGCATCGCGATGGTCGTCGCGAAAAAGTTGCCTGGTTCAACTCTAAAACACTGCAATTCCTTTTTGTGGATCAGTCCGGCAAACGGTCGGGAATAAAAACTGGCGAAGAGTTGGTTCATGCTCTGGTTGCCGGGGATATAAAAATGATAATCGGAAGCATCAAACCTTTGGTTGAGAGAACGATGGAATCTATCTTCTCGGATTTAAATACCAAAGCTCAAGCCCTGTCTGATGAGGGGGCTAAGAATGTCCATTAAAAAGCAGCAGAGGCGCCTCACCCGATATATGGTCGATGCTCAAATTGATGTATTGAATCAGATGACGGGTGAAGTGATTGGGTCCATAGTGGATATCCATACGGAAGGCCTGATGTTGGTTGGGTTGGTTGAAGTGGATTGTATTTACATGGTTAGGCTGGTTCCCCAAGATCAGGCTCAGCGTGTGGGTGATATTGAGTTGGGTATCGATTGTTTATGGTCCAGTAGTCTGGAGCAGGGTGAAAGCTGTTGGGCGGGTTGCCGAATTATCGATGCTTCTCCAGAGGCAGTTGCTAAAATTGAGCGTTTACTTTCTGATTTCGGTCGACCTCGACCAGATTGATGGGTCTATCTGTGGGCTCAATTTCAGGCTAGTGTTTTGTCAGCAATATTATCTTAAAACTTTTATTTTCAGCAACCTGTCGTATCTTAAATAATTTTTCTGCACAACTCTCTATGGGTACAAATCGGTTGGCGACAAACAACGCCATTCCTTTGGATTTTAAGTGTTTGTAGCTGCTGGTGACAAACCGTTGGGTGAGCTGGCTGTCTGTGCCAAAACCTTGGTGAAAGGGTGGGTTGCAAATCACAGCATCAAATTTTTGGCTGATATTATCAGCGCAATCTCCAGCTATAACTTCTCCGTGAATATTTAGAGCCGAAAAGTTTTTTGAGCAGGCCAGTAGCGCTGCTGCATTGTTATCAGTGGCAATGATACGTGCTTTGGTATACTGGTTTGCCATCACAGAAAGAAAACCATAACCACACCCTAGGTCGAGTATTTGGCTGGGTTCTTTATCAAAGCCATCAAAAAATTCAGTTAAAAATTCTGCCAAAAAAGCGCTTCCTTGATCCACTTTGTTCCAGCCAAAAAGCCCTGGTTTACTAAACAGTAATTGGTCAGGAATGGGGAGACAGAGTCTAAGGTGTTGGTAGTTTTTGTCGTCCAAAAGTTGTTCAGGTAATGGTTGTTGTTTGGAGTTGACGCGATGGATAACTGAAATATAGCTATTACCCTGTTTTTTTATGGTCTTTAAACTACCGAAATAGTGAGCGGCTTTGTCGGCATAGGTTTTAATACCATCATTTTTTTCTCCCGTTAGTACGAGTGCACCATTGTGCGTAAGTAGTTGTGGGGCACCATTAATAATGTGGTGTGTCACCGGTTTTTCTTTGGATACGCGATACAGCACCTGCTCAAAATGATGGTTTTCAAAAGCTGAAAAATCAAAATCGTTGAAATAGCTATTGAGATTTAAAGCCTGAGCTTGTTCGTGAATATCATAGCGATTAGTGATAAGTGTTATTTTGTCTGTGGGTAAAAGCTGAAGAGGGGCATTTGTGAAGTTTTCATCGGCGATGATCAGCTGAGCCCCGCTCACTTGCTGAGCCTGCTGAATTAATAGCTGAAAGCTGGGATCATAAAAATTTTTATCAGCCACGTTGTTATATGCTCTTAATTTCTTGTTGTGTCAGGGGGCGGTAACAGCCAAATTCTAAGGCGGGATCCAGAGTGATCCCCCCAATTTTAAGGCGATGCAGCTGGGTTACATGGTTGCCTAATGCGGTGAACATTCTTTTTACCTGATGATACTTTCCTTCGCTGATGGTGAGTAAGGCATGATGATCATCCAGTATTTTTAGGTCGGCAGGTAGGCATCGACGTTTTTCTCCATCAAGCCAAATACCGTCATAAAACTTTTTGATTAGATCGGATGTCAGTGGTTCGGATACTTTGATGTCATAGGTTTTACGGCAATTGCTGCGTGGAGAGGTAATGCTATGGTTCCATTGCCCGTTGTCGGTAATGAGCACTAACCCCGTTGTATCAAGGTCCAGCCGGCCGGCAATTTGTAATTGCTCTGGTC
Organism: Porticoccus sp.; assembly: GCA_033791605.1. GTDB lineage: Bacteria > Pseudomonadota > Gammaproteobacteria > Pseudomonadales > Porticoccaceae > Porticoccus. Next base: position 23,902 of record JASJGJ010000081.1, read on the forward strand.
GTGGCTCGTGGATTAAGTCGATAGCGGTAGTATGTTCGCTATCCTTAGTGGCGGAGACTACATTTTCGGGTTTGTTTAGCATGAAATAACGAGGGCCAGGTAGGGCAATAGGGGCATCATCAAGACAAACTTTTGCTGTTTCCAGAATGAGTGTTGCCGGATTTGTGGTGACCTCACCGTTCACCTTCACACGTTTTTCTTTAACAAGCTTCTTCACCTGGGTACGTGAGTAGTCAGAGGCATTGCTAATCAACTTGTCCAGCCGCAAGGTATGTATCCTCATCCTCAATTATGTCGAAGCAATCAGTTTGCGGGATGTGTTGTGGCTAATCAATATTAAGCCAGTTAGGTTCATGAAATACTCTGGCCCAGTGTTGTGCTTGCTGGGTGCGGAATTATTCCCGTAAGCTGATAATTTTCCAGCCACGTTGGTGTGCTTCTTCTCGCAGTAGGGGGCAGGGATCTACAGCCACGGGGTGATCAACAATCTCTAGTAGGGGTAAATCATTAATAGAGTCGCTGTAGAAGCTGCTGCCGGAAAGATTGCTTTCAGAGGACTTTAGCCAGTCATTGAGACGTGTGACTTTTCCTTCTTTGAAGCTGGGTATTCCCGATACATGTCCAGTAAATTGATCGTCTTGCTGTTCAAGCTCTGTGGCAATGAGGTGTTCCACACCCAATTTTTGGCAGATAGGCTCTACTACAAACCGATTAGTCGAGGTGATGACCATCAGTACATCTCCGTTGTCTCGGTGTTGCTGTAACAGAGATTCGGCTTTTGGGAGCCACAGGGGTTCGATGACTTCCGCCATAAATTGTTTGTGTAAGTCATTAAGTTCGGAATGCGACAGCTGTCCTAATGGCGCTAAGGAAAAAGATAGGTAGGCTGCCATATCAAGCTGGCCGTTTTGGTAATCACTATAAAATTGATCATTCATACGCTTGTAATACGCAGCATCTACAATTTTTTTGGTGGTTAAAAACTCCCCCCAGCCATGGTCGCTATCACCGGCGATGAGTGTGTTGTCTAGGTCAAATAAGGCTAGGGGCATGGGGCTCTCGTAAACTTGTCTATCAGTGAAGGCGGCATAGCTTAACGAGAGATAGGGCTGTTCTCAACACTATAATTCATGTAAGTTGTTCTATTCGTGTAAACAATGGCACCCCATAAATTAAGAGTATTAACAGTGGTCGATAGAGAAGGGTTTCGCCCAAACGTGGGCATTGTAATCTCCGATGGTGCGGGTAGATTGCTTTGGAGTAAGCGTATTGGGCAAGATGCTTGGCAGTTCCCTCAGGGGGGTATCGATCCAGGTGAAAAGCTCGAATCTGCGCTCTACCGTGAACTCTATGAAGAAGTTGGGCTTGAATCCAGTGATGTGGAGGTTCTTGCCTGTACTCGTGGCTGGTTGCGTTATCACTTACCTAAGAATATGCAACGGAGGCATTCAAAGCCACTGTGTGTCGGTCAAAAACAAAAGTGGTTTATGTTGAAGCTGTTGAGTGACGAGAGTCGCATTTGCTTAAATCGTTGTCCAAAACCAGAATTTGATAAGTGGGCATGGGTTAATTATTGGTACCCTGTTAACCAGGTTATTGAATTCAAAAGAGACGTATATCGTCGGGCGTTGAAAGAGTTGTCACCCCTGCAATGTGAGATGGAGCGCAAGCTGCAGCCTCTTGAGGAACATAAGGGTAATCGCTAGATGCTGGAATCACTACGAACAATTGTCCAGGAGGTCAATGCTGCCAAGGACTTTAATGAAGTTCTCAGTCTGATTGTTCATCTTGTCAAAGAAACGATGGATACAGGAATGTGTTCCGTCTATCTCTATAGCCCTAAAGATGACAGCTATGTTCTTATGGCAACTGATGGCTTAAATCCTGATGCTGTGGGCAAGGTTCATTTATCTAGCAAAGAAGGTCTTGTGGGTTTGGTGGCTTCTCGTGCAGAACCTATCAATCTTGAAGTGGCTGAAGCACACCCCAATTTTTCTTTTGTTCCTGAATCAGGCGAACAACAATTTCGATCATTTTTAGGCGCACCCATTATTCATCAACGTAAGGTGCTGGGTGTTCTTGTTGTACAGGAGCAAGAACAGCGTCGTTTTGATGAAAGTGAAGAGTCCTTTCTTGTCACTGTGTCGGCCCAGCTAGCAGGTGTACTTGCCCACGCTGATGCGACAGGCGAGTTGAACCGGTTGATTTACCCCAAAGATGCGCCGATCTATGAGCGTATTTACCTTGGTGTGGCAAGTGCGCCAGGTGTTGCAATTGGTCCAGTTGTGGTGGTATCTCCGCCGGCGGATTTAAAAGCTGTTCCGATGCGTACAGCAAAAAATGTCGAAGAAGAGCTTCAGCTGTTTCGGCAGGCGATGGAGAAAACCAAACAAGACTTTCGTGCGCTGGATGACAGCATGGTGGGCAAGCTCAGCGATGAAGAGCGGGCACTCTTCGATGTCTATGTTCGAATGCTGGACGATCATGCACTGGGTGGTGAAGTGACCAGCCTGATTGAGGAAGGTATCTGTGCCCAAAGTGCGTGGGCTCAAGTTGTTTTACGCCATATTCGTATGTTTCGAAGTATGAAGGATTCTTACTTGCGTGAGAGGGCGTCTGATGTGGAAGATCTGGGCCATCGCGTTCTAGGTTACCTTCAGCAATCAGACGCCAAGCGGACATCCTTTCCCGATAATATGGTAATGGTGGGAGAGGAGCTGTCTGCGGCATCTTTTGCTGATGTACCCTTGGAGAAAGTTGCTGCAATAGTCTCTGTTAAGGGTTCTCGTAACTCCCATATGGCCATTCTTGGGCGTGCCATTGGTATCCCCACGGTGATGGGTGCGGTCGATTTGCCCTGGAATGGTTTGGACGGACAGGAGGTCGTTGTCGATGGCCATAATGGGCAAATTATTGTTTGTCCTGGCGATGAGCTGCGCGAAGCTTATACGGATCAAATTTATGAAGAGAAGTTGCTGGCAGTTGACCTTGAAAAGTTAACGGATGAGCCTTGTGTTACTTCTGATGACCATAAAATATCTTTATGGGTTAATACCGGGTTGCGAATTGATGCCATGCTGTCCCTCGATCGGGGCGCTGAAGGTGTGGGGCTGTATCGAACTGAAATTCCTTTCCTGATGTTAGACCGTTTTCCTTCTGAGGAAGAGCAGCGTAAGGCTTATCGGGAACAGCTGGAAATGTTTGCGCCGCGTACGGTGACCATGCGAACGCTGGATATCGGTGGCGATAAGGATTTACCTTATTTTCCCATTGAGGAAGAAAACCCATTTCTTGGTTGGCGTGGTATTCGAATTTGTCTCGATCACCCAGAGATCTTTTTAGTACAACTTAGGGCAATGATGAAGGCCAGTGTGGGATTAAATAATCTTAGCATTCTGTTACCCATGATTTCTAATATCCCGGAGTTGGAGAGTGCGCTGGCTTTAATTTATCAGGTATACGATGAGCTCACTGAGGAAGAGGGTTACGAGATAGAAATGCCCAATGTCGGTGCTATGATAGAGGTGCCTGCGGCAGTGTATCAAATCCGCGAAATTGCCCGAAGAGTAGATTTCCTTTCTGTGGGTACTAATGACCTGACCCAATACCTTTTGGCGGTTGATCGTAATAACCCCAGGGTTGCAAATTTGTATCATTCTTGTCACCCCAGTGTGCTGCGTGCACTGTGGTCCATTGTCGAGGGTGCTAAAGGTGAAGATACGCCTCTCAGTGTGTGTGGAGAGATGGCAGGGGATCCTGTCGGCGCGGTATTATTAATTGCGCTGGGTTTCCGAGTGTTATCAATGAGTGCTACCAATCTGTTGAAAGTGAAAGCTATTCTTCGGCAAGTTAGCATGAAGGAAGCAGAGCAGTTACTTGAAGAAGTGATGGTGATGCCTGATGCACAGGCTGTCTTGACGCATATGGAAAAAGCATTGAAAAAACCGGGAGTTTCGGGGCTTTTCAGCCGCAGGGATTTACATTAAGCCTTGTTGCTACAACCTAGATAGAAAAGCTTTTTTGGCCCACTACAGAACCGTTATCCTGATAGCTTTGCTCCACCAACATAGTCTTCCCTTTGTTATCCTTTAAGACCACAGTTGAACAGCGTGTTCCGTAGTCTGGTGAGACAATAAAGGGTGGTGAGAGCATTCTTTCTAGTTCGAGGCCAACGCCAGTGTTGGGTAAATACTCATCGGGAAAGGGCTGGCGGCGTTGCAGGCAATGCAGGATCTCGTCAATATTGATGATGTTTGTTTTAAGTAGAGGCGCTAATTTTTCTTTTACATACATAGCTTTTGGCCATGGGCTGTCCAGTAGATGGTTGCTCAGAGAATAAAGGCCGGGAGCCAGCGATTTTATGCCTGGATGTCGATTGGAGCAGTAGGTGAGCTGGTTGGTTTCGCCTAGAAGTAAATTGAAGCCGTTGTATTGGTCGCCAGTATCGAGACTTTGTTGGGCATACCGGTGAGCACTCATGTCACTATTAAGAAAGCCCGTGGTTAAGTCACCGCGGGAGAGATGAGCCTTTTCCTGAAGGCCCTCACGATAATTGGTGACAGCGGCAAACTTTCCTTCCGGTGTAATCCCTAACCAAGTGCCGCCTGCCAAGAGGTCACGGCCTGCTAGTATCCTGCTTGGCGGAGTCCAGATGTGCGCTGTTTCAGTTGGCCTCCGGTAATATTCATCACGGTTAGCGGCCACAATAAGCGGATATTCGGGATGGCATTGCCAGGCAAACACAATTAAACACATGGCTGTATTTTACCGGAGAATGGGAACAGGATATGATTCCTGCTCCTTTTTTTAATCAAAGTTATCCCATGCTGAGTTATCCCGATATCGACCCCATTGCATTTTCCCTTGGGCCATTAAAAGTGCACTGGTATGGACTCATGTATCTGCTGGGGTTTGTCGCCGCCTGGCAGTTGGCGTTGCGGCGTAGTAAGCGCCCCTGGTCGCCATTACGTAAAAACCAGATAGAGGACCTTATTGTTTATAGTGCCTTTGGGGTGATTTTTGGTGGACGTTTTGGGTATGTAGTTTTTTATAATTTTGAAAGATGGTTTTCTGATCCACTCTGGTTGTTCCGCATCTGGGAAGGTGGTATGTCCTTTCACGGTGGCTTGTTAGGTGTTTTAGTGGCACTTTTGATCTATGGCCGCAAAATAAATCAGCCATTTTTGGCCTTGGGAGATTTTGTCGCGCCCATGGTGCCTATTGGTTTAGGTTTGGGGCGATTAGGTAATTTTATTGGTCAGGAACTGTGGGGTCGCCCCACCGATGCATGGGTAGGCATGGTCTTTCCAAATGATCCACAACAATTGGCAAGACATCCCTCGCAGCTGTACGAATTTTTACTGGAAGGCATTGTCCTGTACGTGTTGTTGATTCTTTGTTCGAGAAAGCCTAGGCCCAGGGGGTTTATCAGTGGACTATTCCTGGCGCTCTATGGCTGCTTTCGGTTTATCGTCGAATACTTCAGAGAGCCCGATAGCCACATTGGATTTGACCTGTTTGAATGGATGACTCGGGGCCAGCTGCTGTGTTTGCCAATGGTCGCCATTGGTGCCGTATTAATTTTATGGGGTTGTTTTGGCCCACGCCCCGAAATGACTGTGGCGAACGTCGCCAATAAAGCTACAAACAAACCCAATGCTAAAGAAGTGAAGTAACATGAAACAATACCTCGATTTAATGCGGTATATTCGAGACACCGGTGTGCGTAAAGAAGATAGAACCGGTACGGGAACCCTCAGTATTTTTGGCCACCAAATGCGTTTTGACCTCAGTGAAGGTTTTCCGTTGGTGACTACAAAAAAAGTACATTTGAAGTCAATTATTCACGAGTTGTTATGGTTTATTCAGGGTGACACCAATATTCGTTACCTAGTCCAAAATGGTGTCAATATCTGGAACGACTGGCCTTTTCAAAGCTATTTGAGAGAGACGGGGCAGGATCAGGATTTTCCTATGTATACCCCTGAGTGGCGTGAGCAAATGAAGCTGTTTGTGGGGCGGGTAAAAACCGATGAATCGTTTGCTGCGCAATACGGTGAGCTTGGACCCGTCTACGGCCACCAGTGGCGAAATTTCGAAGGTGTCGACCAGCTGAGTCAGCTGGTGACGGATATTCAGAATAATCCGGATTCGCGCCGCTTAATTGTCTCAGCATGGAACCCCAAAGACATCCCTGTCATGGCAAAATCAGGGTTACCACCCTGCCACACCTTGTTCCAGTTTTATGTCAGTGAGGGGCGTTTATCCTGCCAGCTGTATCAACGCAGCGCAGATGTACTTTTAGGTGTGCCTTTTAATATCGCCTCCTACGCGTTGCTGACATTGATGATTGCTCAGGTGTCAGGTTTAGAACCGGGCGATTTTGTTCATACCTTTGGTGATGCTCATCTTTATTCAAATCACCTTGAGCAAGTCGAAGAGCAGCTCAGCCGTGAGCCACATGCGCTTCCCGTGATGGCGATTAATCCATCAGTAACCGACTTGTTTAGTTTTCAATACGATGATTTTGAATTAAAAGGTTATGAGCCACATCCACCCATCTCTGCACCAGTGGCTGTTTAATGAAGGCGAATGTAAAACTGGCATTAATTGTGGCGATGGCTAACAACCGTACCATAGGCCGAAATAATGAGTTGCCTTGGCGTTTATCCGAAGATATGAAATATTTTAAATCCATGACCATGGGTAAACCCATTGTCATGGGCAGAAAAACCTTTGACTCCATCGGCAAACCGTTACCCGGTCGTTTAAATATCGTGATTACCCGCAATCCAGAATGGCAGCACTCGGGCGTAGAAACGGCGTTGTCTTTGCAGCAAGCAGTAGCTATTGCAGAAGCCGCCGATGATCAAGTGCAGGAGGTTATGGTGATTGGTGGCGAAGAGATTTATCGAGTAGCCATTGAGTTGGCTGACCGTCTGTATATTACTCGAGTTCAGGCGCAGGTTGAGGGCGATGCCTTTTTTCCTGAATATGATGAAGCGGGTTGGCACGAAGTCAGTCGACAAGCCCCCAAAGCACAGGGTGATCCCCCCTATTTCTTTCAGGTGATGGAAAGAACATTGTCTGACGATGAACATTAAAGGAAAGATAGCCGCAAAAATGAAAAATGATCGATGGAATGCCCCAACTTTTTTGACCCCTCTGTTTTCAATACTGGTCGGTGCCTTTGCTAGTGTTAGCATGAGTCTTAATACTCATGCCGCAGATGTGGATGCTGCGTTAAAGGCAAGTGCCGATAAAACCCATGCAGCGAAAATTTCTCAGCAACGCGTTGATGGCATAGCTGATCAAACTACCGATTTATTTCAAACCTTTAAGCAGGTGAATAAACAGGTTGAAGGTCTGCGGGTTTATAACGCCCAGCTAGAAGCTCAAATTGCTCATCAGCAACAAACCATGGCAGACCTTGAGTCGTCCATTGAAAATGCCGCCGTTATGGAGCGACAAATTGCACCGCTCACCTTCAAAATGGTCGACAGTTTGGAACAATTTGTCAGTCTGGATCTTCCCTTTCTGTTGGATGAGCGTCGACAGCGCGTAGCGCGCTTGCGTGACAATTTAAGCCGCGCAGATATGAGCGCAGCTGAAAAATTCCGGCAAGTTCTGGAAGCTTACAAAATTGAAAGTGAATACGGTACGCGTATTGATAGTTATACCGGTATTGTTAACGTCGATGACCAAGAGCGGGAGGTCAAAATACTCCGTATTGGCCGTATCGCTTTGTTGTATCAAACGGCGGACCAGCAAACGACCGGCATTTGGGATCAAAAGCAAAAACAATGGCAAAAATTGGACGATCGCCATGTCCATCGCGCCGTAACAAAAGGCATACGTATGGCCAAAAAACAGGTGGCAGTTGATATGCTCACATTGCCTGTATCTGCACCGGAGAAAGCTCTGGAGACGATACAATGAAATATCTATGCCTATTATGCCAATGGTCAAACTTTTCCTCCGCAACAAAGTATTGGCTAGTTTCTCTGATCCTGGTTGCATCTGGGATTTATGCTGTCGATGTCTCTGCTACTGAGGATGCTGCAACCCTCGATGAGCTGTTGAGAATGATTAAAAGTGCATCGGTGAATGAATCAAAAGAACACCGAGCAAGAGAGGCCGAGTTCAATAATGCCAAAACCCAGCAGTCTCAAAAATTAAAGGACATTCGGGCAATTAAAGCGGCTGAAGAGCGGCATTCTGAGCAGCTTGAAAAAGTCTACGCCGGTAATGAATTAAAGCTGGCAGCGCTTCAGGAGCAGCTCGAAAAACGCCTGGGTACATTGGGTGAGATGTTTGGACATTTGACGGCGGCGGCAGGTGATACAAGAGAAACCCTAAACCAGTCTATTGTGAGCGCCCAATACCCAGGACGTACAGAATTTCTTGATGAGCTGATTACCAAAATGAACAGCAATACCAAATTGCCTTCAATGGAAGAAATCGAAGGCCTTTGGTATGAAATTAATCGTGAAATGATCGAAGGTGGAAAGGTGATTCAGTTTCCATCGACAGTCACCAAGGTGGATGGCACTCAAGTCCAGCAGGATGTGGTGCGAATCGGCGTCTTTAATTTATTATCCGACGGAGCCTATCTGGCGTTTAACCCATCAACGGGCATTATTGCCGAACTGCCCCGCCAGCCTGAGCGGCAATACTTGCGAGCTGCGGTGGAACTTCAGCAGGCCAGTGAAGGCTTTTCCTCAGTAGGTATAGACCCTACCGGCCCCAGTGGCGGCTCACTGTTGTCAGCACTGATCAACAGTCCAAGTCTAATGGAGCGTTGGCACCAAGGCGGTTTGATCGGTTACTTCATTACGTTGGTGGGTGCCGGTGCGTTACTGTTAGCTTTATGGCGTTTTGTTGTGCTGATGGGTGTTTCTCGCCGGGTAAATCATCAGCTGACTGTTGGCGTTGCTAATACCAATAACCCGCTAGGTCGGGTGCTCAGTGTGGGCGAAGAGAATTCAGCGATGGATGCTGAGTCATTGGAGTTAAAGCTTCACGAGCAAGTATTAAAAGAACGGCCTGCCATCGAGCTGGGTTTAAGCCTGTTAAAAATTATTGCCATGGTGGCGCCTTTGCTGGGTTTGTTGGGAACGGTGACGGGGATGATTGTGACTTTTCAGGCGATCACCGTTTATGGTGCGGGAGACCCTAAAGCCATGGCCGGTGGTATTTCTGCTGCATTGGTCACCACTGTATTGGGGTTATGTGTAGCCATTCCTGTGGTGTTGTTGCATACGATGGTGAACGGCAAAGCCCAGCGCGTGTTGCATATTTTAGAGGAGCAGAGCGCGGGCATTATCGCTGAAAAAGTAGCTGGGTAGAGCTGGGGTTAAGGTTTAACGATGTATTCGTTGATTGAGGCATTCGAAGGTATTCAAAAATTTCTCGATATGGGCGGACCTGTATTGCTCATCATCGCCGCCCTGTTATTGGTGATGTGGACATTATTATTTGAGCGCCTTTGGTTTTTTAAAACAACATTAAAAACGGAGCTTGAGGAAGCAGTGTCCTGTTGGGAGGCAAGGCCAGAGCATAAATCAGTTCATGCCCACCAGATAAGGGAAGCCATTATTTCCCGTGTGACTCTGAATATTAATGAAGGCCTTTCGATGATAAAAGCCTTGGTTGCGCTGGCGCCGCTGCTGGGTTTGCTGGGAACAGTGACGGGCATGATCGGGGTATTCGATGTGCTAGCTATCACTGGGGGTGGTGATGCGAAGTCCATGGCCGCCGGTGTTTCACAGGCGACGATTCCAACTATGGCAGGTATGGTTGCAGCTCTTTCCGGTGTGTTTGGTAGTACGTATGTCAATCGTATTGCCCGTCGTGAAAAACAATTACTGGCCGACCGCCTTATTCTTAACTAATGGGTGCCTAACCATTAGGCTCATGCTAACTAACTGGACCGATTGTGCGTCGAATACGTAAACCACTGACAACTTCTCAGGAGCAGTCTCAGGCCATTGATCTGACGCCCATGCTCGATGTGGTTTTCATTATGCTGATTTTTTTTATAGTGACCGCCACCTTTATTAAAGAGCCGGGGGTAGAGGTTAATCGTACCTTGGCCATGACAGCAGAGCAGCTGAGCGTTAGTGTGTTGGTGGCGATCAATGGCAATAACGAAATATGGATCGACAAGAAAAAAGTGGATCCTCGATCCGTCAGGTTACATATCCTCCGATTGCATAATGAAAATCCTCAGGGAGGGTTAGTGATTCAAGCGGACCGTAATGCCGATATTGAAATGTTGGCCTTGGTGGCCGATGCGGCTAAGTCCGTCGGCATTGTGAATGTTTCCGTGGCGGCAGAAATACAGTGATGCTGAATAAACGCTACTCAAATGATTCAGAGTCAAAAACATGAGTACGCTAAGGTTTGCTCGACTTGGTTTGTCCGCAATATTGGGTGTTGTAGCAACTTTTGGTTTGTTGATGGTGATGTATGGCCTTATTGCATCGGGTAGCACGATATCGCATCAAAATAAAATGCAAAAAATAGCCGATATTTGGCAGACGAATCGTGATATTACCGAGCAGCTGAAATCCCTAAAACCCGAAAAACCAGAAGCGCCTTTAGAGCCTCCGCCAGCGCTTCCCGATGTGGAGATGAAGTTTGATATTCCCGCTGGGGCAGTACGCATGGCAGCGCCCAAGATGGAAGGGCTAACTGTAGGCTTGGGTGGAGGCTTTTCCCGTGACTCCGACTTTATTCCTGTGTATGTACCACAGCCTGATTACCCTCCCATGGCTTTAAGGAGAGGTATTAGTGGTTATGCTGTCGTAGAGGTTGTGATAACCGAAACGGGTGGTGTACGTGATCCAAAGCTTATTGAAGAATACCCGGGGAACAAAGGCTTTGGTAAATATGCCTTACGCGCGGCAAAAAAATTGAAATATAAGCCTCGAGTGGTGAATGGGGTGGCGGAAGAAGTCACCGGTGTTCTGTATAAATTCAGTTTTCAAATTGCAAAATAGTTTCCCCTTAAAAAATCAGGTTTTTCACTTACATTAAGTTTTAACATAGTCAGGCTTATGAAAAAAAAATTGGCAGTAAACCTAAAGCAAAAAAATTGGAAAAATAGCCGGCAATGTGGCCATAAAAATAGTGGATTATTGTCGTTCGCCGTTAAACTTTTTTTGTTCGGCCTCCTAACTATAATCACCCCTATTTTGCTGATGTTTTTTGGTGCCGATGAACTTGTTGGTTTTAATCATAGCTTTGGTGTAGCCAGCGCGGCGGAAAAAAATGACGAGGAAAATACGGAGCAACGAAAATACGAAGATGTAAAAACCCGCAAGCGACAGTCAGTAAGTCAAAGTTGTGCCAAAAAACTAGAATCTGTACAGGAAATACTAAACGGTGGTAAAGCAGGCAGTGAAAAAGAGCCGGATGCGAAACAACTCAACAGCCTCATCCGCCAATTAAGGGACTCTATGTCCAGTGAATGCGATTCAAGTTATGAAAAATCACAGGTCTATAATTTATTGGGTTTTGTTTATTACTCACTGAATAATTCCGCAAAGGCTGTGGCCAGTTACAAGTCCATGGTCGCTGAGCCGGATGTTGATATTCGTCAAAAAATAGATGCTTATTACACCTTGGCGCAGCTCTATATGATGTTGGAAGATTATCCTAATGCGGCACTACAGCTCGAAGCTTGGATGGCAAATTCTGATGTGGTGAGCGCCGATGGAAAAGTGTTGTTAGCTCAAGTGTATTATCAACTCAACCGTAAAGGTGAAGCGCTAGTCCTGCTCAACAAAGCCATCGATACAGTGAAGCTTGAAGGTGGTACACCAAAAGAAAATTGGTGGCTGCTACAAAAAGTGCTTTATTTCGATAAAGGCGATAATAAAAAGGTTATTGCCATCCTAAAGCAATTAATTGCCCATTATCCCAAACATTTATATTGGCACCAGCTTGGTGGCATGTATGGGGAGATAGAAGAAAGCAGCCACCGTCTGGCCTCGTTGGATATTCTTTATCTGGATAAAGCACTAACTAAAAGTCGGGATTTAGTTTCACTGGCGTACCTGTATTTGGGTGCGGATGTTCCTTTTCGTGCTGCCCAAATTCTTGAGCTAGGCATAGAGCAAAAAATTATTGAATCATCCGCCAAAAATTTAGAGCTTTTAGGTGGCGCATGGCAACAAGCTAGAGAAACCCAAAAAGCGTTAGAGCCTTTAAAGCAGGCAGCAGAAAAATCAGACACGGGTGAAACGTGGTCACGTTTGGCTATGGTCTATTTAGATCTGGATGAAAATACCCAAGCAGTAAACGCCGCACGTAATGCTTTAAAAAAAGGCCAACTTAAATATCCCGCCTATACCCAAATGACATTGGGCAATGCATTGGTAAATTTAAATTGCTACCGAGATGCAGCTGAAGTATTTGGTCAAGCAGCAGAGGATAAGAGAAGCCAAAAAACAGCGAAGCAATGGCAAAGCTATGTGTTGGGTGAAGCGAAGAGAAGGGATGGCTTGATTGAGGGTGGAGCTGAGATTTCTAGGTGTCAGTTGCCTTAGTTGTTACTGATGCTTGAGCTGTGATTATGGATAAAGGAAGTTACTCTTTTTTAAGACCCAGTGTTATCGAGTGAATTGTGAAGTATACAAAGTTTTGTGTTTATATGCTGGTAATGATGGGTTTGTATGGGAAGTGGTTTGTTAGTCAGTAGGAGTTAGCTTTATTGCAGTTGATCCAAATCCTGCGTTGTTCACAAATATTGTATAAGCTTCTAATTCTGATGAAATTTGAAGGGGGCGTTTTTTCGTAGGCTTTCAGCCTTTTTTATTCTAGTGCCATGACCCTGATTAAAGGGCTATGCTACCCTTAATTGTCTATAGTAAACGCAAAGACGTAACTATTTTTCTTATATAAATAACCTAGTAGTGATCTGGACGCTTTATGGAATTCAAAGACTATTACAAAATTTTAGGTGTTGATTCTGATGCGGATAATAAGGCCATAAAAACTGCCTACCGAAAATTGGCTAGGAAGTATCACCCAGATGTTAGTGAGCATCAGGATGCAGAGGCTCAGTTTAAGGAAGTAGCCGAAGCCTATGAGGTGCTAAAAAACAGTGAAAAGCGGGCAGAGTATGACGAAATACGTCATGCCAGCCAGCAACAGGGGTTTCGTCCTCCGCCTGGTTCGACCGGTGGGCATGGGGACAATCAATACCAAGGGGATTTTGCGGATTTCTTTTCGTCTATTTTTGGCGATGAGGGTGGCGCTCGGTCCAGCGGTTCCACTGGTCGTCGACCTTTTGGCCAGCGTGGCCAGGATATTGAAACAGAATTGCCTATATTCCTTGAGGATACGTTGTCCGACGCGTCCAAAGAAATTTCTTACCATCTACCCCGCATTGATAGTGATGGGCGCGTCACCGAGGTAAAGAAAACACTCAAGGTAAAAATACCGGCAGGTGTCGCGGATGGTGAGCGTATACGATTGAAAGGGCAGGGGGGATTAGGTATTGGAGAGAGTCCAAGTGGTGATTTGTACATACGGGTTCGATTAGTACCTCATCCACTGTTTGATGTGGAAGGGCATAATTTAATTATTACTCTCCCCATTGCGCCTTGGGAGGCTGCTCTCGGTACCAAAGTGACCCTCCCAACGCTGTCGGGCAAGATCCAACTAACCATTCCTGCCAATAGCCAGAGTGGGCAACGCATGCGAATAAAAGGCAAGGGCTTGCCGAGCAAGCAGGTGCGGGGCGATCTTTATGCGGTGCTAAAAGTGGTCATGCCGCCTTCAAGCAACGAGAAGATCAAGGATCAGTGGCAGAAGTTGGCGGAGCTTGCTCCTTTTGATCCCAGAGCAGAGTGGAGTGAAGTCGCATGAACGATACTGAATCAACCTACTTGAGTTTCACTGAAGTCTGCCTGCAAACTGGCGTGGACGAGGATACGGTGTTTGAGATTGTCGAGCATGGCATCATTGAGCCGATTGGTGTGGAACCCGATGAGTGGTTATTTAGCCCTACAATGCTTACTGTTACAAAAAAAGCCGTGCGCCTGCACCGTGATCTTGAAGTGGACTGGGCAGGGATAGCATTGGCGATAGAATTGCTGGATGAAGTGGAACAGTTGCGAGAACAAAATCTTTACCTTCAGCGGCGTCTAAGTCGCTTTGTTGATATGTGATTCATTTTTGGTAAGAGGTTAGGTTTTTCAATTTTCGGGGTATTCTAACTGACCCGATAACAAGAAATGGCAGCAGACGGATAAGGAGACTCTTCAATGAACCACAAATTGATTCTTATGCTTGTACTAGCGGGGCTCTCTGTTCTTTTCATCATACAAAATGTAGCCGTCGTTGAGATCCAATTCCTCTTTTGGTCTATCCAAATGTCCCGTTCTTTGTTGATGTTTCTTATGCTTGCTATAGGAGTCATTATCGGCTGGTTCTTGCATAGCTATTTAAAATATCAGAAAGGTAGATCCAAATAATAATGCCTACCAAAAACATCAATAGGTTTGATAGTTTGGGGGTAGCACAAAAATTCTAAAATAAAACCCAGAACAAAAAAAATCCCGACAGAATTACCTATCGAGACTTTTTTATGAAAGAGAAAGGGTAGTAATAAGCAAAAAATAATCGCTTACTTCACTTGGTCCAAATCCCTAACAGCACCTTTGTCTGCACTGGTTGCAAACATAGCATAAGCTTTCAACGCCGCTGAAACTTTGCGTGGACGTTTTTCCTCGGGCTGCCAGCCTTTCTTATCCCGAGCAGTTCTTCGGCTATCCAGCACCTTATCCGTTAGGGCAACATTGATTGTTCGATTTGGAATATCAATGTCGATGGTATCGCCTTGTTCAATCAACCCAATGGCTCCACCGGCTGCGGCTTCGGGTGATGCGTGCCCAATGGACAGGCCTGAAGTGCCACCGGAGAAACGGCCGTCGGTGATCAGTGCGCAGGCTTTACCCAGACCTTTAGATTTCAGGTAGCTAGTGGGGTAGAGCATTTCCTGCATGCCGGGGCCACCGCGTGGACCTTCGTAGCGGATAATAACGACATCGCCTTCTTTTACCCGGTCATTGATGATGTCATCAACGGCTTGATCTTGGCTTTCGCAAATATAGGCTGGGCCCGAGAACTTGTGGATGGATTCATCGACACCGGAGGTTTTTACGACGCAGCCGTCCAAGGCAATATTACCAAACAGTACGGCCAGTCCACCTTCCAAGCTGTAGGCGTTTTCTAAGCTGCGAATGCAGCCCTTGGCTCTGTCTGCATCCAGTGAGTTCCATCGGGTGTCCTGACTGAAGGCTTGCTGGGTTGGAATACCTGCGGGGCCGGCTTTAAAGAAGGTACGAATGGCTTCGTCACCATCACTACTGCCAAGTCGCATGATATCCCAGTGGTTCAATGCTTCAGCCAGTGTTGGTGTATGTACGGTAGAACCGTCGGTGTGCAGTAATCCAGCGCGGTCTAGTTCGCCAAGAATACCGAATACGCCTCCTGCGCGGTGAACGTCTTCAATATGGTATTCGGGGGTGTTGGGTGCCACTTTACAGAGTTGCGGCACTCTGCGAGAGAGTCGGTCGATATCCGCCATAGTGAAATCAACATTGGCTTCCTGTGCTGCCGCTAACAGGTGAAGAATGGTGTTGGTGGAACCGCCCATGGCGATGTCCATGGTGATGGCATTTTCAAAGGCGTTAAAGCTGGCAATGGAGCGAGGTAGTACGGATAGGTCATCTTGTTCGTAATACTGTTTACTCATTTTCACAATCAATTGTCCGGCACCTTCAAACAGTCTGCGTCGGTCAGCATGGGTTGCCAGTGTGGTGCCGTTGCCAGGCAGAGAAAGCCCCAGTGCTTCGGTGAGGCAATTCATGGAATTGGCGGTAAACATACCGGAGCATGAACCGCAGGTGGGGCAGGCAGAGCGTTCGTATTCATCGGTCAATTCATCGGATGCTGATGGGTCCGCAGCAATAACCATGGCGTCGACCAAGTCGAGCTTGTGCTCAGACAGTTTGGTTTTACCGGCTTCCATTGGGCCGCCGGAAACAAAGATCGCAGGGATGTTCAGCCGCAGGGCTGCCATTAACATTCCGGGGGTGATTTTGTCGCAATTGGAGATGCAAACAAGTGCATCAGCACAGTGTGCATTCACCATATATTCCACGGAGTCGGCAATAATGTCGCGTGAAGGCAGTGAGTAAAGCATGCCGTCATGACCCATGGCGATACCATCGTCTACGGCTATGGTATTGAATTCACGGCCTACACCCCCTGCTTTGGCGATTTCATCACAGACCAGCTGGCCCATGTCCTTGAGGTGTACATGCCCAGGAACAAATTGGGTAAAGGAATTGGCGACGGCAATAATGGGTTTATGAAAATCATCATCTTTCATACCGGTGGCGCGCCAAAGTGCGCGAGCACCCGCCATGTTTCTGCCTTTGGTGGTGGTGTGTGAACGATATGTGGGCATGGTTAAAACCTTTCAGAGGGTAACAAACACGTTATAAATAGTAAGTCGTTTAAATTCAAACAAGGCCGCAAGGATAGCAGAGAGCAGCCTGCTTAATCAGTAACAAGTTGAATTAGTCGTTTTCAGTTGTTGGGTTAAAGCACTTTACAGAAAATTTTCGAGTTGCGTTGGAAGTTATAGAACGACTGGCGTTCTATGGGTAGGTCGTCCAGGGTGGCGTCAACAAAGCCTTTTTCTTTAAACCAATGACTGGCTTGAACGGTCAGCACAAACAGTCTTTGAACACCTTGTTGTGATGCCTGGTGTTCGGTGTGTTCAAGTAACCGACTGGCGATCCCTTGATTGAGAAACTCCGGATGTGTCACCACACAGGCTAGCTCGGCTGAATCGCTACCATTGAAGGGGTAGAGTGCGGCACAGCCTACTAGGGTGCCTTCTGCATGCTCCATAATAGAAAACCGAGAAATTTCTGTTTCCAGTAATTCTCGTGAACGTTTTACCAATACGCCTTTTTCTTCCATTGGCGAAATAAGCTCTAGCAGGCCACCGACATCGTCGATGGTGGCTTGCCGAATAATCTCTCGGGCATTTTTTAATATCAGGGTACCTTTACCTTCTCGGGTAAACAGTTCCTCTAGCAATGCGCCATTGTCGATATAGCTGATGATATGGCCTCGAGCAACACTGTTTTCACAGGCTTGGTAGCAGGCCATCAGAGCATGTTGTAGCGAGATGTTTCCATTCAGATTGTCCATGCAGCCGGGTGCCTCGTTGAGAGGAAGCATTTTAAGTAGGTTGCCTTGGTGGTCAGAAAGGCCTTGGCTGGCACTGAACATAATGAGTTTTTCTGCGCCCAAACTAATGGCGGCATGGGTGGCGATATCTTCGTAGTTCAGATTGAAGGCTTCCCCCGTGGGCGAATAACCAATAGGTGAAAGCAGGACGATGGCCCGATCATTGAGTTGTTTTTGTATGCTCTTATGATCAATTCTGCGTACTTCGCCGGTGTGATGGAAATCGATACCATTTTTAACGCCTAAAGGCTTTGCGGTAATCAAGTTACCACCGACAACTTGAATCCGTGCGCCGTGCATGGGTGAGTTAACGGCGCCTGTAGAGAGCATGGCTTCAATGTTAATCCGAGTACTGCCGACCGCATCTTTGACACAGGACATGCTGGCACTGTCGGTAATACGGGTATGCTGATCAAATCGTGGGGTGATAGCACAATTTCTAAGTCGCTCTTCTACCTGTGCTTTTGCTCCGTGAACTAGCACCAGTTTGATGCCGAGGCTGTGAAGCAGGGCAATGTCGAGAACAATGTTGGTGAAATTTACATGGTCAACCGCCTCGCCACTGAGGGCAAGAACAAAGGTTTTTCCCCTGTGCGTATTGATGTAGGGGGATGTGTCACGCAGGAATTTAACGTAGTCGGTCACAGTATCTGCCTGATTACCATTAAGAAATTAACATAAAACAATTTTGGTTCATCGCAGTATAAATAACGATGGTTATAAACAACAGCGGCTAATCAGTTGGCTTAAAAAGTCTACGGTGGGTTTAATTCGGTCTAGGGACAGATATTCATCGGGTTGATGGGCTTGTTCAATATTACCTGGCCCCAAAACCATCACGTCCATCCCTAGTTGACTGAGGTAAGGTGCCTCTGTAGCAAAAGAAACCGCTTCACTGGCGTGGTTGGTAAGCGTTTCGCAAATCTTGGCCAGTTTGGAGTCTGGAGCTGCCGAGTAAGCCGGGACGTTGTAATGGTTCAGTGAAATGGACACGCCGTTCTTTTGTTCGAAGGGCATTATTCGCTCTTTGATGGTTTGCTGTAGTTTGCCCATATCCATGCCTGGCAGTGGGCGAATTTCAAATCCGAGTTCGCATTGACCACAAATACGGTTGGGATTGTTGCCGCCGTGAATGCAGCCCAGATTCATGGTGGGGTAAGTAACCGTAAATAACGGGTTGTGGTAGTTATCCCGAAGTTCATTGCGGAGGGTCAGAAGTTCGCCCAAAACTTCGTGCAGGGCCTCCATGGCATTGACCCCAAGAGAGGGGTCACTTGAGTGGCCCGACCGACCTTCGATGATCAGTTTTTCAACCATGATACCTTTGTGCATACTGATGGGTTTCATTCCCGTGGGCTCACCTATCAAGGCATAACGTGCTTTGGGTTTGCCTGATTTGGCCAGTGCTTGTGCTCCCATCATGGAAGATTCTTCGTCCGCCGTGGCGAGAAAAATTAACGGTTGTTTGAGCGGCTGGTCTAAAAATGGTTTGGCCGCTTCAATGGCTAGGGGGAAGAACCCCTTCATGTCACAGGTACCGAGACCATATAAACGGTGGTCTTTTTCCGTTAACTGGAAAGGGCTGTTGTTCCAGAGTTTTTCATCACAGGGCACAGTGTCTGTATGGCCCGCTAGCACCAAACCGCCCGGGCCTGTGCCGAGTGTGGCAATAAGGTTGGCTTTTCTGGGGTCTGCTAGGGGGATGACTTCGGTGGTAAAGCCAAGATCACTGAGCCAGTTAGCTAATAATTCGATGACGTCTCGATTGCCATGATCCAATGCGGGGTTAACACTGCTTATGGAATTTTTGGCGACGAGCTGCTGGAGCATGGTGATTAATTGCATGGCTCGAGTCTACGATGCATGGACGAAAAAGCAACTGGTGGTGTGGCCGCAAGTTAATGGTGGATGATCAGCAGCATGGTGTAGTTACTTTAGGGAAAAGCCTTTGGATGCTACCTGATCAGACATAACATGCAGGGGGTCTTTACCCTCAGCAATATCTTTGGCATAGGCGTCAGCAGCTTTCTGCGCTTCTTTTTGGGTGCCAAATGGCCCGATCACTTTTGCACCTTCTCGTACGGCAAAAAACCATTGGCCATTTAGACACTCAACACGTGCAGATCGAAAACGTGT
This sequence comes from Porticoccus sp., assembly GCA_033791605.1. Lineage (GTDB taxonomy): Bacteria > Pseudomonadota > Gammaproteobacteria > Pseudomonadales > Porticoccaceae > Porticoccus. Next base: position 43,318 of record JASJGJ010000081.1, read on the forward strand.
GCTGTCTTTTTCTCCTTTCCTAGGCATTGCTATCCCTTAATCTATGCATGGACAAATGGGCTATTAAACTGTGAAAGATTAGTTTTTTTTTGACGGCAACGGGAGAGTATTTTTCTCAGTGGGCGAATGGGTGGCGTGAATGGTTATATGGGCAGTGTTTGGCTTATATTGCGCTCTTGAAAATTTTGGGTGTAGATGTGGGTTGGCTATTATCGCTACAATCATGTACATAGGGATTTATTAGCAGCAGATCAATCATGTTAGGTGGTGATTATGGCCGGTGAAACGGTAGTAGAGCGTCAACTGGATTTGAGCAATATTCTCAAGGATTTGGTGGCGGATGGTTTGTTGATCCGTGAGGATGCCAATCTTATGTCGGGTTCTCAACGTAGTAGAGAGCAGGCGCTATTACACCCCCTTGCCTATATTGCCGGTCAGCGACCACAAAATGCCAGCGAACCCAGCAAGCAGCTGACCATAGACGACTTAACTGTCTGGCTGTCAGAAAAAAGTGGTCTTGAAATAGCGCATATCGATCCTCTGAAGGTTGATGTGACGGCGGTGACGAATGTTATGTCATTTCAGTTTGCACGGCGTCACAGTATCCTTTGTGTTGATGTTAAAGGTGATGAGCTGGTGATCGCAACAACGCAGCCATTTGTGACATCCTGGGTGGCAGATCTTGAGCAAACCAGTCGTAAACAAATCAAGCGAGTGGTGGTAAACCCACAGGATGTGGCGAAATACACCGTTGAATTTTATTCTCTGGCTAAATCCGTATTTGGTGCGCGGGGGCAGACGGGAGACAACCGGTCGGGAGTCACCAATTTTGAACAGTTGCTCCAGATAGGCTCGTTAAAAGATCCTGATGCTCAAGATCAGCATATCGTTAATATTGTGGACTGGTTGTTGCAGTACGCCTTTGATCAGAGAGCCAGTGATATTCACCTTGAGCCGCGTCGAGAAAAGGGAAAGATTCGTTTTCGTATTGATGGCGTTTTACATCAGGTGTATGAATTGCCCGACCAGGTTATGACAGCAGTCACCAGCCGTATAAAAATACTGGGCCGAATGAACGTGGCCGAGAAACGCAGGCCTCAGGATGGTCGGGTAAAAACCGTCACCCCTGAAGGTAATGAAATTGAATTACGGCTTTCCACATTACCTACAGCTTTTGGTGAAAAGTTGGTGATGAGAATTTTTGATCCTGAAGTGTTGTTGCGTAGCTTTAGTGACTTAGGGTTAAGTGGTGATGATCTTAAGCACTGGAATGAAATGACCAATCGTCCCCATGGCATAGTCTTGGTGACGGGGCCCACTGGGTCGGGTAAAACTACCACGCTTTATTCCACCCTTAAGCAGCTATCAACGGAAGACGTGAATGTCAGCACCATTGAAGACCCGATTGAAATGGTGGAAGACAGTTTTAATCAAAGCCAGGTTCAGCCAAAGATAGATTTCGATTTTGCTGCAGGCATTCGAACACTGATGCGTCAGGACCCAGATATTATTATGGTCGGGGAGATTCGAGATTTGGCAACAGCAGAAATGGCCATACAAGCGGCACTAACGGGCCACTTAGTGTTGTCGACGCTTCATACTAACGATGCGCCTACAGCCATTACTCGCTTACTTGATCTGGGGGTTCCGGCTCATCTTATCCGGGTTACCCTCAATGGTGTGATGGCTCAGCGGTTGGTGCGAACACTTTGCCCTCACTGTAAGGAGCCGGCGCCTACGGTTAATGAGGATTGGGAGCCATTGGTGCGCCCCTGGAAGGTGAAATCCCCCGACCAATTATATAAGCCTGTGGGCTGTCTTGAGTGTCGTAATACGGGTTTCTTGGGACGGCAGGGTATTTACGAAATATTGCCTGTTAATGAATCCATTAGACCTTTAATTACTGCCGACACGGATATTTCAGCGTTGAGATTGCAGGCCATGAAAGAGGGCATGCGGACCCTGAGGTTGAGTGGTGCTCAAAAAGTTGGGGCCGGTATTACCTCGGTGGAAGAGGTAATGCGAGTTGCTCCGGAGTCAGGAAAGTAAGGTGATGGGGCTGTTTTTGTGTCAGTGAATTCCTGGGTGTTTTTAGGATGCTAGTGCGAGAGCCGCAATTGTTTTGTTGATACAGGTTTTATCTGTTGCTTGTCAATTTGTACCCTTGCGGGTCGTTATTAGGGTATTGCTATGAGTCGAAAACCATTACCTTTGATGCTTCATGAGCAGTGGCTTTTCCGCCGCGAGCATTTTGAACATCTGGCTTCTCCAGAGCTGTCCAGATGGTTAGAGAGAGTGCTTAGTGATGACGATAGCTTCTCTTCTGATATAAAGCTGGTTTGGAGTTGCAGTGAATTCGTTGCTTCAACATGTAGTACGAATCCAGAAATGTTTCAGCAGTTGATTGATTCGGGTGATTTGGATGTTTGTTATTCCCCTGCTTCTATGGCTGAACGCCTGTCTGCACAGCTTGTAGAGACTAAGACCGAAGAAGATCTACTGCGGCAGTTGCGCAGGTTCCGTGCTCGAGAAATGGTGCGGATAGTCTGGCGAGATTTTATTAGAGCGGCTGATTTGGAGGAAACAACGGCAGATATGACTCTGCTCGCAGAGGCTTGTTTGCAGGGCTCGATCGATTTTCTCTATCCCCGAGCTTGTGAGGACTGGGGTACCCCCGTTAACGCCAGTGGTGAACCACAGAAAATGGTGGTGCTTGGCATGGGAAAAATGGGTGCCTGGGAGCTCAATGTCTCTTCTGATATTGATTTGATTTTTTCCTACCCCGAGGGTGGTGAAACTCAGGGTGGCAAACGCAGTTTTAGTAATCAGGAGTTTTTTGTTCGGCTAGGGCAAAAGTTGATTAAGGCGTTGGATGTCCGTAATGCCGATGGGTTTGTATTTCGTGTGGATATGAGATTGCGGCCTTATGGGCAAAGTGGTGCATTAATTCTTAATTTTGATGCCATGGAGGAGTACTACCAAACACAGGGTCGGGAGTGGGAGCGTTATGCCATGATCAAGGCGCGCGTGGTGGCGGGGGACCGTGAGGCTGGAGCTAAGCTTATGGCCATGTTGCGGCCATTTACTTATCGAAAATATATTGATTTTAGTGCCATTGAATCTCTGCGTGATATGAAAGGGCTTATTAATCGAGAGGTACAGCGAAAAGGAATTTCTGGGGATGTAAAGCGTGGTGCCGGTGGTATTCGGGAGGTGGAATTTGTCGCTCAAGCTTTCCAGCTCATCCGGGGCGGCCGTGATGTTCGTTTTCAGGCGCAGGCATTAAAGGAGGTGCTGGCGTTACTAGGTGAGGAAGCGCTGTTGCCCGCTAGCGATGTTGAAACGCTTTACCAGAGCTATACCTTCTTACGCAATGTTGAGCATGCTTTACAGGGTTGGCAGGATAAGCAAACCCAAATGCTTCCCGATGAAGAATGGGGGCAGATTCGGCTGGCTTACCTGCTTGGCTTTGATAGCTGGGATGAATTTTTTGCCAGCTTAGAAGTTCATCGAGCATTTGTCAGGAAAATATTTGAAGATGTAATTGCTGATGAGCATCAAGAGGCTGCAAGTGATGCTGTTGGCGAAGATATTCAAAATGCACGACATGTCTGGCTGAGTTGTGGCGACGATAGTTTGGAGTGTTGCGAGCTTGAAGACTTGGGCTATTGCCAGCCAGATCAGGCGATGGCTGTTATTCGAACCCTACACAATAGCCGGTCAGTTCTGGCTATGGCCTCAGATACCCGGGTTCGCCTTGATGATTTAATGCCACGACTCATTGTTGCCTGCGCTACGCTGGGTAATGACGCTGAAACTCTGGGTCGAGTTTTACAGTTAGTGGAGTCCGTTGCTCGTCGTAGTGCCTATCTTGTACTTTTGAAAGAAAATCCTATGGCGTTACACACTACCGTCAAGCTTTGTGCTGCTAGCCCATGGATTGCTGAGCAGTTGTCCCGGTATCCGGCATTATTAGATGAGCTACTTGATAGTCGAACACTTTTTTCCTTGCCCAATAGAAGTGAGCTGGAAGACGAGCTTCGACAGCAATTGTTGCGTGTTCCAGAAGATGATCTGGAAGCGCAGATGGAGGTGCTTCGTTACTTTCAGCGTTCCCATAGCTTGCATGTCGCCGCTTGTGAGGTGGAGGATATTCTGCCCTTGATGAAGGTGAGTGATTATCTCACTTGGTTGGCTGAGGCTATTTTGAACCATGTATTGGAAATAGCCTGGGAGCAGATGGTGGATCGTTATGGTCATCCTGGAAGGGAGAGTGAAAGTGGTGATAAGCCTGGATTCTTGATTCTGGGTTACGGCAAGCTTGGTGGGATTGAATTAGGGCATGGCTCTGATCTTGATTTGGTTTTTTTGCATGATGCCAATCCCAATAAGGCAACCGATGGCGATCGAAGCATCGACAATGCCACATTTTTTATGCGTCTGGGGCAGCGGGTTATTCATATTTTGACCACTCAAATGAGTTCTGGCGCGCTCTATGAAGTCGATATGCGCCTCAGGCCATCGGGTAACTCGGGTATGTTGGTCTCTTCTTTGGTGGGGTTTGAGAAGTATCAGCTAGAAGAAGCATGGACATGGGAGCATCAGGCATTAGTTCGGGCTAGGCCCGTGGCTGGCCCCGAAAAACTGTCAAAGGCTTTTCAGGAAACACGCCGTCGAGTGCTTTGTCAGAAGCGTGAGCATGTGCAGTTGCTAGAAGATGTCATTGGCATGCGAAATAAAATGCGGACCCATCTAGGCAGTCATAAAATGATTTCTGATAAAAAGGCAGCCGAAAGTGGGAGTGTTTTCAGTCTTAAGCAGGACGCTGGAGGTATCGTTGACATCGAATTTATGGTTCAATTTGCGGTCTTGGATCGATCCCATGAAATTCCCGAGTTAACCCGTTGGAGCGATAATATTCGTATCCTTGTATGTCTAGAGGAGGGTGGGGTTATATCGGCGGAAGATGCGGAGTTTTTGACGAGAGCTTATAAAAATTACCGCTCTGTCGGGCATCGTTTGCAGCTACAAAAATTGCCTGTTGTGGTAGCTGCCTCTGAATTTAGTGTTGAGCGCGAGCAGGTCTCGTCAGTTTGGCGAAAGCTGCTGGTCTAGCATGTTAATGGTAGTAGGCCGTTCTGCTGAGCGCCTGTATCAGTGTGTTGTTTTTAGAAAGGTTTGATTTTTCAAGCCTATTAGATAGGTCTTTAAGTAGATAGATTTTTAGGAGATGTTAGATGTCTTTTGCCGATCGTGATGGCTACATCTGGTTTGATGGTGAGATGGTTCCCTGGCGGGAAGCTAAAGTTCATGTGTTAACTCACACACTTCATTATGGTATGGGGGTGTTTGAGGGTGTTCGCGCCTATGAAACCCAGGATCAGGGCCCTGCTATTTTTCGCTTGCAAGATCATACCGACCGGTTGTTTCGTTCTGCGAAAATCATGGGTATGGATATGCCCTTTAGCAAAGAAGTGCTGAATGAAGCTCAAAAGCTGGTGGTTCGTGAAAACAATTTACACGAAGCCTATTTGCGACCGATGGCATTCTTGGGTTCAGAGGGAATGGGGTTGCGTGCGGATGGGCTTAAAACCCATGTCATTGTGGCGGCTTGGAACTGGCCTTCTTATATGTCTCCTGAGGCATTGGAGCAGGGCATTAAAATTCGCACGTCCTCCTATACTCGTCACCATGTGAATATCTCCATGACGAAAGCGAAAGCGAATGGCAACTACATTAACTCTATGTTGGCATTACGTGAGGCGTTGGACTCTGGTTGTGAAGAGGCGCTATTGCTTGACCCAGAAGGTTTTGTTGCAGAAGGTAGTGGCGAAAATATTTTTGTGGTGCGTGATGGCGTACTTTATACCCCAGAGCTTACCTCTTGTCTGGATGGCATTACCCGTAAAACGGTTATGCAGTTGGCAGAAAATGATGGTTACAAGGTGGTAGAGAAGCGCATTACTCGTGACGAAGTGTATATAGCTGATGAGGCCTTTTTCACGGGTACCGCTGCGGAGGTTTTGCCTATCAGAGAGCTGGACGGACGAGTTTTGGGTAGCGGAAAACGTGGTCCGATTACTGAGTTACTACAGTCACAGTATTTTGATTTGGTGCGTGGCCGGAGAGCCGAGCATTCGGCATGGCTGGCACCTGTGGGACAGTAATGCCTAGGTCGTTTCGGAGGCTCTGTAGTATCTAAAAAGGTATCTGAACACAGTCATCTGAAAATAGACAGCAAGCATATGGCATCTGAACAGAACACATCAGAAACTGAAGCACCTGAAAAAAGAGTGTTGATTATTGGGCCGTCATGGGTTGGAGACATGGTGATGGCCCAGTCGCTGTTTATTCTTCTTAAACAGCAGAATCCGAACGTTGTTATTGATGTGTTGGCTCCTGGCTGGAGCCGACCGATTATTGCTCGAATGCCCGAAATCAGGCGTGCCATTGAAATGCCTGTTGGTCATGGCAGCCTGATGTGGTCGATACGACGAAAAATTGGCTGTGAATTGCGAGCAGAAAATTACCATCAGGCAATTGTGTTGCCCAATTCATTCAAGTCTGCACTGATCCCTTGGTTTGCCAGCATTCCTCAGCGCACCGGTTGGAAGGGTGAGATGCGTTATGGCTTACTCAATGATCTTCGTAGTTTAGATAAGCAACGTTATCCCATGATGGTGCAGCGTTTTGATGCGCTGGCTTATCCTGAAGGCGAAGATCTGGCGGAAAAGCTTCCCGCGCCAGATTTACATGCAGATATTAAGCGTGTGCCGGTATTGCGCCAGCAGTTTGGTTTGACGAGTGAGCGTAAAATATTGGCCTTGTGTCCGGGGGCAGAATTTGGTCCTGCCAAGCGATGGCCTGAGCAGCATTATGCCGCTGTAGCGGCTCAAAAAATTGCCGAAGGTTGGCAAGTCTGGTTGTTGGGTTCTGGTAAAGACCAGCCTGTCACTGAATCAATTATTCATTTGTTACCTCAGGACGATCAGCAATACAGCTTCAATTTGGCCGGAGTGACTCAGCTTGAGGATGCGATTGATTTATTGTCTGTTGCTGATGCGGTGGTCAGCAATGACTCTGGATTGATGCATATATCTGCCGCGTTAAATCGCCCGTTGGTGGTGATTTATGGTTCTACTTCTCCGGCGTTTACTCCGCCACTAAATGAGCAGGTGGCTGTTCTTTCTATTCCTGTAGATTGCGGGCCCTGTTTTAAGCGCGAATGCCCGCTTGATCCTGCGACGTCTGTCCCGATGAAATGTCTAAACGACGTATCCCCTGAGCGGGCAATTGTGGCATTGTCAGAGCTGGTTCCAAATTAATGCCTAGGGTGCTGGTTGTTAAAACGTCATCCCTTGGTGATGTGATTCATACGCTGCCCGCGCTGACAGACGCTGTTCGTGCTGTTCCTGGTGTAGTATTTGATTGGGTCGTAGAGCAGGGTTTTTCCGAGGTGCCCAGTTGGCACCCTGCGGTTGATCGAGTGATACCTGTTGCTGTGAGACGTTGGCGTAAACATCCTCTTCAAGCTCGGTTGTCTGGTGAGTGGGCCGAATTTAAGGAACAAGTGGGTTGTTATCAGTACGATGCCGTTATTGATGCTCAGGGTTTATTGAAAAGTGCCTGGCTATCCCGGTATGCGAAGGGTGAGCGCTTTGGACTTGATAAGTACTCTGCACGTGAGCCTTTGGCGTCACATTTTTATCAACACCCCATCAATGTGCCCAAGGGGCAGCATGCAGTTGAAAGGGTGCGTCAGTTATTTTCTCAAACATTGGGGTATTCGTTAAGTGATCAGCTAGGCGAGTACAGTCTCGCTTTTAAATCTGATCGACAAAAGTCAGTGGTGTTGTTGCACGGTACGACATGGGCATCGAAGCATTGGCCTGAAGCGTCATGGGTTGAGTTAGGCTCTTTGTTGCGCGAGGCTGGATATCGAGTGCAATTGCCTTGGGGTGATGAGACGGAGAAGTCTCGAGCAGAACGTATCGCCGAGCAGTCTGGTGCCGAGGTGCTGCCTAAAATGTCTCTCACTGAGTTGGCGTCATTGTTGTCGGCATCAGCAGGTTGTATTTCGGTTGATACGGGTCTTGGCCATTTGGCGGCCGCTGTTGATACGCCGACATTGGCTTTGTTCGGCCCGACTAACGCTGCACTTACGGGGTTTTATGGTGTGAACCAGAAAAGCTTGCAGTCGACATTTCATTGCGCGCCCTGTTTGTCTCGAACCTGTCGATATCAGCTGGCGCCGGAAGGATTTTCCCCCTGTTTTGATGAACTGTCGGCAAGCAAAGTGTTTAGTGTTTTTGCTCAATTAATCACAGACGCCGTGGGTTCAGATGAGCGTGTCACTAAATGCTGCACAAAGGATGACTGCGAGTGAAGTTAGCATTTTGTTTATACAAATATTTTCCTTTTGGGGGAATGCAGCGCAACTTTCTTAAGATCGCCAGTGAATGTCATCGCCGAGGACATCAGGTTGTGGTGTATACGCTGAGCTGGCAGGGTGAGCCTCCGGACTGGTTGGAGGTTGTACTTGTACCTGTGACAGCAATGACTGCGCCAAAAAAATATCGAAAATTTTCTCGCTGGCTTGAGCAGAACTTAGAACGCAATACGGTGGATGTGGTTGTGGGGTTTAATAAAATGCCTAGGCTCGATGTCTACTACTGCGGTGACCCGTGTTTTGAGTACAAGTCTCTTCATTTACGCCGTTGGTGGTATCGCTTTACTGGTCGTTATCGTCACTTTGCTAAATACGAAAAGGCCGTATTTGGCCGTGGTCAGAAAGTGGATATTCTTATGTTTTCTCCTGTACAGGAAGCGTTATTTCAACGATTTTATAGTACTGAGAGCTCTCGCGTGACAATGTTGCCGCCAGGTATCAGCCGTGATCGCTGTGCTCCCGAGAATGCCGATGATGTTCGTGAGGATTTCCGGCGAGAATTTGAGTTGGATGGCCATGATCTTTTACTGTTGCAAATAGGCTCTGGTTTTCGTACCAAGGGTCTCGATCGCACGTTACGAGGGATCGCGGCATTGCCATCTGAGTTGCAAAGCCGAACAAAACTTTATGTGATTGGGCAGGATGATCCGGCAGAATTTAAATCATTGGCGAAGAGTCTAGGTGTGGATCATCGGGTCACCTTTTTCTCCGGGCGTGATGACGTTCCACGGTTTTTACAAGGTGCAGATTTACTGATACACCCATCCTATGCCGAGAACACTGGAGGGGTAATACTCGAAGCTGTCGTGGCGGGCTTGCCAGTTCTGGTTACGGATGTCTGTGGTTATGCGCACTATGTGGAAGAGGCAAACGCGGGGGAGTTGATAGTGTCGCCCTATAGCCAGCAGGCATTTGATCGTAAGCTAGAGAAAATGTTGCTGGAAGATAAAGCGAAATGGCGTGAAAATGGCCTCAATTTTTCGAAACATGCAGATATCTACAATATGCCGATAAAAGCTGCCGATGTGATTGAGCAGGTACTTGAAAGAAAAAACCGCACTAGCAGTGCTTTGGGTAAGTCCGAATGAAGTTATTTTTGGCCGAGCCTTTTGCGTCAAAGTGGGGACATAGTGATCCTTTTGAGGCGGCTTTTTCACTGACAGGTGAAACCTATCGGGATATGGGGGATCGATGCACAACGCGTTTTGTGTTTGACGGCAAGCCCTATTTTGTCAAAACCCATGCGGGTGTTGGTGTGGGCGAAATTCTGAAAAATTTGCTTTATCTGCGTATGCCTGTACTCGGGGCTGAAAATGAATATGAGGCCATTGGTCGGCTCAATGAGCTGGGTGTGGAAACTATGACGGCGGCAGCTTTTGGCCGCGACGGTTGGAATCCGGCCAGTGAGAAGTCTTTTTTGATTACTGAGGCTTTGGAGCCCACTGAACCATTGGATGAATACTGTAGTCCTGAGGTGTTATCCGCGATGGGTGTGTCTGAGCGACGCTCATTAGTTAGGCGGTTGGCAAAAATTTCCCGTACGCTGCATGACAGCGGTGTTAATCATCGTGATTATTATCTCTGCCACTTCTTACTCGATACATCTGATCGTTATAATGATGTGGCTGTGTCCGAACGGCCAATTTATTTGATTGATTTGCATCGGGTACAACTCCGAAAACGAACCCCTAGACGCTGGCGGCATAAGGATTTGTCGGCGCTGTATTACTCGGCACGGCGCGTTGGGTTTGATCGGCGTGATGTGCTCTGTTTTATTCGAGAATATAAAGAGCAACCGTTACGTAAAGCGCTCGACGAAGGCCGAGGTTTTTGGCAGTCAGCTGCTATTGGTGCCGACAAACTTCATGCTAAGGGTATTCGTAAGGGGTACCACCGTTAATGTTGCGTACTGATACTGAAAGTCATGACGTTATAAGGTCTGCCGCAAGGAGAGCTTGGGGTGGCTGAACAATTATCTCTACAGGATCTTCGGCGTGCTGAAACAATACCGTTCATACCTTTTCAATTAGAGGTTCCAGGAAAAGAGCCCCTGGTGTGTGAAGAGGTTTATCGGCATTTGCCCGGTAAACGCTTGGCGTTCCGGGCACACTGGGCTGGCGCAAAGGTATTGGTAAAGTTATTTTTTGAGCGTAAATATCTTGACCGTGAGCGAGCGGGTCTGGAAGCGATCATTGAGGCTGGGGTTCCTTGTCCGCAAGAGGTCTGGAGTTTAGTGGATGAAGGGGGTGGTTATTTTCTTGCGACTGAGTTTTTGGACGATGCTGCGACAATACAGGATTGTTATAAAGGGTTGTCCCTGCAACAAATAAAACCTCTACTACGTGATGCTCTTTGTCTGATTGGTCAGTTGCATCGGTCAGGCAGTATGCAGGCGGATATCCACTTGGATAATTTTTTGTTGAGTAGGGGGAAGCTTTTTGTTATCGATGGTGGTGGTGTTGAGCCCCTAGATTCTCCGCTGGATAATTTGGCACTGTTCTTTGCGCAGATGATTCCTGACTATGATGACTTGGTGTCAGGTGTAATTGATTCTTATGGTGAGGGCGCGCCTTCGGTGGAGAATTTGCTCCCTGCAATCATTCGGATGCGGGAGCAGCGGATAAAAAATTACCTAGCTAAAACCACACGCTCTTGTACGCAGTTTAAAGTGACAAAAACACCCCATTTTTTTGTTGCTATTGAGAGGAGCTTCGAGAGCGAAAGATTAAGCCGGATAATGCGGGAGCCCGAAGTAGCTCTTGGACAAGCTCAATTTCTTAAGCGTGGTAATACCTCTACGGTTGTGAAGATTAAGGGTAGTGCCGATGACTGGGTATTAAAGCGTTATAACATTAAAAATTTTTGGCACGGATTAAGCCGTTGTTTTCGGCCAAGCCGAGCTTGGGTTTCCTGGAAAAGTGCCCATCGGTTAGAATTGCTGGGTATTGCTACGCCGAAGCCGGTTGCCATACGTGAAAATCGCAGCGGGCCGTTGCGCCGTGAAGCGTATTTGATCACAGAATGTGTGGAAGGTTATGACCTTCAAACGTGGTTGCTGAAATCAAAGGATGTACAGGTGCCTGAGTGGTTGGACCACCAGGTGTGCCGCTTGTTTGATATTCTTTGGATTAGTCGGGTCAGTCACGGTGATATGAAAGCGACGAACTTTATCGTGACAGGTGAGACGCTTCAGGTGATTGATCTGGATGCCGTGAAATGGCATGGCTCCAATAAGCCCTTTATAAAAGCCTATGGTGGTGACTTGCAGCGGTTTATGGATAACTGGCAAGGCAATACTTGGTTGCATTTTGAACAATTGCTGCGTCCCCTAGCAGAACGGGCTGACGTTAGCCTCAAAAATAAGAAAGTTTAATTGTGTTTAATAAGAAGGTTTAACTGTGTCTACAATTGTTCTTGGTATCTCCGGTGCATTAAATCACGACTCATCGGCAGCGTTGTATATTGATGAGAAGCTAGTAGCAGCAGCAGAAGAAGAGCGCTTTATCCGTGATAAGCATGCCAAAGGGAAAATGCCCTTTAATGCGGCAAAATTCTGCCTTGAGTATGCCGGGATAAAACCGGAAGCCGTTGATGTGGTTGCGGTACCGTTTGCCCCTATCTCTATTTTTTCAAAAGCCCGCTGGCACTTTGCCAAACGATACTGGTATGCACCGGACCGCGCTTTGGATGCGCTATTGAATGGTAATCGCCGTTATCGCCGTTATCGTGACCGAGTGTTTAGCTTGTTGCGTGACTTGGGTATTGATCCTAAGAAGGTAGATTTTGAGCCTGTAGAACATCACTTGGCTCATGCTTCCAGTGCTTATCATCTGAGTGGTTTTAAGGAAAAAACGGCCATTATGGGCGTAGATGGCAAGGGAGAATATGCGACTACGTTCTTCGGTTATGGAGAGAACGGCAAAATTCATAAAATTAAAGAGTTTTACGATCCTGACTCTTTGGGTGGTCTTTATGGCGCCATTACGGAATATCTTGGTTTCGAGATGTTGGATGGCGAATATAAGGTCATGGGTATGGCGCCCTATGGTGATGCCACCAAATATGATTTTTCTCGACTCATAGATTTTGATGGTAAGAATTTTCAAGTAAACACCAAGCTAGTAAATACCGTGGGTATGAGACGGTATAAACAGGATGGGGTGGGGTTCTATTTCAGCCCTAAACTGATTGACTGGCTTGGCCCAAAGCGTGATGGTGATATTGCCGATGAACCTTACATCGACTATGCCGCGACTATTCAGGCCTTATTTGAAGAGGTCGTTTTAAAGCTGATGGATCACTACCTAGGCGATATTATTAAAGAAACGGGTAAGATTGCTTTTTCGGGCGGTGGGGCGCTTAACGTTAAGCTGAATCAGAAGATCATTGCTCGCGATGAAGTTAAAGAATTGTATGTTCAGCCGGCATCAGGTGATGCCGGCACTGCTGTTGGTGCTGCCTCTTATGTGTTGATGAAGCGAGGTATTCAGCCAGAAAAAATGGAGCACGTTTATTTGGGGCCTAAATTCTCGAATGAAGAGTGTATTCGAGCCTGTGAGGAGCATAAAGAAAAGCCATCCTATGAACTGATCGATCAAGTGCCTCAGCGAATTTCTAAACTTCTCGTGGAAGGTAACCCCGTTGCTTGGTTCCAGGGGCGTATGGAGTTTGGCCCGCGAGCATTAGGTGGTCGTTCAATTATCGGTTGCCCTAGTGCGCCAGGTGTAGCAAATCGAATCAATGAACAAATTAAATTCCGTGAGCGTTGGAGGCCTTTTTGTCCTAGCATGCTCGATCGTGTCGCACCTAAAATGTTTAAGAATGATCACCCCGCACCTTTTATGACATTCACTTTTGAAGTGAATGAGGAGTGGAAAACAAGGGTACCGGAAGTGGTGCACGAAGATGGTACGGCTCGTGCGCAAGCACTGAAAAAAGAATTTAATCCGCGTTATTACGAGTTGATGGAAGAAATGGAAAAGCTTACGGGGAATGGCGTGGTGCTAAATACCTCGCTAAATCGCCGCGGTGAACCAATGATCTGTTCGCCTGAGGATGCGTTGAATATGTTTTTTGGGTCGGATTTGCAGTATTTGATAATGGAAGATGTATTGGTGGTGAAGAAGTAGGGTGATATAAAAAATTATTGATACAGCAAAAAAGGATAGTAAAAGGATTAGGTGAGAGCGAGTTTGCTAGGGTTGTTGTTTGAAATTATAAAAATAAGGCAATAAATATGGCAATGGTAGATGAAGAACTTATTAAAAATTATCAAAAAATACATGCATCTAAAGATTATGGGTTTACTTCAGTTATTTATAAGGAGCATATTCAGGCTTGTATTAATGAGCTAAAACCAAAAAGTATTTTGGAGTTTGGGTGCGGACAAAGTATTTTAATTAGTAATTTGATTTATGATGAAAAATATTACCGCTATGATCCCGCTATTCCAGAGTTCTCTGTTATACCCACCGATAAAGCAGATTTTATTATTAATACGGATGTTTTAGAGCACATCCCAGAAAAAGATTTAGACGATGTTCTCGGTAGAATGAAAAGTATTTCTGAATATGTTTTTTTTAATATAGCAACTAATTATGCTAAAGAAGTTTTGCCAAATGGAGCAAATGCCCATTGTACTGTTTGGCCGGGTGATCAATGGCTTTTACTAATTAGAAAATATTATCCAGATGCAGAAATTGCATACTATGTTGAAAAGAAAGGCTGTTTGATTATTACTTGGAAATCTCCAGGTACAAAGCAGCTTGTCCATGATATTGAGTTATTGAAAGTTAAGGCTAATACAAAAGTTGACCATGTTTTTAAAAAAATTGAACGTCGATTGAGACGAATAAGAAATTATATTCTTGGAAGAAATCGCACCTAAAATTAGAGTGTAAAAAAGTTGGTTATACTCGTTAGTTTAGAACGAACTATATAGTGAACAGTCAAGTAACTAGAGTGTCTCGTAGGATTGTATCGAGAGAAGATTTATTGGAAAGAGTGTTGTTTTCTTTTTGCAGGTAAATATAAAGTGTTTGTATGCAATGGTGAAAAAGTAAATAGAGAGTTATTTCAGTTTGGTTGAGGTTTTTTATGTGTGGTTAAGTTGAATTTTTTTGATCTTTGGTAAATAAAAAATTGTTATTTTAGGCTAGTTTAAGCGTCTGTTGTTAATCTGTGGTGGAGAATTTTATGTATATCTTAGGAGTACATACGGGTCATGACGCTGGCGCATGTCTGTTTAGCGATTTGGAGCTGATTGCTTTTTGTAAAGAAGAGCGCGTTTCCCGAGTTAAAAATGACGGAGGTTTTTTTGATCTTTTGTCAGTTGATGAGGTGCTAAGGATTGCCGGCATATCAAGAAAGCAGCTTGATGCAGTTGCATTTACGCGAATGGGTTTTCCTTTGGAGTGCTTTCGGCAGACGAGCAAGCCTATTAAGGACTTTGTTAGGCAAGCCTTGGGAAAAAAACGTTCTAGGTTGTTGGCAAGTGAAATGCGGAAGCAATGCGTCTGGCATGAAGAAAAAATTCTTAAATATTCTGTTGTAAGAAAAATTATGGGTTTGCGGGAAGATTGTGAGATTTCTTTTAGTAATCATCACTATGCCCATATATTAGGCTCTTTCAAATATACAGATTGGGGTGAGGCTAGTCTTTATATTAGCTGTGACGGCGGTGGAGATGGTGCGCACTATTCTGCATATTATTACGATGGACAGTCGTTAGAGCGCCTGTATGGCGGGAATGAAACTTTGGAGCTTGAGCAGCAAAATGCTGGAGCATCGATTGGCCTAGCTTATGCGTATGCTACGAAATATACCGGGTTTCAGCCTAACCGTCATGAGGGTAAGCTGACAGGTTTAGCTGCCTTTGGCACGCCTATAGTGGCCAATAAAATTGTAGAAGCTATAGGGGTAACCGATAAGGGAGGATTTGATTCAAGCATTAAAAGTGGTGGCGATCTAAAGCATTTTTTAGATGACTTATTTGAGGGGTTGAGTAGAGAGGATGTGGCCGCATCTATACAAGTGGCCTCAGAAAGAATTGTTGTAAATTGGGTTAAGCAGCTGCTGTCTATGAGGCCGGTAAAATATGTTGGTTTAAGTGGCGGCGTTTTTTCTAATGTTAAATTAAATCAGTGTGTTGCTGAGCTGGAGGGTGTTCGCGAAGTATTTATCTTTCCTGCAATGGGGGATGAGGGGCTGCCAGTTGGAAACTGTGTCGATTATCTTATAAATAAATATGGCCTTAATAATATTGGCCGGGAGCGACTGGGGAACGTTTATTTGGGTTGGAAGTACAAACCTCAGGATTTGATGTGTATGGCAGAAGAACAGGGCTTTAAAATAGAAAAAAGTGCTAACGTTTCAAGAATGGCATCACAAGAATTAGCTAATGGAAAAGTGGGGGCGGTTTTTTTCTCTGCTATGGAGATGGGGCCTCGCGCATTAGGGGCAAGAAGTATCCTTGCCAGCCCAGAAAAAAGAGACATTAATGATAGTATTAATGCGCGATTAGAGCGTACCGAGTTTATGCCATTTGCTCCCTATGTATTACCTGAAGATGCGGCTGATGTTTTCGGTATAGACGATACAAATCGGTATGCCTGTAAGTTTATGACAATAACTACTCGTGTGAATGAAAAATATAGAAATCAAATAGCAGCAGTTGTTCATGTGGATGGCACAGCTAGGCCGCAGATTATTGAAAGAGAAGATAACTGGCTCTATTACGACATTTTAAAAGATTTTAAAGAACTGACTGGTATTCCATGCTTGGTTAATACGAGCTTCAATGCCCATGAAGAGCCGATCATAAACACCCCAAATGAGGCTTTGAGAGCACTGAAAGACAACCGTGTAGACTTTCTGGTTTGTGAGCAAGGACTGGTGTATTGGGGCGATACAGCAGGTGCGGCTTAATCAGTGTTTATTTTATCGTGCTGCTATTATGTTTTCGATTCTTGGGGGTAGCTTGTAGAATTAACAAATAAAGAATAATAGGGATTTTTTGTACTGTGACGATGAAAGCAATGAATACCACCGAACCTTTATTCAGTGTAGTTATACCCTGCTATAACTACGGCCACTCTATCGGGCGAGCGATAGAGTCCGTTCTCAACCAGCAAGGAGGGCATTCATTTGATGTCACAGTGATAAACGATGGGTCTTCCGATAATTCAGCAACTGTGATCAGTGAGTATGAAAAAAAATATCCCAATGTGGTTCGCTATGTATATCAGCAGAATTCAGGTTTAGCCGCAACTCGTAATCGTGGTGTTAATGATACGACAGGACAGTATCTTATTTTTCTGGATGCGGATGACGAGCTAACTGTCGAGGCCTTGACTATATTCTTCGACGCCATTGCAGCCAACCCTGAAGCATGTTTGATTGTTGGTGGCCATCATAGTCGGCACGAAAATGGTAAATACCGCTATCACAGTCCGGGTAAACTTCCGAAAGATGCGGTAGAAATTTTTCATACTTATCTGCGAAACAAGCTAGGTTTGGCAAATGGTGCAGTAGCGATGAAACGCTGTGTTTTTGATCGAGTACGCTACAATCCTGCACTAAGACAATCAGAAGATATTCCTGTCTTTGCAGCAATACTTGCAAACTACCCATCAGTGATGATTGATAAAGCAACTGCAATTATTTACCGTCACGAAGGTAGTTTGCGTAGCAACACCATGTGGGCGGATAAGATGGGTTTTCTGCTTGTTGATGAAGTCTTTAAGCATTCACTGCCGGCTGGTTGCTATCAATATGAATGCTGGTATCGAAGCCAAAAGGGATTATCGTTATTTCGAATGTATTTTCTTGCAGGAAAAAATCAGGAGGCGGAAAACTATTATCATCAGGCTATAAGGCAGTATCCAAAAAATATATTCCGTTGGACTTATTTGCGTAAGTATCTAAAAATGCGATTTAACTGGACAAACTCTAAAATAAAATAAACATGAACCAATCGAATAATCTAAAAGAATTTCTTGTGTGTAATTTAAAAGAGATCGTTTCCGTGTGAAGGGGGTACTATCTAGCCAACTACAAAAATAGTATTGATAGATAATTGATTGTTGATGGTGAGTATGAAACAGAGCCGCCAGCCTATTTTTCTTGACTTATAAAGGAGCATGGTTGTGCGAAGTTCTATGATGTGGGGGGGTTGGTCTTGATGTAATAAATGTTGCGGGCTAGTCGAGTATTAAAGAAGCTGTAGTATTTTAGTCAGTGTTGGTTAAGATTTACCAGTTAAAAGCTAACTTTATTATAAAAAAATCATTTCTTTTGTCTCCATTTCTGGCGCTGCGGTTGAGTTATATAAAGAGGGCCATTAGTGCGTGGTTTGGTAGCTTGCCAAGGAAGCGCAGTTAAAATTTTGGATGAGTTATTAGGTTAGTAGCTAAACGATATAGGGGGCGTTATTCGTGAATAGGCTGGGGTGAAGCATCCTTGGTGAGCTAAGTCGTTTATAAATTTATGAAAAAAACAAAGAAACGCATTCTTCTGGAATATTGCAAGAAACGATATTCAAAAAACCACATGACTAGTTGGTTGGTTTGGTTGTTGTGTGGCTGCTGGCGCGGTTTTCTCTGTAGGGATAATAACAAAATTTCCACTGAGAGCTGCGATGTTCTTATTCTTCATCCGACGAGTAAATCTTTTCGTTTGAAGAGGCTTCAAAAATTAATTGATAGCTTAAAAACGTCAGACGTACATGTACTAGAAACGATAGCATTAAGTGAGAAGCAGGTTGTTAAGAAAAAAGCTTGTTGTGGCCCATTTGAGTCTGGCTTGTTGTTTCGTTGTTATGAGGGTTATGCTAATTGGCTTAGAAAAAGATATAACCCTAAAATCATTATCACTTTTCGAAATGGAGCTGTTTTGTCTCCGTTCCTTAAATCAAAAAATAATGGCGATCCAATAACTTTTCATATGGCTCACTCAGTACTAACTGGGCAATCTAGTCGTTTTGATATGCTGGATTATGACTATTATTGCCTCTACGGAAAAAGCTCTTTTGAGTATTTGAAAAAACTGTCTTATTTTTTTGGTTCATGCCAAATTATTTTGGGTGGCAGCTATCTTTTTGATAAAGACTTTGTGTTGCCACCTGCAAATTCGAAATCTCCGCTACTATTTTTGGGCATGGGGCCAGAATTGGAAGAAAGCTCGGAGGGGCAAAAAATTTATGAATTGGTGCGTGACTGGCAAAAGCTAAATAAAAGACAGCTCTATGTGAGGTTGCACCAGCGAAGTAAGGGAGAGTTTTGGAAGTCTCTATCTCAAAAGGGTATTGATATATTGCCAGTAGAACCTTTCCAAGTTAGTGCTTCTAGAGCATCTTTAGTCTTGTCGCCCTACACTAATGCTGTGGTTGATGCCGCTTTACTCGGTAGGCCTGTACAATTGGTTGCATTGCCTAATGAGCAGGATTTTCTGCAAGTGGAGAAGTTTTTTGGGCCTCGTGTTTTTGATTCTGTAGGTTTAGACCGAGCCATAGCGCGGCATTTAAATAATTATAAAGAAAGTGTTAATGCCTGCAGACATTTTATCGAGTTTCACCTTGAGCAGGGTGTAGATTCTTTGGATTATATAAATACCACTATTCTTGAGCTGCTTGCAGGGCACTCTGTGTCTGGGCCAAAAATTACTGGGGAGACGAATCAAGGATCTTCGACTTTTCTGCATAAGAGCCAAAATTCGCCTAGTACAAACTCGTCAAAAAAGTAAAAGTAGAAGCTTCGTTTATAACGAGCTTTATTTCTTTTCCTACGTTTTCTGGAGCGATGGCAAGGATGCTCTCAATGCTTTACCAATAGGAAATAAAAGAAGCAGCCAAAAGGGGCGTGTGGTTGTAAAAAATCTTTCATCATCAAATGATGTGGTGATAATGCCACATATTAGAAGAGCCGCTAGCGACCAGTATTTTTTGTTACATAAAGTATATAAACAAGTAAAAAGTAGTCCTAAGTACATAATCAGTGCGATTATTCCGCCTTGAAAAGCAGTACCTAAAAAAAAGTTATGGCTATCGCTGAGATGGCCGTGATGAAAGGGTACGGCCAAGCGTTGTGAGAAACCGTATCCGAATATAGGCTTTTCTAGGCAATGTTTAAGGCGTTCCCTCCAAATTTCTGTGCGATAACCAAAAGTCAGGTCAAATTGAAAAGCTCTTGGTGGAATAAATTTGTCTATAGGTTGAAGTGGTTCATTAGGTTTTTGGGTGTAGAGCGAAACAATTTCCCAAGGCCTAGTGGTTCTTTTATTCGTTTTGATTTCAAGATGGTAGACATCACTTTTGTTTGAAGTAAACATGAATTTTTTGGGATTTGATCCTTGTTTTAGTAAAGTTGTTAATCCTTGGGTATCTTTGATTTCAGGAGTTATTACAGATTGGTTATCCTTCTGAAATCTAACCAGCAGTCTTTCTCCGGTATCAAGATTAACTTGATAATGAAAACTATTGCTTGGCAATGTGATCCACT
Organism: Porticoccus sp.; assembly: GCA_033791605.1. Classification (GTDB taxonomy): domain Bacteria; phylum Pseudomonadota; class Gammaproteobacteria; order Pseudomonadales; family Porticoccaceae; genus Porticoccus. The sequence continues at coordinate 63,262 of JASJGJ010000081.1, forward strand.
TGTTACTAAAAAATAGGGTGGTTGATACGGTGACTGCAACCAGTAATAAAGCAAAAAAAATTTTCTTTTGATATTTGATAGGGTTGTTTTGTAACAGGAATATAAAAACAAGCAGTGGCAGGCAGACAATAGCGGAACGACTTTGTGTTAGATAACAAGCGCCTATACTTAGTAAAAATCCTATCCAGCGGATAGCTGTTGAAATGGTTGATTTTGGATGAAACTTTTTGTAGTGAAGAAAAAACCAACTGTAAAACACGTAGAAGTGCCCTGCATAAAGTGGGTTTTCCATCGGGCCAAATCCAGAAAGACGCCCTCCTTCCCAAATATTGGAAAAAATTAATTGTAAGCCAATGGCTATGGGTACAAGCCACCCCCATTTTTCGATAACTTGTGTTTCTTTCGCTAGGGCAATTCCGGAGATAAATATAATGACGTAGAGGATAGATTTTAAATCGCTATAGTTGGGTTCGGTGGCCCATGTTGACGATAAGGCCATCCATCCAGCAAGTGTCAAAAGCCATAAGTAAATAGGTGCGCGTATAAAGTGAGAAAAATATTCTTTAGCAGTAAATAGAGTTAGAGGCAAAATTGTAAGATAAAAGATATTATTTAAGTCTTTAAATCTTGGGCTAATACAGACCCCTAATAAGAAGAAAAGCCATGCATACGGTAAGATATCAATAGCGGATATTTTTTTTGTCATTTTATTCGTTAGAAATGATTTGATTATTCCACCATTGAAATAAGCGCTAGCCGTGTTCACATAAAGTATGCCATAACAATTTTTTAAACCGTCGAAACACGGCGAGTAATGACTAAATTAAGTTTACTAAAGCAGTAAATATTTAAATTTTGTGATGTCGTTTAGAGTTGTAGTGTTTGTAGCTATTATCTTTCTAAGCCTTATGTGAGTCTATAATGTTCACAGGTTCAGTTGAAGTTTTAAATAGATGATTTTCTTTAAAGGAAAATGGTTTTCAATGCTTGTTCTGTTATTGAGGGCTTTCCAATGAATTGATATCCCTGGTTAAAAGATTTTATCGATTTATTTAAAGCGTCACGATCATTTGGGTGCCGTGCACTGTGATGAAAGTTTCTGAGTCTACGTTTTAAAGAAAGAGGTCGATAAAAAAATTTCATATCAGAAATATCAATCAAGCCAAACTGGTTTTCTGGTGTTAGTACAATGTTCCCGAAGTGAAGTGAGCGAAAATAGATGCCTTTTTCGTGAAGGTCTCTAATAAACTTACCAAGTTTTCCTGCCAATGCATCATCAATGCCATTATCTATTGTTCTTAACGTGGTTCCGGCTAGAGGACTATAATGTACGGCAGTACGTTGGACTGAAGGGATCCGGAAAAGATTGATAATTGAGACGCTTGGTATATTGAGTGCGGCCAGTTTTTCAGCATTTTTTGCAAATCGTTGAGCGTAGGGAGAAATGAGTGCCGTCGATAACAGACGTTTGCGTCTGAATAGTTTCAGGTAGGTTCCATCCGTCAGTAGTAATACTTTGTCTCCATGCCCGTCAGACTCAATTACCTCAGCGCCTTCCCGCAGAGTTAAATAGCCCTGTTTTGAAAGTTTTTTCATGCTCTCGACTTCTCCATGGCAGGATTATACGAGGAGGCCCTGTGTTAAGATAGCCGCAAACTATGAAAGGACAATATTCATGACACTGGTTGCTCCACGATTTGATAAGGCTCAGGTTCTGGTAGTGGGAGATCTTATGCTTGATCGCTATTGGCATGGGTCGGCTTCTCGTATTTCTCCTGAGGCGCCAGTGCCGATAGTAAATGTTGGGCAGTCTGAAGACCGTATTGGCGGTGCAGGTAATGTGGCTTTGAATATTGCCTCCCTTGGGGCTGCGGCCTTTATTGTCGGTGTCGTCGGTAAGGATGATGCTGGGGAGTCACTTAGAACTCGACTTATATCGGCAGGTATACATTGTGATTTTCAGGTTTCAGAGACTAAACCGACTATCACAAAACTGCGGGTGATTAGTCGTCATCAGCAGTTGCTGCGGTTGGATTTTGAGGAGTTGTTTACCACTGAAGATTGTACCCAGCTTCCACAAAAGGCTGAGGCGTTGCTTTCTAATGTGGGTGCGGTGGTTCTTTCTGATTATGCAAAAGGCGCGTTGAATGACCCACAGACGTTGATCGCAATGGCGAACAAACATGGCGTACCTGTTTTGGTCGATCCGAAGGGAACAGATTTTGAGCGTTATCGGGGTGCAACCTTATTAACCCCAAATTTTGCCGAATTTGAAGCGGTGGTGGGTAACTGCCCCAGTGAACAAATATTGGTGGAAAAGGGCGCTTCATTGTTGGAGTGTTTAGACATCGCTGCCTTGTTAATTACCCGCAGCGAGAAGGGGATGACCTTATTGCGCAAAGATATGCCGGAATTGCACTTGCCCGCCCGTGCGCGGGAGGTTTTCGACGTGACAGGTGCAGGAGATACGGTTATTTCTGTACTGGCGACAGCGTTAGCTGCGGGTGAGTCTTTGCCTGATGCGGTGGCGATGTCAAATATTGCCGCCGGTATTGTGGTGGGCAAGCTTGGTACCGCCACGGTGAGTATGCCGGAATTGCGACGTGCAATTTCTCAAGAACAGGGCTCTGAGAGGGGTGTTGTGAATGAAGAGCAGCTAATGGTGGATGTGGCAGATGCCCGTGCCCATGGTGAGAAAATTGTGTTTACCAACGGTTGTTTCGATATCCTCCATGCCGGTCATGTGGGCTATCTGGAACAGGCACGAAAGCAAGGGGATCGGTTGATCCTCGCTATAAATTCTGATGCTTCGGTTACACGCTTGAAAGGTGAAGGCCGACCTATCAACCCGGTAGGACGCCGGATGGCAGTGATGGCTGGTTTGGAAGCGGTGGATTGGGTTGTTTCTTTTGAGGATGATACGCCTGAGCGATTACTCGAGTTGATTAAGCCAGATGTTCTGGTGAAAGGCGGTGATTATAGTCGCAAGGAAGTGGTTGGCTGGGAAGTTGTTGAAGGGTACGGCGGTGAAATTGAGGTGCTAGATTTCCTAGATGACTGCTCAACAACAGCGATTGTAGATAAAATACAAAAACGTGATTTTGCCGACTAAATGTCCATATTGCCTGGTGTTAAGTCTTTCGTTGCTATGACTGCGCGCTTTTAAGAACAGCGTGTTGTGCTCTTTCTACATTATTTTTTAAATGCTCTGGATTGATGGTACCTACGATAGCGCTGCTTACCCCAGGGTGGCCAAAAATCATTTCAAAACTGTTTTCTACGGGATCTTGATTGTTTGGCAGAGCTGCATTCGATTTTGAGAGATGGCCGCTGGCCAAGGCCTTTTTGATGAGCACACCTTTATTGTGTCTGCGGCAATAATCAATGACAGGGAGCTCTTCGTTGTGGTGCAAATTCCAGGTCACCATGACGCCATCAGATTTTTCTGCGGCTAATAAACCGCCCTCAACTGTTTTTGTGGACATGCCAAAAGCACAAATTTTTCCCTCGGCTTTAAGTTGAGCAAGGGCGTCCAGTGTGCCGTGCTCATTTATAATTTTCATGTCATTGCCATCAGAGTGGACTAAAACAATCTCGATTCTATCGGTGTTGAGCCGCTGGAGGCTTCGCTCAATACTAAAACGCGTGTGTTCGGGTGAAAAATCAAATTGCGACTGCCCTTCTTGGAATTCCTCGCCTACTTTGCTGCAAATAACCCACTGATTTCGCAGGCCTTGCAGGAGCGGGCCAAGCCGTTCTTCGCTATTGCCATACGAGGGTGCGGTATCGATTAAATTGATGCCAAGGTCATGTGCTAACGCGATCAGGTTGGCAGCTTTTTGATTATCTGGAATGGCAAAGCTTTGGGGGTATTTTACCCCCTGATTACGACCCAACTTTACGGTGCCTAGGCCCAAAATACTGACATCAATACCAGTTTGTCCGAATGTTCTTTTGGCGAGCAAGGTTAATCTCCAAAGGCTATTTGCCAGGGGGTAGCTGCTATGGGTGGTGGACTTAAAAAGGGTAAAGCTGGTACGGGGGTTTCAGATGTTACTACTTGTTGTTGGGTGAGTAGCTCAATGACCTCGTCGGCAAGGTTAGGGCACAGTGTCAGCTTGGTGGGCCAAGCCACAATAACATTGGGGCATTCTTTGGCGATGCTGGCAAAGGCTTTATCTGGGCGAGCAAAATTGAGCTGTCTTGGTTCAGCTCGATCTACGGGTAATGTTGCCCATTGAGCGCCGGATAAATCTACCCAAGGCATAAGTTCTTCCAGCTCTTTTTTTGCATTGGCAATAACAATATCAGGAGATAAGTTTGCACTTTTTTCTGCCAGCGTGCCGCCTAGGTACCAGACTTGGTGTTTTACACCACAGGGGTGACTTGAAATGGTGAGTCGGGGTGTTGTTTCTGCACCGAGGCAGTGGCCGAAGAATGTGTGTGGATAGGCATGCTTTACCATCACCTGTTGTAGTGGACGTCGCTGCATACGGGGAGATGTTATACCGAGCTCTTGTAGGATAGCTTCATTGCCTTTGCCTGCTGTTAATACAAATTGATTGGCGATTAGTCGGTGGTCTTGGCCATCGTAAAGAAAATCAAGTGCAACCTTTTTGTTAGTTTCGTGGTGCCATTGAGCTCGATTCCAGTCAATTTTGAAAATACGATCTTTACAGTTGTTGGCGAGTGTTTCCACCACGCTAGGGACATCAAGGACTTTATCTACTAGCTTATAAAGGCTACCTTTGAAGTTGTCGTGTTGAAAGATCGCTGGGCGCTCACTTTTACTGACTTTGTTGATGCGCCCGCGAGTAGCTTTGCTCGCAAGAAAGGTTGTCATTTTCGACAACGCACTGTTGCTAGACCACATGTAAAAATGATCGCTGAGTGTGGTGGCTCCTTGAAGGTTGACATCTCCCTTGCCCTCCATGCATGCCTGCCAGTGTGCTGGCATATCGGCGATGGCTTCTGACGCTCCGGTTAAAGCCCCATTCAGGGTGTACTTGATGCCACCATGGATCATGCCCTGGCTGGCAACGGTTTGATCACTCCCTAGAGCCGTTTGTTCAAACAATATGGCATTGTAGCCGCGATGTACTAACCTATTTAATAGCCACAATCCTGCAATGCCGCCGCCAATAATGGCAATATCGCAGGCTAAGAAGTGTTGTTTGGTTGTAGGCATTCTCACTAGGTTCCTGCGTCTAGGCTTTGATCGAAAATGGTGGTGCCAAGTCTGGGCTGTTTAGAGGGGTAGTATAGCCTGAGTAATGTCTTTATGCTTTCAGAAGCGTTGGGGTAATCCTGTTCTATTAAGGCCCTAAATTGTTGTTTAAGGCTGTGCCTAGTTTATAGTTTTTGGCTCTAATTTGTTGGTCATATATATGGTTCGTGTCCTGTATACAGCGTTATTGTATTTGTTAATACCTTTGGTGATGTTGCGATTACTGTGGCGTAGTCGTAAAGCGCCTGAGTACCGTAAACGCTGGGGAGAACGGTTTGGTTTTGTGCCACGGGTCGATGTGGGGCGTCACGTTATATGGGTGCACTCTGTTTCTGTAGGGGAAACGCTGGCAGCCGTACCGATGATCAAACAGCTGCAATCTCGCTACCCCGAATCATTGTTGGTTGTCACAACAATGACACCCACCGGTTCGGCAAGAGTGCGGTCAGTTTTTGGGGGCAGTGTTTACCACGTCTATGCGCCTTATGATTTGCCGGATGCATTAGGTCGGTTTCTCCGGCGTATTCAACCTGATTTATTGGTTATTATGGAAACTGAGTTGTGGCCAAATCTTGTCCACCACTGCCGGAGTCTGGATATACCGGTTATCGTGGCCAATGCGCGGTTGTCTGAAAAATCTGCCAAGGGATACCAAAAATTCTCTCGATTAACATACCCTATGTTACAGAAGCTTAGCTGTGTCGCGGCGCAGCATGAAGACGATGGTGAGCGTTTTTTGGCCTTGGGATTGGGCAAGTCACAGTTGTCAGTGACGGGAAACATCAAGTTTGATGTCAATCTGGGCGAGGGCTTAAAGCATCAGGCTGGGGTACTAAAAACCCAGTGGTGCGGTGTTGAAAAACGCCCGATTTTTCTTGCTGCTAGCACTCACCGGGGAGAGGATCAGATTATTCTGGATAGTTATGAGCAGATCAGGGAGCATTATCCTGAACTGTTATTAGTTTTGGTGCCTCGTCATCCTGAGCGATTTGGTGAGGTGGCTCAGTTGTGCCTAGATCGAAATTTAAAAATTGTTCGCCGGAGTGGTGGAATCACTCCCTCGATACATGATCAAGTATTGCTCGGTGACACTATGGGCGAGTTGCTGCTATTTTTTGGTGCTTGTGATATTGCTTTTGTTGGGGGAAGTTTGATTCCTGTGGGCGGTCACAATCTAATAGAGCCTGCCATATGGTCTATCCCTGTGCTCAGTGGCCCACACCTGTTTAATTTCTCCGAGGCTTCACGGTTGTTGCGAGAGGCTCAGGGTATGGCTATTTGTGAAAATGCGGAAGTGATGGCCGAGCTAGTTGTTTCTCTGTTGCAAGACCCTCAAGCGGCCATGCGTATGGGGGATGCAGCAAAGTCTGTGGCTGAGAATAATCGGGGCGCTTTGGAGCGATTGCTTGGCATTATTGAACGCCAGCTTTCGTTACTCTGATGGCAGGGTCTAGCCAGGCGTTTAATTGATGTATGTCGTCAGGACTTAATTGACCGGCCACTTCCTTAAGTCGTAATAAGCTGCCAATGTAGTCATATCGAGCATTGGCGTAGTCTCGTTTGGCCTGATACAACCCACGCTGTGCAATTAAAACATCGACGATGTTGCGGGTGCCGGCTTCATATCCTGCTTGGGTGGCCTCGAGTGCACTTTTGGCTGAGGTGATAGCTTGATTGCGGGCGTTCACTCTTGCCCTATTGGTGAGAACTTGTAAGTGTTGTGAGCGGGCCTGTTGTACGGTGTTTCGTTGGGCGCCAATATGGCTTTCTTTTAATTGTATAAATTGTTGAAAAGCCTGTCGTTTTTCA
>JASJGJ010000082.1:0-3787 GCA_033791605.1 Porticoccus sp.
CAGGCTTTCGCTGTTGCCGACCTCGCTGGTGTTGACCGCCAGCAGCTTTGGGAGATCATGTCGACAGGCCCATCTAACTCGCCATTCATGCAATTCTGTAAAAATTACGCAGTTGACGGTGTAAGCGATTTGGGCTTCTCAATCAACAACGCCAATAAGGATCTGGGTTATTTCTTAGAGATGGTTAAGGATTTGGGTACAGAATCTCAAATTGCTGAAGGCACCTCACAAAACCTTCAGGCATCCGTTGATGCCGGCATGGGCAATGGCAATGTTCCAGAAATCATGGACTACTTCCTAAAGCTGGAGAAGTAATTCGAACGATACTTGAAGGCTGAGTTCGGGCTCTGACCTTACATTTCTAAAATCGGCTTGACGCGCTCTCTGTGTGACAAGCCGATTTTACTTTCTGTCAAATTAAAGTATCGGGCAAAAGGCAACACCGGCCAGGTGTGACAAACGTAAAAAGTGCCACTCAGTTGATGAGGCCGATCAAACCGCTGCCGAAGGGTTTGTTCGATTGATAGCTTGGCAACAGTTTAACGATTTGAGTAAAACGTGATATCTTCCGATATGCCTTTCCAAAATTTACGTCTCGCACTATTTCGAAATCGAGTTGAGAAAAATCTGATAAAGAAGTTTGCCGGATATGATTCCCTAACTCTCATCATGCAGGGGAGAGAAGCAGGTTTCTTTTCTATTTTCTTTCAGGTAATTGGAGCACTCCAGTTTTGTAAAAAGTACCAGCACAACCTCAGGATCGAGTTTGTCGGTGGTCTGTATTTTGAAGAAGGTAGAGGGCAAAGCTGGTGGGATTATTATTTTTCCAAGAACCAGTTTACCTATTCCAACCATGCTGGTAGCTACAATTGGGTATTGAACAAATGGGAACAGAAAGACCTCTCTAATTATGGACGGGCGCTGGCATCATCTGTTGGTAATTTGTTTGTTGATACAGTGGGTATACGGGACAATATCCATAATAAGGTTTCGAAATTTTACGAGGATAAGATGAATGGTCAACAGGTAATAGGTATACATTATCGTGGCACGGATAAGGTAAGTGGTGCGGGTAAAGAATCTGATAGGGTCCCTTTTGATGACGTGTGCAGTGTGTTAAATAAGTTCAAACGTTCTCATTTCTTTGTTGCGACCGATGAGCAGGCTTTTCTGAATCACATAGAAAACGTCTTTGGCGGCAGGGTTTTCTCTTATAATGCCATTAGAAGCAATAATTCGTTACCAATACACAGTGGTATAGCAGGAGCTTCAATGTATAAAGCTGGTGAGGATGCTTTGGTTGACTGTCTGCTTTTATCCTGTTGCGATAAATTAGTTCGGACTGATTCAAACCTTTCTTATGCGTGTAGGTATTTCAATCCCCGACAAAAATACACAATCATTGGTAAGTAGAAACTATTTCTTTTTTCATATTTTTCGTTTGAGCCAGACCTCAACAACCTAAAGATATGGCACCAGTTACAACAAGAACCACCCAAGAACTGAAACCAAGAACTGAGACACCCACATATTATCTATAAACGGGGCTACATTCCCACCCACGCACCACCCATACTAATCAGGTTAAAAATGGGCGGCGCACCGGTATTTAATTATTTGAGCAGAGCCGACCAGTCGGAGTTTGGTGCTTTGGAACCGGTGAGTAAGCTCAGGACATTTGCTCAATCGGTGGGACGAAGTTTTATCAAGGGCCAATTACTTGGCAAGCAACTCTGTCCGGAAAGGACTTAAGAAATCACAATCCACACAAGGAAAACAACCTGAAATTCATGACGTCTGGATCTAGCGGATTTGTCAAAAAATCAGCAATGCCTCAATAAAAACTCTCAAATCGCTCCCGTTTTTTAAAGAGCCTTCCAAATTACAGCACATTTATCGTGATTGAGAATTGATTCTGATCATGTCAGTTTTTTCTGGCCTTTGGAAGGCGTGGGTGTCTCTGTTCTTCTTTCTGCTCTTATCTGTATTTAACTTAGATAAGAAATATCAACCCCTTTATGAACTTACAAAACGCAGGTATAGTGCACTATTATTACTCATTAAAAAAATAACAATAAGGAGAACAAAAATGCAATGGGTCTTCAATAAAACATTAATCGCGGTCATAGTTACTTTTTTCAGTGTCACTTCGATCAACATCACTCATGCAGCGGATCTTTCAGGTGATATTAATGTTGATAATGAACACACAACTTATATCTCAACCGATAATTCTGTTGCAGGTACACTAATTTCTTCAGGTAACAATTGGCCATTAACCGATTCATTTGCCGGCATTGTTTTAACACCGGGAATACCTTATTTTCTGCATGTCAATGGTATTGATGTTGGAGGGGTTGCAGCTTTTCTTGGTGATTTTACACTGACTGGTGGTGGTCATACATTTGCTGGCGGTGGAACAACTATTACAACGGGTACAACGAACTGGCTTGTCAGTACAACGGGTTGGTCATCTTATGTGGTACCAACAGGTTATGGTTTGAATGGCGTGGCTCCTTGGGGCGTCAGACCACCTCCAGCTGATCCCGCTGCTGAATGGATTTGGTCCGCAGACAATAATCTTGATAATAATGTTTATTTTACACTTGCTATTAACCCGACACCTGTTGATGTTTCCATAACTAAAACACTCGATACTGCTGGACCCTACCAAATTGCTGATACCGTACAATTTACACTTACAGTGACTAATAATGGTCCAGGTGTTGCGGCTAATATTGATGTTACAGATACACCAAACAATCTAACTATTACTAGTGTATCCAGTACAAATTGTGCTGCAATGCCGTGTAATATCAGCTCATTAGCTAATGGCATATCAGAGATCATTACAGTGATGGCAACAATTGATTCTGTCGGTGCTTTTGAGAATAGCGCGAGTGTTACGAGTATAACGCCAGATACAAATCCAGCTAACAATAGTGTTACAAGTACAAGTGAAACGGCGCTTCCAGTTTCAGTACCGACTTTGTCGCAATGGGCGTTACTTAGCTTGATGTTACTTTTGTTGGTAACGGGTGTAAAAAGTCGCCGCTTTAAATTCTAACTCGTAATACGGTGATTTGAAGATATAGGGATTTATTGGTGACACTGGATCCCTTTTTAAATCCTAAATCATGAGCAGCTGTGTGAAAAAGGTTCAGAGCGCTTATAGAACGCTGATCCGGTGCATACCCGTTCCTCGACCATGCTGAATTTATTCCTTTGATCTTTCCTGGTTCATGCGCTGTCTCAATGAACCCATACCCAAAGCACTTGCTTCGCTCGCGGGGCAGGCTCTTGCCAGGATGGCCAATGCTGAAGATCATTGTACTGGCAGGTTCTGGGAGGGAAGATTCAAGTCACAGGCCCTGTTGGAGAAGGTGAGAGAAGGTGAGACGGGGAACCCGTCGAGAGGCTGGCCTGGGCCATGAACGGGCACCTCTGGCGTGTATGGCTTACGTTGACTTAAACCCAATTCGGGCCGCCATGGCCAAAACTCCAGAAGAGTCTGACTTCACCTCGGTGCAGGAACGCATTCTACATCCTGAGAGTTCCATTCTGAGACCCTTCACTGAACAAAGTGATGACTATGCCGGTATTCCAATCACACTGAGAGATTATCTGGAGCTGGTAGATCGGGGTGGCAGGGGGATTAAACACAATATACGGGGATACATTCCCGCCCACGCACCACCCATACTAATCAGGTTAAATATGGGCGGCGCACCGGTATTCAATTATTTGAGCAGAGCCGACCAGTCGGAGTTTGGTGCTTTGGGACCGG
>JASJGJ010000083.1:0-2996 GCA_033791605.1 Porticoccus sp.
CCTCTTCAACAATGGCCGCAGCGGTTGCATCTTTCACAACAGCAACCTCAAACCCTTGTTCAATTAGTTCACGTAAATGTGATTCCGTGCATAAATTCGCTGACATACCTGCAAGTATCACTTTCTCAATACCACGCTTCCGTAATTGAAGAGCCAGGTCATTCGTTTCCGGGCCGTAAACTTTATGCGGACTGGTAACAATTGTTTCGCCATCTTCAATATACTTTTTATATTGGGCTAACCAATCAGCACCTGAGCCCTCAAAACCTTCAGTGCTTAAAGGGTGCTTACGGTCAAACATGCCTATTTTGTGCATCAGTTTTTCCAGCGCGCCTTCAAACTTCCAGCCATGATCGTGTTTATAATAGTAGTGTGGCGACACAAACACGGGGATATTGTTTGCTTTGGCCGCTTTGAACAAATCATCAATATGTTGAACGGTATTGTTCTCCACTACACTTTTTCCAACCACGCCCCACGTTACACCTTTGGGACTTAAAAAATCATTTTGCGGATCGGTAATCACCAATGCCGTACGACCACTTTTCAAATTCATACCTGGATCAGGTAAACCGGCTTTTACAATGCCGACTCCAGAAACTGTCATCAAAGCAGCTAGGGCGAATGTTGTTTTTGTAATGGTATCGAATAATGTTTTCATTTGATTTCTCCTGTTAATCAATAGTTTGTTAGCTTTGTTAGGCAGCGTGTTTTAAATGGTCCAGGTCGCCACTGGAAACCAGGCGTGCAAGTTCCACAAACCCTCCAATAGGCTGTTCCTCCACAAAAATTTGCGGAACGGTTCGCAGTCCCGTTTGCTCAATTAATTTCGCCTCAAGTTCGGAATCGAGGGTGATATCCACCTCATCAAACTCAAAACCACGCACCGTGAGCAGTCGTTTTGCATTGGCGCAGTAAGGGCACCAATCTTTGCTGTAAATAGTGATGTTCGCCATGACGTTTCTCCTTTCGTGTAGTGATCTTGCTGTATAGAATTTTTGGCCAATCCGAAAATCCATGGCTAAACTATAGGCCCACTGATGGAGACGAACTATGCTCAATAGTTCGATTATTCTGTCCAATCGTCTGATATTTGATCTATAATCAGACGATGGACATATTAAGCGATTATCTGAAAACCTTTGATTTAAACGCCCACGTCTTCCTGCATTCCAATTTTTTTGGCAGCTGGGCGGTGGATACTTCGGGAGAGAGAAAAGCGACCTTTCATATGATTGCGCGCGGTGCAGCGTGGCTACATTTACCTGATAGCGATACACCTATCGCATTGCGCAGTGGCGATATCGTGGTTTTCCCAAACGACGCTGCACACACAATTTCTAATAGCGAGTCACCACCGCCACCGGAACAACCACGCAATCAACCCAACAATGCCAAAGACAAAGGACCGGTTACCAGCCTTATCTGTGGCTACTTCACATTTGAGCGCCACCACTGGAATCCCTTATTGAACGCGCTACCAGAAGTGATGGTGATTAAAAGCGAAGACACAGCCAATACCGCACTTATGGATGACGTCATTCGTAACATTATTTACGAAACAGAAACGGAAGGTGCCGGTAGTGATGTGATTGTCGACAAGCTATCTGAAGTGTTGTTTATTCATGTGGTTCGTACCCACATGCAACAACAGCAAACCAACACCGGATTTATCGCTGCTCTCGCAGACAAACAAATCAGTGCGGCCCTGTCATCATTTCATGCAATGCCGGGAGATTCATGGAGCGTGGAAAGTCTGTCAAATATTGCGGGCATGTCACGCTCAGTATTCGCCGAAAAATTTCACAAACTCGTTATGATGCCACCGATGGCATATGTCACCTGCTGGCGAATGCAGATCGCATATGGCCACCTGTCAGAAGCTAAAGAGTCCGTTGCACAAGTTGCAGAGCAATCTGGGTATCAATCGGAAGCGGCCTTTGCCAAAGTCTTTAAAAAACACTTTGGCTATGGCCCTGGAAAAGTAAGAAAAAGTAATTGAATTTTGTGAATGAGAAAAGCTCGGAAGTGATAGATAAATATAACGGAGTACGAGGAATTCGGACTCTCGGACAATTGCTCGTTAACTGTTTTCAAGCTCGCCCAAATGATGATACTCCCGGGCCACTTCGAATTCGATCCAAAGCAAACATAGCTTCTGTCCTATTACTAATGCTTTAGCGACATGCCGCAAGGTGTCAGTGTTTTTTTATTTGCGCGACAATAGTAACAACAATGCCAAAGGCGATAATCGCTGCACCAACCCACGTCATGGGGCTGTATTGTTCGTCCAATAGAAATGTTGCGGTAATGAGTCCAACAGCTGCCGCAACGTAACCGATCTGGCTTAGCAACACCGGACCTCCTTTTTGTTGCAGTCTGAAGAAAATTGGAAACATCACCCCAGCAACGAGTACTTGCGCCAATACTGCAAATGGCGCGAGTGACAGCTCACCCACAGGAAGCGAGCCTTTGGTGATAAACAATAAAGCCAGAAAAACCATGACCGAAAACGTATGACTCCAGAAAGCCAGGACATCTGGTAATGCGTTGTCAGGCCAATCCAGTGTCCGATAGATGTTCCCGCAGGCTAGAGCTACGGGAATAAACAAGGCAGCGATAATCCATATGATAGGCGGCGCCTCAGGCGCAGCCCCACGTGTAATGCTTACAATCGTAGCTCCGACCAATCCAAGTGTAATGCCGAGCAAGCCGGTTCGGTTCGGCGTCTTGAGCCGAAACATAACGGCCAAAGCCAGGGTAAAGACGGGAGACAATGCAAACATAAGCCCGGTGTAACCTGCGCCAGCATGCTGAATAACACTAAAAATAAGTATGTTAGGTATTATGAAAGAAATGAATGCGGAAATAATAACGTAACGAACCATCCTGCCTTTTGGTATTGCCAGCCGTCGCGTAGTTACTAGAACGGGTAACAACATCACAGAAACGCCAAGCGAGATAATCATCGCCCAAATCATTGGTGTAATACCGGC
>JASJGJ010000084.1:0-24291 GCA_033791605.1 Porticoccus sp.
AGAGGATACACCCATATACACGGATGTACAGCAGTACACAAAACAGCCACCCACAGCAAAGCCCCTGTATCTGCGTTAAAGCTAGTATACAAGCGGCTTGTAGGGTGTAAGTCGTTGATTTATAAGTGGTGCCCGGAGCCGGAATCGAACCGGCACGACCGTTAAGTCGCAAGATTTTAAGTCTTGTGTGTCTACCAATTTCACCATCCGGGCATGAACGGTTAGACATTTTTCTAATAAATAAAAATGCCTATCAATATGGAGGCGCGGGTCGGAATCGAACCGACGATGGAGGAGTTGCAGTCCACTGCATTACCACTTTGCTACCGCGCCTTTTGGATGCGGGATTGTACCCGACGAGAAATTCAAAAAACAGTCAGATGGTCCGTATTCTTGGATTAAATTCACTGAAGAGATAAATTAAGTCAGAGAATCCAGTTATGCCAGCTGCTATCACACTATTCAATCTCACCTATTAGCCCTCTCCCTTGCCAATATCTTCAGGTGAGTCGTCTTTATTGGGCACTCTGGATAGCTCAGGCCATGCTGCACGAAGATATATAACCATAGACCACAAGGTAAGAATTGCGGCGATATACAACAGCACCATACCCACCATATCCCAGACAGGATGTAGCACCGGATCAACGGCAAGCAACACAGCTATGGCCACCATTTGCAAAGTGGTTTTCACTTTACCGACATAAGAGACGGCAACACTCGTTCTTTTACCCAGTTCAGCCATCCACTCACGTAGCGCAGATATAACGATTTCGCGACTGATAATGACGATCGCAGGAAGTGCGAACAACGCTGTAGCGTGTACTTGTACTAACACGATCAATGCAGCAGCAACGATGAGTTTATCTGCAACAGGGTCAAGAAAGGCACCAAAGGGTGTGAATTGATTGAGTTTTCTCGCCAAATAGCCATCTAGCCAATCTGTAGCTGCAGCAACACCAAAAATAGCCGCTGTTGCTAGGTGACGCCATTCCCAAGGCAAGTAAAAGGACGCGACAAAGATAGGTATTAACGCTATTCGAAGAAGTGTCAGTATATTAGGTAGTGTCCACATATTTTTTACTACTAAATCAGAAGAAACGGGCTATAGCTCAAAAATGTTAAACCACAGATTCAGGTAACTGGTTTCAGATAAATGCCATCAAACCGTGAGTGTATCAACTTACTCATTGTGAAGTGTGCTGTAAATAGTTTCGGCTACTTTCTTATTAATATTTGGAACTCTCATCAGTTCTGCCACGCTGGCTCGCTCCACCTCTTTTACACCACCAAAGAAACGTAATAATTCACGCCGACGTTTTGGACCGACACCCTCTATTCCCTCCAAACTTGAGGCTCTTCGTTTTTTATCTCGACGCTGCCGGTGCCCTGTTATTGCAAAACGGTGGGCCTCATCCCTAATTTGTTGAATTAATAGCAGTGCTGAAGATTGAGTTTCCAATACGATTTCGCTATTGCTTGCATCATCCGGACAAAAAAGAATCAGCGTTTCGAAACCGGCTTTTCGGGTTTTCCCCTTGGCAACACCAACAATCTTAACGCCAACAACACCCAACTCGCTTAATACACTAACAGCCTTTCTCAGTTGGCCTTTTCCGCCATCTATTAGAAGGACATCCGGGAGCAAGCCTTCACCTTTTTGCAGGCGTGTATAACGACGTGTTAACGCTTGCTCCATGGCGGCATAATCATCGCCTGCCGTAATGTTTTTTATATTAAACCGACGGTAATCAGATTTAAGCGGTCCGCTAGTATCAAAGACAACGCAGGAGGCCACGGTAGCTTCTCCACTGCTGTGGCTAATATCAAAACACTCCAGACGCCCAGGAGGTTCATCCAAACCAAGTAATGATTGCAACGCTTCAAATTTTTTCTGAACATTCTGTTTGGAGGCAACGCGGCTTTTTAGGTTTTGATCGGCTGTTTTTTCTGCCAATTCTACCCATTTCCGCCGCGTGCTACGCCCCCGACACTTAAGAACCAGATTATGGCCTGCCACGGTAGAAATGGCTGATACTAGTAGCTCACCCTCCTCCAACTTATGATTCACGATAATTTCTTTCGGGAAATCGCCCTTGGCACCCTCCCGTAAATAGTACTGGGGTACGAAGTGCGCCAAAATTTCTCCCGGCGATGTCGCTAAAGGTACTCGTGGGTAGAAACTGCGACTTCCCAGAATACGTCCCTGACGTATATACAAAACCTGAACACAGCCCTGTTCGCCCTCTTGCGAGGCCGCAAGCACATCAATATTTCCCGTACCAGATTCGATGACCTGTTCAGCCTGAATTCTGCGCAGTGCCGAAATTTGATCTCGTACTGTTGCTGCGCGCTCGAAATCTAACTGTTTCGAAGCCGCGTCCATATTCCTTTCAAGCTCTCGAACCAAGCTGTCACTTTTACCTTCGAGGAACATCTGCGTATAACGTACATCCCGCTGATAATCATCTGGACTTATTAACTCGACACAGGGACCAGTACAACGGTCAATTTGATACTGTAAGCAGGGTCTCGAACGATTTTTAAAAAAACTATCTTCACATTGTCTGACCCGAAACGTTTTTTGTAAAA
This sequence comes from Porticoccus sp., assembly GCA_033791605.1. GTDB lineage: Bacteria > Pseudomonadota > Gammaproteobacteria > Pseudomonadales > Porticoccaceae > Porticoccus. Next base: position 2,593 of record JASJGJ010000084.1, read on the forward strand.
AGCCCATGCTTTCGCGAACGGCATTCACGCTGGGAAACGGCCCAAAATAACTGCCTTTACGTCTTTTATTACCACGGTGAAATGCCAGCTGTGGGTAAGTATCCCGATCTGAAAGAAAAATATAGGGGTAAGACTTATCATCTCGCAATAAAATATTAAACGGTGGTCGGTTTTGTTTGATCAGGTTTTGTTCGAGTAATAACGCTTCAACTTCAGTCTGGGTGACGGTGACATCAATATTGGCAATTCGACTCACCAGAGCCTGAGTTTTAGGGGAAAGCCCAGTATTGCGAAAATAACTGCCGACACGCTTGCGCAGATTCTTGGCTTTGCCCACATAGAGAATATCGCCATTCTCACCAAACATTTGGTAAATGCCTGGTCTCTGGGTCAGTTGCTTAAGGAAAGGTTTTGCATCAAAAGACATAGTCGCTATTGTACACGGGCTTAAATTATCGGGGTCAGGTAGGGCGCTAAATTAGAGAACACCATTATATGGCGAAGCTGTAGCGTTAAAACAAATATCAACGCATGGGGTTAAATCACCTCTGATGGATCAACCAATCCATATTTAACCGCTGCTAGGGTCAACTCGACGTCATTAGTTACCCCAAGTTTTTCATAAATCCTGTATTTATAGGTGTTAATGGTTTTCGGGCTAATACTGAGGGTCTCTGCCACGTCGTTAGCCTTTTTCCCACTGGTAATGAGTTCGGCGATTTGTAATTCACGTTTAGACAACTGGGAAAGTGGCGAAGCAGACTGGTTAGTAAGACCACTCACTACCAACATTTGAGCCAGTTGCGGGCTGACATAAATATTTCCTGACAACACGGCTTGAACTGCGGCCTTTATCTCTTCAGTATCTGCATTTTTAGTGATATACCCAGAGGCACCTGCTTTTAAAAGTTTTGCTGGATACACTTCGTCATTAAATGCACTGACCACGATAACCTTGGTTTCTGGGTGCCGAGAGAGAATTCTCTGGGTTGCCTCCAAACCGCCAATGCCCGGCATACGAATATCCATAAAAACGATATCTGGCATTAGCTCACGTACAATAGATATGGCTTCTTCTCCACTGGAAGCTTGCCCTATTACCATAATATTAGGCACATCTGTTAATAACCGGCAGATACCCAGTCTAATCAAATCATGGTCGTCTACTACCAAGACTGTTTTAAGTACTTGTCCTGAGCTCATGGCATTAGCATCCCTTATTGCTATCGCTACGTGATTCGACTTAGCCTATCACTGACTGTTTTGTTAAGCTATTTAGCTTGGGTCTAAGAGTGAAAGGACGCGGCCTAGAAATACATGTCAAATCAAACAGCTAAAAGTTGTTATCGATAGATCCGAGGCTCAACTTCCATTTTTAGGCCAAATTTTTCCAATACAGAAGCCTGTATATCTGAAGCCAGAGATAACAAAGCCTCTCCAGAGCCATCATAATTCACAAGCACTAAAGCTTGGTTAGCATGTACTCCCACACCATTTCGCTTTACGCCCTTCCAACCCGCCTGCTCTATCAACCAGCCGGCAGCCAATTTCGTACTGCCATCGCTTTGGCCGTAACCAACAATATCTGGATATTGCTTTCGTAAAACAGCCACTTGCTCTGAGTCCACCACTGGATTTTTGAAAAAACTGCCTGCATTAGGAATATCACTGGGGTCAGGCAGCTTCGATTGACGAATGGCGCAGACTGCATCTGACACCTGCTTTGGTGATACACCTTGAGATTGGCCCTTATCATCCATCAACGCTTGCTGCAGCGCCGGATACCCCAAACAAAGGTTTGGTTGCGTAGAGAGCTGCAAACGAATCGATGTAATCACATACTGATCACGGCCTTTAGCTTTGAAAAAACTATCACGGTAACCAAACTCACAATCAGACAAGCCCATTAACCGCAGCTCACCCGTTGCCATATGAATGGCTTCAAGGGAATGAAAACGCTCGCTCAGCTCAACACCATATGCACCAATATTCTGAATCGGTGCTGCACCGGCCAACCCGGGTATTAATGATAAATTTTCAAGGCCATACCAACCTTGGTCAAGGGTGTGGAGTACCAGCTGATGCCAGTTTTCACCCGCACCTATGCTGATAATACGGTGATCCTGCTGTTCAGATACCAGCTCCACGCCAGGAATTGCCATCTGAAGCACCAAACCAACTAAATCACGAGCCAAGACCACATTACTACCACCACCCAATATCGTGATCGGCAACTGATGCTTTTTTGCCCACTCCAACGCCTCACACAGGGTATCTTGCGAAGTGATTTTACAAAAATTTTCGGCAATAGAAGGTAATGCCAGTGTATTGGAATCCCTAAGAGAAACCTGTTTTTGGATTTGAAACATTAGTCTAATTGACCACGAAGATGGAAAAGTAAACCACTAGAGGCATCTTCAACAAGGTCCAGTACTCGCTCGAAGTTTTCTTTTCCTCCTGAATAAGGGTCAGGAACCTCGCTCACATCGCTGTTAGCGTAATCCATAAACAACCCAAGGTGGCCATCAAACTCAGGCAATGCCATTGCCTCGAGATCACACAGGTTTTGCTTATCCATGGCTAACAGGTAATCGAATTCGAGAAAGTCTTCATGTCTTACCTGACGAGCTCGCAAATGACTGAGGTCGTGATCACGCGTGAGCGCTGCCTCGCTTGCCCTAGGGTCTGGTGAGCGGCCTATATGCCAGTCACCCGTACCGGCAGAGTCGACAATAATCGAATCCTGTAATCCTGCATCTGCCACCATTTTCTCAAAAACCCCATGGGCAGTCGGTGAACGGCAGATATTGCCAAGGCATACAAACAAAACTTTAACTGGCCCTGACACCGCTATGAATCCTGGCTCAATAGATTGATTACTCGCTGCAGGTCCTCTTCAGTATCCACTCCACCCGGAACAAGCGCTTTTGCCTGATCTACATGTATGCGTTCGCCATTCCACATAAAACGTAATTGCTCCAAACGTTCCAGCACCTCAATAGGTGCCATTGGCCAATGGATAAAATGATTCAGCATAGCTACGCGGTATGCATAAATCCCAATATGTCTCATGGGGTTGAGCGTCGAGGACATACCGTCAACCCGACTATCGGCATAATCTCTGGGCCAAGGAATGGGCGCTCGGCTGAAATATAACGCCATGCCTTGGCTGTCTGAGACAACCTTTACAATATTTGGGTTAGTAAAGTCGGAATCATGCTTGATGGGTTCACACAACGTCGCAACACCAGCACCAAGGTTAGCTGCAAGATTATCTGCCACCTGATTGATCACTGCCGGTGGAATCAGAGGCTCATCCCCTTGCACGTTGACGATAATATGATCATCAGAAAAACCAAACTGTTTCGCCACTTCTTGCAATCTATCGGTACCCGATTGATGGTCTTCTGATGTTAGGCATACTTCACCGCCAAAACTGACCACTTGGTCGACAACTCGCTGATCATCAGTCGCGACAACAACCTGAGCTGCCTTGCTTTTTTGAGCCTGCTGATAGACTCGATGAATCATAGATAGGCCAACTATATCCTTCAGAGGTTTTCCGGGTAACCGCGTGGAGGAATAACGGGCGGGAATAACAACAGTAAAATCCATGGTAATTCAAATACTCTCTTTCAGGTGACGGACAGACTCAACCAGTTTCTCGAGAAATTCTGTGTCTGGCTTTGCTGCCACATCAAGAATCCAAACCTTGTCCATCCAAAGTGGGTCATGGGCTATATCATGACATTTTACGGCATCTTTTGCGGTGATAATCACAGGTAGGTCATCATCAAACTTAAATTCTATGCCATTAAATTTATGGTGGTCTGGCCAGGAATGGAGTTGAACATCTAATCCTAGCTGCTCAAGGGTTGTCACAAATCGTTGAGGGTTCCCAATACCCGCTACCGCATGAACCTTATGTCCAAAATCATATTGCTCCGGTAAACACGCTTTACCCGTCATTAGGTGTCGGAACCTGACTGGTTCAACACTGAAACTATAACTTTCTTCAAAGAAAGTATATTCAATTGAATGATCGAATAATTTTCCATTGGTTAAGATAAAATCTACGTTCTTTAAACGACTTACGGGTTCACGCAAGGGTCCAGCGGGAAGACATTTTCCATTGCCGAACCCCCGTTCGCCATCGATGACAACGATTTCTATATCACGTGGCAATCGATAATGTTGCAACCCATCATCACTCAATATCAGATTACAATCTGTTTGCTCAAGTAGTGAAATGGCTGCCCGATAACGATCAGGATCAACAACCACAGGACAAACACTGGCTAACAATAACGGCTCATCACCCACCACAAAAGCCGATGAATCTGCAGTAACAAGCATAGGATATTGAGAAGATTGACCGCCATAACCACGGCTAATGACGCCAGGACGAAAACCTTCCTGCTGAAACCAGTGCGCCAAGGCGATTAACAAAGGTGTCTTACCTGTGCCGCCAACACTGATATTTCCCACTACCACCACCGGCACGTTTAAACGGGGGTTTGGAACAAGCCTGGTAATATAACAACGACGTAACCCGGCCACAAAACGAAACAACCACGACAATGGCAGAAACAAAAGTGTCCAGCTAAAACGACGATTCCATGCCTTTTCGAGCGAGAGAGAAAAGCTCATTTGTTTCAGTTGAAAATCACGATAACGGCTCAACTTCATCAGTAAATTGCTTACTGTGCAACTGAGAATAACGGCCATTCATTGCCAACAACGCCTGATGGCTGCCTTGCTCAACAATTTTGCCCTGATCCATCACCAAGATACGGTCAGCATTTTCAATGGTACTCAACCGGTGGGCTATAACGAAGGTGGTACGTCCCTTCATAACGCCCTCCAGCGCCTCCTGAATATGACGTTCAGACTCAGTATCTAAAGCCGATGTTGCTTCATCAAGAATTAATATAGGTGCATTTTTTAATAATGCTCTGGCAATCGCCAAACGCTGACGCTGGCCTCCAGACAACATCACCCCTTCATCACCTATTGATGTATCAAAACCCTTGGGTAATCGTTCAATAAATTCTAAGGCATGAGCTGCTTTAGCCGCAGCGCAGACTTCTTCGGGAGAGTATTCTGCCAAAGCACCATAAGCAATATTGTTGTAGACGGTGTCGTTAAATAATGTGACCTTTTGGGAAACCAGAGCAATATGGCTACGCAAGTTGTTCAGTTTGTAATCATTAATGTCTATACCATCAAGAAAAATTTTCCCTTCACCATAACTATAAAAACGGGGAATCAAACTAACCAATGTGGTCTTACCGCTACCAGACTGGCCCACTAGGGCAATGGTCTCGCCCGCGGCCACACTCAAGTTGATACCATTAAGCACATTGCCCGCATCAGCTGAATAGGCAAAACTGACATCCTTAAACTCAAAAACTCCCTCTACTGAATTACGCTCTATGAGGCCAGCATCCGGTTCCTCAGTTTCATCCAGTGTGGCAAAAAGTGTCCCCGCAGCTGCGACCCCTTGTTGGATTTTACTATTCACTCCAGATAATTGACGTATAGGCTTAGCAAGCAAAGCGGCCGAACCCAAAAACTGTACGAATTCACCGCCGCTCATATGAGCTAACACCTCGGGATCTAGAGCTAGCCACATTAAAAACGACAAAGACAAAGCGACTAACATTTGAATAACAGGTGAACTAATGCCTTCTGCAACGGCCATTTTCATTTGCTGGCGACGGGTATATTTACTGGCATCCTGCATACGTTTACGTTCATATTCTATCCCGCCGTATAGATGCATTTCCCGATAACCACTCACGACCTCCTGAGCCACATGGGTGACATCACCAATAGACGATTGTATGCGTCGGCCCAACAGCCTGAACCGCTTACTTACCGTAACAACGACAACACCAATAATGGGCAAAACAATCACAAATATAGCCGCTAATTTCCAATTGATATAAAACAGGTACCCAATAAGTCCTATAACCAAAGCCCCTTCACGAATAATAATTTTTAAAGAGTTCGTCGCAGCATTGGTGACCTGAGCCACGTGGAAGGTTAACCGAGAAACCAAGTGACCAGACATACTGGTATCAAAATAGCCACTTGGTAGCATGGTGTACTTATTGAAAATATCTGTGCGAAGATTGTGAACAAGTATCTGGGCTACATAGGTCATGCAATATCCACCAACAAAAAAAGCTAGGCCCCGGACTACCGCAATAAAAAACATAAGCACTGGAATAATCCAGCGACTCTCCAAAACAGCATTCTCTCCACCCAGCACCTTTGCCAAGCTCGCTGTAAACCCCGAATCAACATTGATTAGCTGTGTCGATGCTGCCCCAGTATCACCAGACAGTGTAGTGATGGCATTGATGGTGTAACCAAACAAATCAACAAAAGCAATTTCCATGGAGGAAAAGAGTACTAACCCCAAAATACTTAACAGGAAAATACCGACATAACGCTTGATATAAGAAATTAATCTCAGATAAACCTGTAGACCGGACATTTCAGGATGTTCGGTATCGGGTGCTGGCTGCGCCACTATTTCTCCTCAGGATTCTTGATCAGGCTGTTTTGTGGTTATTTTAAGGTGAACAAAGCCTATTTTACCTGCTGCATCCATAGCTGTAACTACCGATTGATGCGAAGCATTGGCATCGGCCGTTATAGTAAGTGGCATTTCTTTATTACCCAAGGAAACATCTTCCAATGCCTTCATTAAGGTATTGAGCTGGCGATTAATAAGTTGCCTACCATTGATCGTATAATCGCCGTTTTTTCCGACAAGAATTTCTATTCCTTCGGAAACTGTTTCTTCGACGTGCCCATCGGCCTCAGGCAAGTCCAATACCAAGTGAGATTCCTTAGTAAAGGTAGTAGAAACCATAAAAAAAATCAGTAGTAGAAAAACGACATCAATAAGCGGCGTTAAATTTATACTGCCATCAGTTTTCTTTTGGCGTCGAAACCTCACGCAGTTTTTGCCTCTTCAGGCTTCAACACACGGTCACCATGTAGCGCATCTATCAGTTTTGTAGCCTGTCCTTCCATATCGACAACCAGAGAATCAACCCGGCGTTCGAAATACTTATGGCAAATTAAAGCTGGAATGGCAACCGTAAGCCCTGCTGCAGTAGTAATTAACGCCTCCGAGATACCTCCGGCCAAAACCCCTGCATTACCAGTACCCTCAAGCATAATAGCGGTGAATACTTTAATCATACCAATGACGGTACCCAGCAAACCAAGTAACGGCGCAACTGCGGCAATAGTCCCTAAGGGCGCAAGATGTTTTTCCAGATCATGAATGACCTGTGCCGCAGCCTCTTCAATGCTATCTTTCATGACTTCACGGCCATGGCCTGAATTACTGATACCCGCAGCAAGAATCGACCCCAGTGCTGAAGAACCTCTTAATTCGTGGAGGTTTTCCTTGGTCAATTGATTTTGTTTTAGCCAATGCCAAACCTGCCCCAACAACGTAGGCGGCACAACTTTAGACGGCCTTAAGCTCCAATAACGCTCAAAAGTGATGGCTATCATGACAATAGATGAAAGAATAATAGGTAGCATTAACCAACCACCAGCAACGACCAATTCGTACACGGCTATCCCCAAAGTGCCAGAAACGGCGAAAACTGTACCACAATCATTGTGGCCCAAATACCTTTAACCTGTATATTTGAGTATTACATGAGTGAATACGGGAGCCTGTTCAAATTATTACCAAAATCAATACCAGTAACGTTTTTTCGCTCTTCGAGTACTCATAACGTGAAGATAACCCTGCTCATCCCACGTGAACTCTATCGCCCCATGTTCGGAAGTATTCCATAACGCACTCTCCTCTCCTTGATACCTTGACACTACTGCCGCGGCCGGATGACCAAAATGATGTTTATATCCAGCGGAAAAAACCACATGCTCCGGCTTCAAGATATGTACAAAACTAGGCGTTGAAGACGTTTTGCTCCCATGATGAGGCGCAACAAGAAGGGTAATCGGTTGTGTTATTTTTTTATCCTTCTGTAATTGAGACTCTACTGCGGCTTCAATATCCCCCGGTAAGATGATTGTTTGGTCTTTATATTGAATTTGCAGAACACAGGATCGGTTGTTGTTACTAATACCAGTCTGGCCATTGATACCAGACTTTTCTAGATTCAGATCCGGAGACAAAAACTGAAAATCAACCTCGTCCCAAACCCAACTTTTATCTGCGCTGCAAAACGAAGGTGGTACTTTTTTATTTTCTATCTCTGCCTCCATGCCCCATTCAAGCTGTTCGCCCAAAAAAATCTGTAGTGGAGGGAATAACGCCATCAAACTTGCAGCTCCTCCAGCATGGTCATTGTCACTATGGCTGACGACTAACATATCCAACGATTGCACTCCCCGATACCGTAGATAAGGGACAACTACTGATTTACCCGTATTAAAGCCCTCATCGCGGCCCGGGCCTGTGTCATAGACCAACGTGTGACCTTCTGTCCGGACAACAACTGACAATCCTTGCCCCACATCTAAGACAGATACCGTCAATGGTGCACGCTGATGTTCTGGCATTAAGAACAAACTGCCTATCAATGGTACGCAGAGAAATTTTGCAGGAACCCCTCGAGGCAAAATGATCAAAATAAAGCCAAGTATTAATGCAAAAACAACCGAATAGGACATCGACAAAGAAACATAATGCGGTAGTACTTTTGTGATGAAAGATCCATCAAATACAGGGTGATTTCCAAGCTCAGGAATAATTTGAATAAAACGGATGAAATAATCCAAGAACCAGCCAGCCAAGGTCCAAAGTTCTGCAGCCCCATCAGGATAAAATGGAAAAATAACCGTTGCCATCAAACACAGCGGCACAATCAGTAGACTCACACAAGGTATAGCCACCATATTTATCAAGGGTGACACCCAAGCAATTGGTAATTGATAACCTATCAGCGGCACCAATAATGCGATAGACACCAAACACTGTATCTGAGCATGTCTTCTCCAAAATGGCATTTTCACGCTAACAGGCACCAACCAAAGCAAGCATGCCACTGCACCAAATGAGAGCCAAAACCCAACACCTAAAAATGCCAAGGGGTCAATCATGGCTACACCAGCCAGCGCCAAACCAAAACCCCATCCACGACTGATCTTTCTATCCACCAACACAGCAACAATCACCACCAATATCATGATAAGTGCACGTTGGGTCGGCAAACTAAAGCCGGCCAAAGCAGCATAGCCAACACTTGTTAACAACGAGCAGGCACTACCCCAATAACCTGCTGTCACAGAAAATTTTAAAAGAGAGAACAGTCGGGCAAGCCCAGCACCGACAGCATACGAAAACCCAGCAACCAGCCCCACGTGAAGCCCCGATATCACCATCAAGTGCACCACCCCAGAGAGCACCAATGCATTCCAAAGCTCACTAGAAATTATCGACCGATCACCGAGAACTAGGGCAATAATCAACGCGTTAACTTGATCACTGTTCGGTAATTTCTGTATGTATTTCCTTAGCTGAAATCGCCACAAATCAAAGGAATGTTGATGAGTTATCAATCGATTTTCCTTTCCGCTGCGCACATAACCCGTAGCAGATACACCCTGACGAATAAGCCATGCCTGATAGTCAAACCCACCGGGGTTCACCATCCCCCTAGGACGCCTTAACTTGACTTTTAGTCGCCAGACTTGGCCGGGCTGCAACTCTGACGGATGGTTATACCAGTTCAGTCGAACTGTTTTTAACGGCTCTCGTTTAAGCTCTTTAGCATTTACTGCCCCCAAGCCAGAATCACCCATAATCCGAAAGTTGAATCGAATGCTGTTGTTCTTAGCGGAAGGGAGACCAACAACCTCGCCCAGCACTAAAAATTCTGCTGAAGGGCTTAGTATCTCGGGCAATTGATGGGACAACGCATACTGCCCCCAAGCTACGCCATAGCACATACCCAACAGAAAGCAGGCCATGATCTTTCGACGTAAGAGGCACAAAAAAAGTGCACATAGAAAAAAACCCAATAACCAAAAGGTATTGGGTAATGAGACCCACAAACCTATAAAAAAAATACCTAAGGCAAAACTGTAGAGGGCGAACATTCGAGACATCCTTGTCTCCAACTTAATCAATCCAAATAATATCTTACCAATATAAATAAGGCTTTGCCTTAATCCCTAGATATTTACCCAAGCACCCAATGAAATTAAATGATAAGTTGCCTCTTTCTCTTCTTTTGGGCTTGGAGAATCACAGTTTCTAACCCAGAATGGTAAAAAATATTGAGGACCATACTCTGGCTTCACCTTCTCGGGTTCACCTATGCGCAAAAAAAGGAATCAGAACGGAACTAAGATTGGCCTAGTGCTTTCTGGAGGTGGCGCAAGGGCGGCTTACCAAGTCGGCGTACTCAAAGCTGTAGCAGAAACTTTACCCAAGGATATCAACAACCCGTTCCCTATTATTTGTGGCACCTCTGCTGGAGCTATCAATACTTTAGCTATTGCAGGGCGTGCCGGCCCTTTCCGCCTAAGAATCAAAAAACTCGAAGCAATATGGCGCCAACTGGATGCAAAAAAAGTATATCGTACAGACTTTTTTGGCGTGCTTAAAAATAGCCTTAATATGTTTTTATCCTTATTTCATAGCGGTTATGCCATAGGTAGACCCAAAGCTTTACTTGATAACACCCCGCTCCGGCATCTCCTTGAGAACTATGTTCGCTTTCGCCATATTGACGAAGCCATCGCCAACAAAGAGCTTGAAGCAATCAGTATCACCGCGGTCAGTTACAGCACAGGCAAGTCGGTCACCTTTTTTCAGGGTAGTGAAACACACCAATCTTGGGAACGATCACGTCGGGTAGGTATTCGTACCAACCTCACTATTGACCACCTCATGGCCTCATCCGCCATTCCCATGATGTTTCCTGCTATGCAAATTGGAGATCATTACTTTGGCGATGGTGCGGTTAGACAACTTAAACCCATCAGTCCAGCATTACACCTTGGTGCCGACAAGGTGTTTGTAATAGGCGTAAGTGACAACCCCTCCCACAAGAATCCAAAAACACTGATTAAACATTCCCCATCCATCGCACAAATTATTGGCCATATGTTTAACAGCGCATTTATCGATAGCATTGAAAGTGATTTAGAAACACTGCAAAACATTAACAGGCTATCAGAACAAATGACGGTCAATGAGCGTGAAAAGAAAGGGGTTGACGATCTTAGGCCTATTGAATTTTTAGCTATTTTCCCCTCCCAACCCATTGACCAACTAGCCAGCGAACACATCAAAGAACTGCCCAGAAGTATCCGTTTTTTCCTAAAACTCACCGGAGCCACAACCCGCGGCGGAGGTGTGAGTGCCGCCAGTTATTTGATGTTTTCACGCGGTTTTTGCCGAAAACTGCTAGAACAGGGTTATCAAGATGGTTTAGCCCAACGCGAAGCCATTATTAAATTTTTTAATATACCTGAGGATTAATGTAAGTAACTGGCAAGTACTCTTATTAAATTAGGAGAAGAAAAACTTCAATCTCCGCTAAAATCCAAAAAAATAATATTGCAGACACTGGTTGATTTGAAACTTTTAACTTGTAAGATGTGTCTTAGCTAAATATTAACCAAAGAGGTAGATCAGGCCATGGCCTTAGATAAAGCGATTGTTTCCACCGCGCTAGACCCCGCAGCTGTTAAGGTTTTGCGTAACACCTACACCCTGCTCTCCATGACTCTGGTTTTCAGTGCCGTTATGTGCGGTGTAGCCATGGTTGTCAACGCGCCCTTTATGGGATTATGGATGCTACTACCCTATATCGGCTGCCTTTGGATGGTAGAAAAAAACAAAAATAGTACTGCTGGACTGTTTTGGGTATTTGCCCTTACAGGCTGGATGGGCTTCACCCTCGGCCCAATTATTAGCTTTTACCTAGCATCCTCCGGACCGGATATTATTCTAACCGCTCTAGGTGGAACCGCTTTAATTTTCTTCGCAACTTCCGGATATGTGCTCGTCACCCGAAAAGAACTCTCTTTTATGGGCGGTTTTCTAATGACCGGAATTATCGTCGCCTTCGTAGCATCTATTGCCAATATATTCTTACAAATCCAAGGATTGTCACTAGTACTTTCCTGTGTTTTCTTACTGATTTCATCCGGCTTTATCATGTGGCAAACCAGCGCCATTATTCACGGCGGTGAACGTAACTATATTTCAGCCACTGTTATGCTCTACGTAATGCTTTACAATATTTTCACCAGCTTACTGTCCCTTTTGGGTTTGGCTGACGACTAGAGCAACCCAGTAACTGGAACTTAGTGACAGATAGACAAACCAACAACCACCTCAAAAATCTTGCTGCCTGGTCTGAAATAACAGCCAGGCAGCTTGCTATTGAGGAGAAAATTGAACTCACAGAAGAACATTTTGAAGTCCTACTGGTAGCTCGTCAGTTCTATGATGATTATGGATTTTCACCCTCCATGCGACCGCTTATCAAATCAATTGCCATACACTTGGATATCAGTAAGGCTCGCAGTATCTACCTAATGCAGTTATTTCCACCTAGTCCTGCAAGAATTACCGCTAAAATTGCTGGCCTACCTAAACCAAAAAATTGCTTATAAACAACGATCTGTAACGTAATCGTTAAACTCATCTTTCTTATACATAAGCGCTAGGCTTTCTTATACTTAGCCCCAGAACATTCCATATAACGGCTCGTATAAGGATCACCAAAACTGCTACAACCCAACAAACACTGTTTATACTGGAGGTCACTGTGTCACCTATCAATGAATCACCGACAAGCGGATCATCAAGTGATGATTCTCTATCACAAGAAATCTGTGAAGCTTGCCACTCTGGAGCCCCCAGAGTACCAGAGGAAGCATTAGATACACTTCTAGAAGAAATCCCCCTATGGCAGATAGAAAATCGTGATGGCGTTCTTCAGCTGGAACGGCAATTCAGTGTTAAAAATTTTGTGGAAGCACTTACCTTTGCCAACAACATTGGTGAATTGGCCGAATTAGCCAATCATCACCCAGTGATACTGGTGGAGTGGGGAAAGGTTACAGTAACCTGGTGGACCCACAAAATTGGCGGATTGCACCGAAACGACTTTATCATGGCCTCTCGTACCGACAAACTTTTGAGTCAGTTCACTCACCGGTAAACATATCAACTTCTCCCATAGATTTTTATCTAGCACTAGAGGGGAAGTTGATATTTACATCGATTACTGTATATAAATGGGCCTACAGTTTTCCTCAGCGGCCCACCTATCATGGTGCCCATTTAACAAAATAACGGGCACCATTTTCAGTACTAATCAACAACCCAGTTGCTACATCCTCAACCCCTGCGGCTAATAACCGTGGGTGATTATCCGTAACTGCTGTCAAGATAGCCTCTTGGTCTTTTTTTACTTCCACATAAAGTATATGTTTGCCCGACTTCAGTGCCTTTTGAAAACGCTTAAAATGAACATTAGGTTCCTGAATACCCCACATACCACCTTCCCAAGTAATAATGCCCATCACCACAACTGCAAAGAAGATAAAGGGAATCCAACCCACGGTTTCAGTCACACCTGAAAATTGAGCAACTGCTAGCACCAATACGGCACACAGAAAACCGAATAGAGCCGCTATTGTTGTCGAGTGCACAACATCATTCTTCATAAAAGAGTTCACCTTATTTAAGTGATGCTCTTGAACACCCTTATCATCTCGACTTAATACATGAATTTGTGGAGTAGTTAGACCCTGACTCTCCAGCTCTCTCTCTATGGACTCCAGATCGTCCAAATCGTCGCTAATGTAATAGTGTCGTCTCATAACATCGTCCTTACGCTATCATTTTCGAGGTATATATCACCTCATAAGCTTAAAAGAAGAGTCGATGACCCGAACTACAGACAGACACCACCAACGAAGATCATCAACACCTAAAAGTATAGTCGCTGATTTGCAGATGGTAGAAAAAAGTAACAAAATATCTTAGGTCGATCAAAAATAAATCACCCAATGTGTACTAGTACTTTTCGCACATTTGGCTGATGGCGGTGCTCCCAAAGGAAAACCCCTTGCCAAGTCCCCAACGCCAACTGACCATTGACCACTGGAATTGACAACGATGACGCCGTCAATGCCGATTTAATATGTGCTGGCATATCATCAGTACCTTCGAGAGTATGCGTATAAAGAGGATCGTTCTCCGGCACCAGCCTATTAAGCCAGTTTTCTAAATCCACCCTGGCGGAAGGGTCATAATTTTCCTGAATCAGCAAGCTGGCTGAGGTATGCTGGATAAATAAGGTACACAGGCCTTCTTTTACCCCAGAAGAATTCACAGCAGCGCCTACTCTACTGGTTATATCGTGTAAACCCTGTCCGGCAATAGTTACGCTAATACTCACATTCATCGTCTGGATCATTAACGACCCCTCCACCTATTACCATCACATTGAATTATTTTCATTCTAGTCGATCTACCTTAGGAATATGATGTTATAACTAGGACATTAGGATCATGATAGTAAGAGCACACCAACGAAAGCACGGCCCTAAAACCATAAGGCGAAAACGATATAACCCCGGCACTGTAAAAATGAGGTATCAATGAATTATCACGATAGTAAAAAAACCCAACAAGGTTTTTCCCAACTTCTAAATGGGTGGGAGAAACGATCGGCTGAAAACTCTGATCTAGTCGCCACAAAAATCGCCATGCATGAACCCGACCTGATCAAAATCAAGGCATTATCTGAACTCTACCAACTTCCTGAAGACGAAATCAGTGGCCACCTCCTCCACGAGGCACTGGAAGCGCTGGAAGCCGAGATGCCTTACATACCAGGCCCTACTGTTATTCGCATAGAAGAAGGGGATGAAATCTATGAAGACATAGGCCCACTCCCTCGCTATCTTGAGACACAAAGGCAGTTACTCAAAAAATCCGAAAAGTAAGCCATGGCCTCTATGTATGAAGACCCATAAAACCTTTTAGGAGTGAAATCAGTATAATGCGCCTCTTAATGGAGACGGCGCATTGCAACAGATAAACCCTGACAGATATCACCAGCAACTCGATGAAAAACTAACTAAACTAAACACGGCGTTTAGTGGATTGACGCTTCCAAAAGTTGATATTCATACATCAGAACCACTGCATTTCAGAATGCGGGCAGAATTCCGCATCTGGCATGAAAATGGATCTGCACATTACGCTATGAACCAACCCGGTGAAAAGCGCCCTTACATTATTCAAAACTTCCCCATCGGCTCACAACAGATAAACAGCCTGATGCCGCTTCTATTATCAGAAATCAATGCTAATGAGCTACTGAGCAGACGTCTATTTTCTGCCGAGTTCCTCACCACATTAAGTGGAGAAGCACTGATCACTCTTATCTATCACAAACCTTTGAATGATGACTGGCAACAAGCAGCTCTTAACCTCCAGCAACAACTAGGGGCAGCCATTATCGGACGTAGTCGTAAGCAAAGGACGGTACTGGATCGAGATTTCGTGATAGAAAAGCTTCACGTCTCTGGTAAAGATTATCACTATCAACAGGTAGAAACTGGCTTTACTCAACCTAATGCCGTGGTCAATCAAAAAATGCTCAGCTGGGCACTGCTCCAAAGCACCCAATGTAGTGGTGATCTATTAGAGCTATATTGTGGAAATGGTAACTTTACCTGTGTATTGGCACAAAGCTTTAACAAAGTTCTGGCTACTGAAATTTCAAAAATATCGGTGCGATCAGCGCAATACAACCTAGAAGCTAACCATGTAAACAATGTCACCATTGTTCGTATGTCCAGCGAGGAACTGACCGAAGCCTTGAATGGTGTTCGCCCCTTTCGTCGCTTGAACGATATCGACTTGGACAGCTATGATTTCGGTACAATCTTTATAGATCCACCACGCGCCGGGCTGGATAACGCGACGTTAGACTTAGTTAAACGCTTCGACAACATCCTTTATATATCCTGTAACCCAACAACACTTAAATCTAACCTAGAATCGATTAGCGAAACCCACAACATCGAACATTTTGCGGTGTTTGATCAATTCCCCTATACCCACCATCTGGAATCAGGGGTCTTGTTAAAAAAGAAGTAGCAAGTCAGCTTGATAGTCCTCGTTACCCCTCTGCTCAAAACATCAATATTATGTGTATCAATTACCAATTTATATGTTCAGTAGTTTTTAACTGTTATAACGTTATAATGCAGACGCAGAACACTGCGATACATCAACAACCAAATAAAAGAGATGAATATGAGCAAAGGTACAGTTAAGTGGTTCAATGCGGATAAAGGTTTCGGTTTCATTACTCCAGAAGATGGCGGTAAAGACCTATTTGTACACCACTCAGAAATTAAAAACGGTGGCGGTTACGCTACTCTGAATGACGGCCAAGCAGTAGAATTTGAAGTAGGTCAGGGCCAAAAAGGTCCATGTGCGAACAACGTTATACCTGTTTAATTTTCAGGTTTCACGCACAAAAAGTAGCAGTAAAACACCTCGGCGACCGGTCTGCTATGCAGCCCGTTGCCTAAGGTGTTGGCTACGACCCCCTCTTTATAGAGCAAAATCTTACAAAGCTAGGACGCTTCTACTCTGTTTGCCAACAAATCTAAAAAACACTTTCTTAAGTTATTTTCACAACTTGAGCAAAACCCAACACCCTATGTTTTAGCTGAGATCTATCTCAGATCAAGCCAACACTAGAACATTAGAAATTTCCCACAATAACTCCACTTATTCTATTCCCTATAACCAACAGTTCTTACTCTAGTATGACCTGCCTCATCCCAAGTATTCACGTAAATAAAGCCAGAAAATAGGGTAAAGGAATAAAATTTACATTTTTAGATTGGGTGCTATTCTTTGTCTTGGCTACTGCATGATATACATCAAGCACACACAAACATTTTCTCTACATCGGCAACTATCGTGCTAAAAGTAGAAAAAACTTACTTTTTTGGGTATGTAGTTTTTTTACAACCTATCAAATTATGGTGTTTTTCTGTATAATCTGCACACGGAATTAACAAGAGATCGCCATCAAAAGACCCACTATTCATGATGAGGCGATCCTATTGGGCCAGCAACTGCCACAGAGGGAATAACATGACAGAACAAAAATCCAAAATCATCTATACCTTAACAGACGAAGCTCCTGCGCTAGCAACTTACTCTTTGCTACCCATCGTTAATACGTTTACTGCAGCTGCCGGTGTTAGCGTTGAAACCAGCGACCTATCTCTCGCTTCACGTATCATTTCGACCTTCCCCGAAAAATTAACTGATGAGCAAAAAGTATCTGATTCGCTTAAAGAGCTTGGAGAATTAACGCAGGCCCCAAACGCCAATATCATTAAGCTGCCCAATATCAGCGCGTCTATCCCCCAACTACAAGAAGCCATCGCTGAACTTAAATCCCAGGGTTACGATATTCCCGATTACCCTGAAGCACCCAAAACTGCCGAAGACGAGGCTATCAAAACGCGTTATGCCAAAGTGTTAGGCAGCGCTGTAAACCCGGTATTACGAGAAGGTAACTCAGACCGTCGTGCCCCGGCGGCAGTTAAACAATATGCACGCAATCATCCTCATTCAATGGGAAAGTGGAGCCAATCATCCCGTACTCACGTTGCTCACATGCGTAGTGGCGACTTTTATCACAGTGATATAGCTACTACGATGGAGAAGGCCGACTCTCTTAATATCGAGCTGGTGGATAAATCTGGAAAAGTAACCGTACTCAAAGAAAATATCGCCGTTCAAAATGGTGAGCTTATCAGCGCCATGTTTATGAGCACCAAGGCTCTTCGCAAATTTTTAGATGAAGAAATGGAAGGTGCTAGAAAAGCCAACATGTTGTTCTCTCTTCACCTTAAAGCCACCATGATGAAGGTGTCCGACCCTATTATCTTTGGCCATGCGGTTACCGTTTATTATAAAGATGCCTTTGAAAAATATGCAGAGACGTTGGCGGAGCTAGATATTGATCCCAATGATGGTATCGGTAGCGTATTACGAAAAATCGACAAACTACCCTATTCCAAACGTGTAGAAGTTGAAGGCGAATTTCGCCGCTGTTATGAAACACGCCCTGAACTGGCGATGGTTGACTCCGACAAAGGAATTACCAATCTGCATGTACCAAGCGATGTCATTGTAGATGCCTCTATGCCGGCCATGATCCGTAATAGCGGTATGATGTGGAATGCTCACGGAAAACTAAAAGATACCAAAGCGGTTATCCCAGACAGCTGTTATGCCACTATCTACCAAGAGGTCATCAACTTCTGCAAACACCATGATGCCTTTGACCCAACCACTATGGGCACTGTACCTAATGTCGGACTGATGGCCCAAAAAGCTGAAGAATACGGGTCCCACGACAAAACCTTTGAGGTGCCTGCCGATGGCACCATGCGTATCGTTGATCAAAGCGGCAAGGTCATTCTTCAACATGAAAATGTTGAAAAAGGTGATATCTGGCGTATGTGCCAGGCAAAAGATGCCCCTATCCAAGACTGGGTAAAACTGGCTGTTACTCGCGCTCGTGCAAGTGGAATGCCTACTATTTTCTGGTTAGATGAGAAACGTGGCCATGATGCACAAATGATCAAGAAAGTACAAAAGTACCTTAAGGATCATGATACCAAAGGTTTACGTATCCAAATTCTGACACCGGACAGAGCTATTCGGTACACCATGGAACGCCTAAGACACGGTAAGGACACTATATCTGTAACTGGCAATGTATTACGCGACTATCTCACTGACTTATTCCCAATCTTAGAATTGGGTACTAGTGCAAAAATGCTGTCTATTGTGCCGCTGATGGCTGGTGGCGGCCTATTTGAAACAGGGGCTGGCGGCTCTGCGCCAAAACATGTACAACAATTTGCTGAAGAAGGTCACTTGCGCTGGGATTCACTCGGTGAGTTCCTCGCACTTGCGGTCTCACTGGAAGATATCGCGGCCAAAACAGGTAATCCTAAAGCACAAATT
This sequence comes from Porticoccus sp., assembly GCA_033791605.1. Classification (GTDB taxonomy): domain Bacteria; phylum Pseudomonadota; class Gammaproteobacteria; order Pseudomonadales; family Porticoccaceae; genus Porticoccus. The sequence goes on from JASJGJ010000084.1 coordinate 21,644, forward strand.
TTAGCTGACACTCTGGACCAAGCTACAGGTAAACTTTTAGAAACGGACAAATCACCGTCACGTAAGGTTAGAGAGTTGGATAACCGAGGCAGCCATTTCTATTTAGCATTGTATTGGGCCGAAGCTTTAGCCGCACAAACTAAAGATACTGAACTTCAATCTGCCTTTTCTGCTCTAGCAAAAACACTTAGTGACAATGAGAAAAATATTGTGGATGAACTCATTGCCTGCCAGGGACACAAAGTTGACATGGGTGGCTACTATAAACCGGATCCAAAAAAACTTGAAAAAGCCATGCGTCCTAGCACGACCTTAAATGAGTTACTGAGCAATGCTCTAAACTCTTATAGGGATGACTCATTGAGGTCTAATGTCATTAAATAACTAAACTGACATTGCTAAACACTCCTTACAAAGCCCCCTGTAATTTACTGGGGGCTTTTTTAATGAGCTATGGCTACGAACTAATTGAAAATAAAATTCCTACATATGCACTATCAAACATTGACAAAAACAACCCATTTAGGTGAATGTTAGTCCTATCAAAATAAAATGCGTTAAGCCAAACTTTATCGCTTTAACATCTTTGATCATCAGGTGAATTAAATACCCATGAAGACTAAATGCTCATTATTTGGCGCCCTGCTTTCATCATCACTATCATTATTTTTAATGATTCCAATCCATGCAGAAATACTGACATTATCTAATATCACCATACCCGATAACGTTGAAAACATTCATGTTCAGAAAATTTCTAGCGATAAAAATTCAACGGACTTTGTCATTTTTATAAAGCAGCATGTGCCATTGCACAAACATCGAAAACATACGGAAACCATCTATGTATTAGAAGGTAGAGGCCTATTTCAGCAGGGAAAAGAGCATTTTGAAATAGGGCCGGGTGATTACTTACGAATACCAGAAGATACTCCCCACGCCGTTCGTATTTTATCTTCCACCCCGATGAAAGTCCTCTCAGTACAGGCTCCAGAATTTTTAGGAAAAGATCGTGTTTTCATTAAAACGCCTTAAACAAAGACTAGGTAACATCGCTCTATAGGTTTTTTATAAAAAAATTATAGCCTCAGTTTCAATAAATTTTTTCGACACGTTGCTATAAGACAACTAATCCATATAATCCCTATCAGCAACATACATTGCTTATCAATATCTTATTACACATAAGTAGTCGAAACGTTTATCCGTCGATTAAAAAAGAGCCCACACGTGAATGAAATAGCCATCAATGAATTAAAAATGTATTCTCCTCCTCAGGTTTTTATTGGCTCCTTGTTTTGCGGCCCATTTTCCATGCTGTATTTTATCTGGAAAAATTTTAAAACTATGGGCCAGTCTGAAAAAGCAAAGTACACCATTATCTATGGTGTCCTATTTATTTTTGCTTTAATTGGGTGCTTACAATTAGTGCCCCCCAGAATAAACCCTATTATCCCCGGCATTATTACCCCCTTCTTCTATTCACTGGCTGCATATCAAATAGTGAATTCATTGCAAATGGAAAAGGAGGCGATACAAATGTCAACAAACTACAACACTCAATCCAACTGGCGTGTCGCAGCATACGGCGTAATCCTTTATCTTGCTTGGATCGCCGTTACTTTTTCTATCCAACAGATTTAGAATAGAAAAAACAACTTGTATCTCAACATAAATAACGTATATGAAACTATCATCTACCCCTAAAACTGGAGAAAGAATGTGCCTGTTTATCTAATTGCAGAGGTCGTTGTTACTGATGAATCCTGGATATCGGGATATGCTACAAGCGTTCACGATATAGCTCATAAACATGGTGGAAAGTATTTGTCGCGCAGTGGCAATATTGTCAACATGGAAGGAGAAACCAGCAAGGCATCACTGATAGCACTGGTTGAATTTCCCGTTATGCAGGCAGCACAAGCCTTTCTTAACGACCCAGATTATGAAGAGTTTAGAAAGTCACGAAGGGAGGGAAGCATTAGCACTGTTCATATAATAGATGATACTGACGCTGCGGGCACCATCCCCTATCTTAAGAAGGGCTGATGTTCCCTCAGAACAAAGGAAAGGGTTCACGTTTGAACCCTTTTTCTTCACTTTTTGTCAAACAAGCTTAACTAGACTTCTTTAAATAATAGGTCAGTAAACCTATTCGTGCACTGTTGATCCGACCTTCAATCTGCTCTGGGTTCGAAGTCAGGGAAGTATTTCGAATAGCTGCTCCCCGCTTCGTGGTAAAATCTACACCGTTTACATTTAAGCCTTAATCAATGTAACCGTGTCACTCGACTGAAGTACGGCACCGTTGCTATCCAGTGTCGGCGTAATATCCGCATCATCCGAACTATGAGTGTCCATCGCTTTTGCCCAGGCTAATATTTCCTCATCTAGGTAGGGCATGTCCAACAGGTACTGCGACCAACTCTCTGCGACAAGCCGTGACCGCATCCCATCCGCCCAGCCATAACCTAAACTGCTGGCACCTGACTCCACATGCTGCCATTCAAGCAACGTATGTGGTGCCATAGTCTCAGGGCTTTCAATCTGATTCATACAAATATTACAAACCAAGACACTTCGACCAGCATTCTCCACTTGTACCAGAGGAATGTCATAAACGGATAAAGCCTGAAATAGCCGATAGG
>JASJGJ010000085.1:0-30592 GCA_033791605.1 Porticoccus sp.
TATAAATATAATTTATTTTTTTATAAAGCTAAAGAATTATTTAGAAACCTGAAATACAATATATAAAAGAGAGTGTTTAGTGAGATTTTTAAAATATTTACGTAAAATATTTTTTGGTCGTTATCGCCGAGATATGTTGAAAGAAAAAATTAAATGTAATCACTCTGCTACTTTTCGTTGTGAGCAAAGATTGATTTTAGGTGAGTACATATATATTGGCCCAAACTGTGATATTAATGCTGTGGGTGGGGTTAGTATTGGATCTGGTACAATATTAGGTCCACATGTTGTGATTCTTAGTTCTGTTCATGACTATAATATAGACTGTACGCTGCCTTATGACAAGACAGATTTCATTAGGCCTGTAACTATTGGGTGTGGTGTATGGATTGGTTATGGAGCAAAAATATGCCCAGGTATCAGTATTGAGGATGGTGCTGTTATAGCTATGGGCTCGGTGGTGACAAAGAATATTGGTAAAGGGGAGGTCGTTGGAGGCAACCCTGCAAAACTTCTTAAACATAGAAAAATGACAGAGTTAGAAATAAATCAATTGGTAAAAGATAAGAAATTTTTTCACAAAAAATATTGGCAGGACTGCAGGCCTAGAGAGTTTAAAGATTAAGTTTAGGTTTTTCTCATGTTTAGATTAATGAATTCCTCGGTCAGGCGCTATATGGTGTCTGCGTATTCTTTATTTGGTAATTCTGTAATTATAAATGAATTCCCAAAGTCGGGAGGGACGTGGTTGGGGCAAATGTTGTCAGATTTACTTTTGTTGCCATTCCCTAGAAATCGTATACCTACTTCAAGCAAGGTTATTTTGCATGGGCATTATATTAATAATATAAAGCGAGATAAAACAATAATAGTTTGGAGGGATGGACGAGATGTCTTGATTTCGTGGTATTTTCATAGTCTTTTTTATAACAATGTTAAAAATAAACTATTAGTTGATGATGTTCGCTTTCGTCTGAAATTTTCTAATTTTGAAAATTTGTCTGAAAATTTAGTTGATTTTATAGAATATACCTTTACTAATCAAGTACATCCGAAATTTTCTTGGTCTCAGTTTGTTGACCGTTGGTACTCAGATGATACGGTCCTTCATGTAAAGTATGAAGACTTGAGGTCTAATACAATTTCAGAGTTATCGCGATTAGTTGAGCATTTATCGGACGAAGTTTTTTCACATTCGAAAATTTCAAGTGTAGTAGATAAGTTTTCATTTGAACGGCAGTCAGGGCGAAGGCCAGGAGTTGAGAAAAAAAATAATTTTATGCGTAAGGGTATCGTTGGTGATTGGAAGAATCAATTTGATTTGAACTCTAGAAAAGCTTTTGATTTTTATGCAGGTGATTCATTGATTAAGCTTGGCTACGAATTTAATCATAATTGGGTGAAAAGTGATTAAAATTGCGAATGTAATTGAAGATGCTAGATTGGCAGGTCCTCAACTACGTATAGCAGCGGTTGCCAGTAGATTAAATAAAAATAAGTATAAAACTACGGTTTTAATTCCCAAAAAAGATAATGATCGGTTTAAGAAAAAATTAGAAGATTTCGGAGTTGAGTACAAAGAGCTCCCTCTTCATTGTTTGACAAAGGATAAAAAGAAACTTTTATTATTTGTTTTGTATTTCACCTATGAGGTGTTTTCTTTATGGCGATATTTAAAGTATGAGCGATTCGATATAGTTCACGTAAGTGGTGGAAGTTGGCAATGGAAGGGTGTTATAGCGGGAAAATTAGCTGGTTGTAGGGTGCTTTGGCATTTGAATGATACAAGGATGCCAGATTATATAAAAATGGTGTTTCGGTTCTTGGCTAAGTATTTTTCAGATGGTTTTATTGTCGCTGGGGATAAAGTAAAGAAATATTATTTGGACGATTTAAAAGTAAGAAAGAAAATTGTTGAAGTAATTCAAGCACCTGTGGATTGTACTTCCTTTTCTTCTAACTCTGTCACAATAGATAAAAATATAGAAAAGTATAACAGTGTTAATGTGGTTACTATTGCGAATATTAACCCTGTAAAAGGGTTGGAGACATTCATTAAGTCTGCAGCGAAACTAAAAAGTAATGGGCTTAATGTAAATTTTTTTATTGTGGGTCCTGTATACGATAGCCAGATGAGTTACTTCGATATACTTAAAAAAATTGTCACGGATCTTGATGTCGAAAACATCCACTTTCTCGGTGGTGTGGATGATGTAAAAAGTATCTTGAAGAGTGCAAATATTTACGTTTGTAGTTCATTGTCAGAGGCATCCCCTACCTCTGTATGGGAGGCGATGGCAATGGGGAAGCCGGTTGTTTCAACCGATGTTGGTGACGTTTCACGTTTCATCAAAAATGGGGTTAATGGATTTATTGTTGATGTAAATGATGATGAGGGAATGATGCTGGCTTTAAGTAAACTTGTTTGCTCTCCAGGCCTTAGGGCCGAGTTTTCTAAGAAAAATCGCGAGATTGCTTTAACACAATTAGATGTCTCTCGGTGTGTAGCTAAACATGAGAATGTATACAAATCTTTGGTGAAATAATTTGGGGCTTAAATGTGAAAAAGGCACTTATCACTGGAATAACAGGGCAAGATGGCTCATACCTAGCAGAGTTGTTACTGGAGAAAGGTTATGAAGTTCATGGTGTTAAACGTCGGTCATCTTCATTTAACACGGAAAGGTTGGACCACATATATCAGGATCCACATGACGATAATCCTAAGCTTAGGCTACATTATGGGGATTTAACCGATACTTCAAATTTGACTCGTATTTTACGTGAAGTTGAACCTGATGAGGTTTATAACTTGGGGGCACAATCACATGTTGCTGTATCATTTGAGTCACCTGAATATACAGCAGATGTCGATGCTATTGGTACGTTGCGGTTACTTGAAGCAATTAGATTTTTAGGTCTAGATAAAACTCGTTTCTATCAAGCATCTACGTCTGAACTGTATGGTTTGGTTCAGGAAACTCCACAAAATGAAAAAACTCCATTTCACCCTAGATCCCCCTATGCAGCAGCGAAGATATATGCCTATTGGATTACGGTAAATTATCGTGAGTCCTATGGTATTTATGCGTGTAATGGTATTTTGTTCAATCATGAATCTCCTCGACGTGGTGAGACTTTCGTTACCCGTAAAATCACACGTGCTTTCGCTAATATTGCACAAGGGCTCGAAAACTGTTTATACCTAGGCAATATGGATGCCCTTCGAGATTGGGGGCATGCCAAAGATTATGTGCGTATGCAGTGGATGATGCTGCAGCAAGAAACGGCAGATGATTTTGTGATTGCAACGGGTAAGCAGATCTCAGTACGTGATTTTGTCCGCATGTCAGCGCGAGAGCTTGGAATAGAATTATCCTTTAGCGATAAAGGGGTAAATGAAACTGCTAGGGTGGTCTCTGTAACTGGTGATAAGGCTCCTGCTATTAAGGTTGGGGATACTATTGTTCGGGTTGATCCCCGCTATTTCCGTCCAGCGGAGGTGGAGACCTTGTTGGGCGATCCCTCAAAAGCGAAAGAAAAGCTTGGTTGGGTACCTGAGATTTCGGTTGAAGAAATGTGTGCTGAAATGATGGCTTACGATCTTGAGAAAGCTAAACGGCATGCATTGCTTAAATCGCATGGCTATGATGTGGTGATAACCAAAGAGAATTAATGATGGGCCCCGTAAAAAGAGTTTTTATTGCAGGCCATTCCGGTATGGTCGGCTCTTCCATTGTTCGTCGGCTTGAGGGTCGTGATGACCTCGAGCTGGTATTTCGTAACCATAAAGAGCTGGACTTGACCAATCAGCAAGCAGTTTTTGATTTTTTTCAACATGAAAATATCGATGTGGTTTATTTGGCAGCAGCTAAAGTTGGAGGGATTGTTGCAAATAACACCTATCCGGCTCAATTTGTTTTCGAAAATCTAATGATCGAATGTAATGTCATTCATTCTGCATATTTGTCTGGAGTTGAAAAATTATTGTTCCTTGGCTCATCTTGTATTTATCCCAAGTTAGCTGACCAGCCAATCATGGAAGAGTCTCTAATGACAGGAAGTCTTGAGGCAACCAATGAGCCTTATGCTGTTGCAAAAATTGCAGGTATTAAATTATGTGAAAGTTATAATCGTCAATATGGTTGTGATTTTCGCTCAGTAATGCCAACCAATTTATACGGGCCGAATGATAATTTTAATATAGAAAATAGTCATGTGATTCCAGGGCTTATTCGCCGCTATCACGATGCTAAAGCTAGTGGCGTAGATAAAGTCGTTGTCTGGGGTACGGGAAAACCAAGACGTGAGTTTTTACATGTGGATGATATGGCATCTGCGAGTGTTCACGTAATGAACTTAGACAGGGTTGTCTATGATGAGCACACGAATCCGATGCTGAGCCATGTAAATATTGGTAGCGGGGTGGATTGTGAAATTCAAACTCTTTCTGAGCTTATATCTGATGTGGTTGGTTTCAAAGGCCATACTATTTTTGATTTAAATAAGCCAGACGGTGCACCAAGAAAACTGTTAAATGTTGAACTTATGGAGTCTTTCGGTTGGAAGGCTTCAATTTCGCTAGAGAAAGGGATTGAGTCAACATATCGCTGGTTTTTAGATAACCAGTCTAGTTTTCGAAGGTGAATAATATTTTTTTTCTTCTATTATGAAGGTAACTATTATTACTGTTTGCTTTAATAGTGAAAGAACTATTAATGGCACAATTGAGTCTGTATTGTCACAAACCTATGATAATATTGAATATATCATAGTTGATGGTAATTCCACAGATGGAACTATGGATGTGGTTAACAACTATATCGATGATATTGATATAGTTGTTAGTGAGCCAGATAAAGGAATATATGATGCGATGAATAAAGGGTTGTCACTTGCATCAGGGGATGTGATTGGTATTTTAAACTCTGATGATTTTTACACCTATAAGGATGTAATTAAAAGGGTCGTTGAACAATTTTCTCAATACCCTGATAGCGATATTGTTTTCGGTGATGTGGTTTTTGTTGATCCATTGAACACTGATAAGATAGTTCGTTTTTACAATTCTCGCCGTTTCAAACCTTGGAAGTTACGTTTTGGTTGGATGCCTCCACATCCAGCGACTTTTATAAAGAAAGATACTTATAATTCCTCGGGGCAATATTCTCTAGACTATAAAATATCTGCTGACTATGAAATGTTTGTGCGACTATTAATGGTTAATAGCGGCGTTATTTCTAGGTTAGATGGTGTTTTGGTTAAAATGCGGGCTGGAGGAATAAGTACATCTGGTATAAGGAATAGTTTTCTCCTTAATAAAGAAATTGTTAGGGCGTGCCGCAGTAATGGTGTTTATACAAATTTCTTTTTTATTCTACTTAAACTTCCTCTAAAAATGATTGAGCTTTTTAAGAAGCCTACCGATATGATTTCTTAGAAGTACGATTAAGATTAGGGCTTACTATTGCTCTGAGATGAGTTTAGTTTAGGGTGTTCAATAAAACATAGAAATAATAAGAACTTTGTATGCGTAAACTAAAATAGAAGGAATTAATTTGGGCTGGTAATTGGACAAGCTCTTCTTTAATTTTTCGAGGTGATGGGTGAATATACTGGTAACTGGCGCGTCAGGATTTGTTGGGCAAGCTCTGGTGTCATTGCTTTCAACGAAGACCCGTATACGGGTTTGTGCTGCAGCTCGGTCTAAACTGGAAGATTTACCTTCAAATTCAAGGTGCGTAGAGGTTGGGGATATATCTTCAGTTACAGATTGGACTGACGCCCTCAGGGCTATGCAGATAGTTGTTCATACTGCCGCTCGTGTTCATATAATGAATGATTCAGCTGAAGATACATTAACTGAGTTTCGTAAGGTCAATGTCGAAGGTACTCTCAATTTGGCCCGTCAAGCAGTAGAAGCTGGAGTTAGGCGCTTCATGTTTATAAGTTCTGTCAAGGTGAATGGGGAGAGGACATATACAGACACTCCTTTTTTGGCTGATGCTATTCCTCGGCCTATGGATGCTTATGGTGTTTCCAAGTATGAAGCTGAGGTGGGTTTGTATCGCTTAGCAGAAGAAACGGATATGGAGATTGTAGTTATCCGTCCTCCTTTAGTGTATGGCCCTAGAGTAAAAGGAAACTTTGCTAGTATGGTTCGCATACTCGAAAAAGGGATACCTTTGCCATTCGGCGCTATTCATAATAAGCGTTCACTAGTGGCCTTAGACAATTTGTTAGATTTGATTGTGACCTGTATAGATCATCCTGATGCTGCTAATCAGACTTTTTTAGCAGGGGATGGTGAAGATATGTCTACGACTGAATTGTTAAAACGGTTAGGTAAAGCGCTTGGCAAACCTGCTCGGTTGATTCCTCTACCAGGAAATTTATTGACTTTTGTAGCTGTATTATTAGGTAAAAAATCTGTGGCCCAGCGTTTATATGGTTCCTTGCAAGTGGACATTTCAAAGGCGAGAGAGGTTCTGGGTTGGGAACCGCCAATTACAGTCGATGAGGGGCTTCGGAGAGCGGTAGAAGACTTTAAGGCGTAGTTTTTGGGGCGGTTTGACTTGGTTTCTGCCTTCGAACCCGGTCACCATACCCTTTGCCTAGGGCTGTACCAATTATCAGTTTAATATATAGCTTCAAACTCATACTATTGATCATTAATTGATCATAACGGGCAAGTTTTCGTGGTGTCGACATATCGACTTCATTAACTTGGCCAAGGCCTGTAATACCAGGGCGGACCTTAAATACACCTCTTTTATTTCTTTCCTCCACTAGCTCAGCTTGGTTGGGTAGGCAAGGTCGTGGTCCAACCAAGCTCATGTGTCCGAATAGTACATTGAATAATTGAGGTAGTTCATCTAGTTTGTTTTTCCGTAAGAAGTTGCCGACCTTGGTTATGGATGTAGTGTCTACTAAGTGAGTGCCGACAGAATTGGTATTGATAGGCATGGTTCGAAATTTTATCAGGGTAAATAATTTTCTATTTCTGCCCAGACGTTGCTGGAAAAATAAGGGTGAGCCGGTGTCGAAAAGGCCAGCGATATAAATGGCGAGAAGTATCGGTAGGCCGCAACTAATTCCGACAAGTGAAATCAGTATATCGATGATTCTGAACAGGAAAGGCTGCATCTTGTATAGGTCGTCTAGTGGTATGGAATTCGAGAGGCTATCGGTAACTTCAACGTGAACTGCGCTGTGTGATAATGCTAAAGAGTTTCAAGTTTGATCACATTATTATTCGGGCTAGAACTCTGCTTTTTCTCAGATAACCAAACATTATCATGTAATTCTTTAATGGAAGGAGTGTAGCCGGTAGGTGCTCTTAATAGTAGAAGCTGTACGGAGTCACATTTAAATTCATCGCAGGCCTTATTCAGTTCATTCAATAATATTAGAGTTTCTTGCCAGCTAAGTGAAGTTTCTTCAGCTCTCATGATACGGGAATGATCTGTACCGCTTACGTTATTGCCAATGAGTAACTCTTCGAACAGCTTTTCTCCTGGTCTAAGGCCGGTAAACCGGATTTCAATGTCCCCATTGGGGCGCCTCTCATCTTTGATTTCCAGTCCGGAGAGGTGAATCATTCTTGTGGCAAGGTCGATAATTTTTACAGGTTCTCCCATGTCTAGCACAAATACATCACCACCTTCTCCCATAGACCCCGCTTGTATCACTAGTTCGGCAGCTTCTGAGATCGTCATAAAGTAGCGAATAATGTCGGGGTGAGTAACGGTTACAGGGCCTCCTTGTTTAATCTGTTCTCTAAATAATGGAACAACAGATCCAGAAGATCCTAGTACATTGCCAAAACGTACCATGGTAAAGCGAGTTATATTCTGACGTTCTGTTAGCCCCTGTAGGACGAGTTCGGCCATCCGTTTGGATGCGCCCATAATATTAGTAGGCCTAACTGCTTTGTCGGTGGATACAAGAACAAATGATTCAACACCTGTTTTGATGGCCGCTTCTGCACAATACCAAGTACCTAATACATTATTACTGACACCTTCAACAATATTGTGCTCAACAAGTGGTACATGTTTGTAGGCTGCCGCGTGGTAAATCGTCTGTACACCAAATGTGCTCATAACAGATTCAAGCCGACGTTGATTTTGGACTGATCCAATCAGTGAAACTATTTCAGTTTTTTCCAGAGAGTCTCTTAATATATGCTGTAGTTCCTGCTCAATTTTGTAGAGGCCGTATTCGTTGAGTTCAAATAAAATAAGATGTGAGGGTTTCTGGCGGAGTATTTGGCGACAAAGTTCACTGCCTATGGAGCCTCCTGCTCCAGTGACCATAACAACTTTATTTGTAATGCAGGCATGCAATAGGTCATCGTTGGGAGCTATAGGATCTCGCCCAAGCAAATCATCGATTTCAACATCTTTGATGTCTTCTATTCTGGCCTTGCCGGTGAGAATGTCATTCAAGTCTGGAATGGTTTGTACAGTAATAGTGAGAGGTTCGAGTTTTTTAATGACCGCTTTTCGTTCTGCGCGAGAGGCATTTCCTAAAGCTAAAAGTACTTTTTTGGCGGAGTGACTTTTGGCTAGTTCGGTTATTTTTTTAGGGCGATGAACCAATAATCCGGCTACCAAGCTTCCTTTCAGTTTTGGATTGTCGTCCACAAAAGCAATAGGTTTGAAGGGTGTGTTTTGCAGGGATAGGGCAAGTTGATGCCCTGTGTAGCCAGCGCCATAAATAATGACAGCTTCTCGAAGATGAACTTTATCTTGATAGAGTAAAGTAATGAGACTGCGCACCAAAAAACGTGGTGTTCCTATAAAAAGTAAGGCTGTAGAGATATAAATTAATGGTACCGAACGGGGAATGAAAGAATGAGTAAAAAAACTACTGGTAGCAAGGGCAATACTAGAGATACATACCCCCGTTATAATTGAGGCCATAGCGGGAATCGTCATATATCGAAGGATGGCTCGATAAAGGCCGAGTTTGATAAAGACTATTATTGATACCATGATAGTGATGCCAAGGCTGGTCAGTTCTTTACTGGTCACCTCAAAGGTGAATGAACCTAGCCTAAGGCAGACGGCAAAATAGAGTGCGAGAGTAATAGCGCAGACATCATAAAGTAGAGAAATGATGCGTTTTGTTGATCTTTTTGATTCAAGTAAGGTTTTTAACATTTAGATTCCCTGTCTGTATTTAGAATGCATCCTGCATGGCAATCGGTGGTTACCCATATTAGTAGAACGTTGAAGCTATTTTGCATGATTTTACAGCCAACAGCAGGTGTAATCAATTGCATAGAAGACCTAATGGTTATTAACTGTTTGATTTTTATATAAAAATATGTAAATTTTTTTTAGAAAATTCTAACTTTAGTTATTTGGGTACGCAAAAAGATAATCTTTTGCGTACTATGGAGCTTTATGTTTTAGTCGCTCCTCAAATGGTAAGCAACTTAGTTCAGGGATAATGGATTAATGGTCGTGTCAAAAATAGTACCTGTAATTATGGCTGGTGGTTCAGGCACGCGTCTGTGGCCTCTTTCTAGGCAGCTCCACCCAAAACAGTTTTTGCCCCTTGTGAGTGAGCAAACCATGTTGCAGGAAACCTGTGGTCGTTTGGATGGTATCGATCATCTTCCACCACTATTTATCTGTGGTGAAGAGCATCGCTTTACTGTTGCTGAACAGCTGCGTCTTGGTCAATTTGAGTTTGGTCATATTATTCTTGAGCCAGAGGGCAGGAATACCGCACCCGCAGTGGCTTTGGCGGCATTACAGGCGATAAAGGATAATCCGCACAGCGAGCCGGTATTACTGGTATTGGCTGCAGATCATGTAATCCGGGATAAGAACGCTTTTGAGGAGGCTGTAACTTCAGCGTTGTCTTTTGCCGAACAGGGAAGGTTGGTTACCTTTGGGATTGTGCCAAAGTCCCCAGAAACCGGCTATGGCTATATAAGAATGGGCGATATTTTGAATGATGGTGCAGCCATGGTTGTGGACAGATTCGTTGAAAAACCCGATCAAGCGACAGCGGAAGACTACCTATCCTGCGGTGAATATTTGTGGAACAGTGGCATGTTCATGTTTAAGGCCAGTCAGTTTTTATCTGAGTTGGAGGCGCGGCGGCCTGATATTTTGGCGGTATGTCGGCAAGCAATGTCTAAAGCTTCGGTGGATATTGATTTTATTCGTCCAGATAGTGACACTTTTATGAGTTGTCCTGAGGATTCCATTGATTATGCTGTGATGGAAAAAACGAAAGATGCTGTCGTTGTGCCTATAGATTGTGGCTGGAGTGATGTGGGTTCTTGGTCGGCCTTGTGGGAGGTGTCTGATAAAGATGCCAATGGTAATTCCATAAAGGGTGATGTGTTAGCGCTAGATAGTCGAAATTGTTTTATACAGAGTGACAGAAAGTTGATAGCCACAGTGGGTTTGGACGGTGTGGTGATTGTAGAAAGTGATGATGCCATTATGGTGGCTGATAAGGGAAGAGTGCAGGATGTGAAAGCGATTGTGTCCCAATTGAAGAAACAGGGGCGACCTGAAGCAAGTCTTCATAGAAAAGTCTATCGACCTTGGGGTTCTTATGATTCTATTGATTTTGGAGAACGATTTCAGGTCAAGCGGATTGTGGTAAAACCTGGAGGCAAGTTATCACTACAAATGCACCACCATCGCGCTGAGCATTGGATTGTAGTGAGTGGCACAGCTAGGGTTACTAAGGGTGCGGAAGAATTTATTCTTTCAGAAAATGAATCAACTTATATTCCTATTGGTGAAACTCATCGATTAGAAAACCCTGGTGCTATTCCATTAGAGATGATTGAGGTTCAATCCGGTTCTTACTTGGGAGAGGATGATATTGTCAGGATGGAAGACAGTTATGGTCGTTTATAGTCGGTATTTAATGAAGTTAAAAATCGATAATTCTATCGGGCAGTAGCCTAAATATTAAAGATCTATAACTTTAGATCTACATTCTGGGTCGATGGCATTTATAATGTGCTCCTCTTGAATGTAGCGCTGTATTTCCCATGAATTCATTGGAACGAAAAAGCCTTGTTGGTTTGGCCTCTCTTTATGCCTTTCGTATGCTTGGCCTGTTTATGTTGTTGCCGGTCTTGTCGCTTTATGCCCAAGAGTATTCCGGCAGTTCAGCAATCCTCATTGGTGTAGCTCTCGGTATCTACGGCCTGACCCAGGGGCTGTTTCAGATTCCTCTTGGCTTTTTATCGGACAAAGTGGGTCGCAAACCCGTCATTGTTGGCGGGATGTTGCTTTTTCTATGCGGTAGTATCGTGGCTGCTATATCTGATTCTATGTGGGGCTTAATAGTAGGGCGAGCCTTGCAGGGAACAGGGGCTGTTGCCAGTACTATTATGGCGCTTTTGTCAGATTTGACAACGGAGCAAAATCGTACCAAAGCGATGGCCGTTGTGGGGGGGAGTATTGGTATTGCTTTTGCTGTCTCCATGGTGTCGGGTCCAGTCTTGGCCAGTTTGTGGGGACTTTCTGGATTATTTTGGTTAATAGCTGGCTTGGCTGTTTGTGGCATTTTGGTTTTGATAGTGATTGTCCCTACACCGGTTGTTACTGTTCAAAATGCTGAATCTCAGGCTATTCCTGCAATGTTTGGCACATTATTGCGAGATGGCGAGTTGTTGCGCCTAAATTTGGGTATCGGAATTTTGCATTTTGCCCAGATGGCGAGTTGGGTCTCAGTACCTTTAATTTTGGAGCAAACATTAGCCTACAGTCGCGACCAACACTGGATAATTTATCTGGGTGCTATGGGGCTATCATTCCTTTGTATGCTGCCTTTTATTATTGTGGCTGAAGCCAAGCGGAAAATGAAACCAGTGTTTGTTGGGGCCGTGGTATTGCTTGCTGTCGGAGAAGTCTTGTTGGGTAGTGGTTCGGAAAGCCGTAGTTGGTTTTTGTTAGGTTTGTTTGTGTTCTTTATGGCATTTAATTTGTTGGAAGCCACATTGCCATCGCTTGTCAGCAAAATTGCACCTGCTGGAGGCAAGGGTACGGCGATGGGAATATATTCTACCAGTCAGTTCCTCGGGGCATTTTTAGGTGGTGTTACTGGAGGGGTGGTGGCCCATCACTTTGGTTATGCGCAGGTTTTTTTAATGGTGGCCGTATTAATTGTGGTGTGGATAGTTGCTGCTGTAACGATGAAAAAACCTCGCCATTTGAAAAGTTTGGTTGTTCAACTTTTACCTAGTGAGCTCATAGTTGTTGGCGATTATGTGGGTCCAGTTCCTGGGGTCTGTGATGTCGTTGTTATTCCTGAGCAACAACTGGCATATTTCAAAATTGATATTGATGAATTTTGTTCCGAAACTATGGAAGAAGTACTTGGTCGTCCCATTTGATCTTGGTTTGATTTGATCTTAACTCGTAAGCATCAATATTGTGTAAATAAGAAATAGCCCCGATTGCTGGTGCTCTAGGGGCTATTTTTTACATTATACTCTATGGTGTTTTTTAAAAAGGGATGTCGTCATCAAAGCTGTTGAAGCCGCTGTCGGAAGCTGCCGGCGCTTCTTTTTGTTGATTGGCTTGTTGGTTAGGCTGTGATGGTTGGTTCTGGGGCGCATTTTGTTGCGTGGAATCGCTGTCATAGTTGCCAGCTGAACCGCCGCGGCTATCCAGCATTTGCATTTCACTGGCGACGATCTCGGTTGTGTAACGATCTTGTCCATCTTGTCCTTGCCACTTACGCGTACGTAGTGAGCCTTCAACATACACTTTTGAGCCTTTCTTTAAATATTCACTGGCAATCTCTGCCAGTCTGTTAAAGAAGACAACTCTGTGCCATTCGGTACGTTCTTGCTGCTGGCCAGTTTGCTTGTCTTTCCAGCTTTCACTGGTGGCTATTGTAATGTTGGTGACAGCATTGCCACTGGGCATGAATTTAGCCTCAGGGTCTTTACCTAAATTGCCTACTAGAATTACTTTGTTGATACCCCGAGCCATACTTTGCCCCAATGTCAGTGTTGATCAATTAGTGTTACTTGATAATTTTGACAAGTTTACCTTGGAATTTTTATGCTGTCTGCTGTCTCGGCCTCTTATTATTTTTGCGATGAGTTTCATTGTTTGTAGGAAGGTTGATATCAGTAACCCTGTTGTTTTGAATACCTAGCTGTTGGCTTGGACGCTAGGGCGTTCTGACACCAATGCATGCCAGTGAAGCAGGTTTTTATGATGATTGGGAATCTTCACCTTTGCCCACTGAGCAAAATCTACGGTGACTAGCGCAGTAATGTCCGCAACTGAAAAGTGACTCCCAGAAAAGTAACACTGGGTCGTTAAATGGCGGTTAATATCATCATAAAAATGCAGAATACGCTTGTGGCCACGGTCTACCAGCTGCGGAATTTTTTCGTAGTCGTGGGGCCCGATTAATGCCCTGCCATCAAACCAATCGGGTCCATTTCGGAATAAATCTGCTGCGGCTTGAAAGCCGTTGGTAAAGCAAATCTGGTTCCACATTTCAATAAGACCAATTTCTTTTGGTGTTGTGCCGTATAAGGGTGGCTCAGGATGTAATGTTTCCAAGTAGCGGCAAATGGCATTAGTTTGGGATATACAGGTTCCATCGTCCAATTCTAGTGTGGGGACATCGCAGTTAGGGCTTTTTTTTCTAAACGCGGGTTCAAACTGCTCGCCTTTGAGTAAGTCAATGTTGACTCGTGGTATACGAATGCCTTTTTCGGACATAAATATGTTTAGGCGGCGAGGGTTTGGGACGCCAGGATAGTCATAAAGCTTCATTGTATTTACCCTATTTGATCATGTGTCTGGATATATAAGAATAGCGTGTTTTGGCGGGGTGTGTGAAATCTTCATTGCGTATTATTAGGTAGAATTACTTTTTCTGTGTGTTAGGGCGGATAGAGTTGAACTAAAAAAGGGGGAGCTAAAGCTCCCCCTTTTTTTTAGTGTCACTTTGCGCCCACCCGGGCGAGCTAACTATATTTTTGTAAAACCAGTGATGCATTTGTGCCACCAAAACCAAAGCTATTAGACATAACTCGTTGTAAGTTGGCGTTGTCTATACGCTTGGCAACAATGGGTAAATCCTCGGCCTCTGGGTCAATGGTCTCAAGATTAGCTGATGCACAGATAAAGTCATTCTGCATCATCAGCAGGCTAAAAATAGCTTCTTGAGCACCGGCTGCGCCTAAACCATGTCCTGAAAGAGACTTGGTGGAGCTGATGGGGGGGGCCTTATCACCAAAAACAGTCCTTATTGCTTTCAGCTCTGCTAGGTCACCCACTGGTGTGCTGGTGCCATGAGTATTGATATAGTCAATACTACCATTTGTGGTTTCCATGGCCATTTCCATACAGCGCGCTGCTCCTTCACCGGAAGGTGCTACCATGTCATAGCCATCTGATGTAGCACCATAACCAACAATCTCTGCGTAAATCGTCGCGCCACGTGCAAGCGCATGTTCCAGCTCTTCTACGACCAGGCAGCCGGCGCCTACCCCGGGGACAAAACCGTCACGATCAGCATCATAAGCGCGAGAGGCCAGCTCGGGAGTGTCGTTGTATTTGCTGGATAGGGCTCCCATCGCATCAAACATGCCTGCCATTGACCAGTGCATATCTTCTGCACCACCAGCAAAGACCATATCTTGTTTGCCCATTTGAATTAATTCCATTGCGTGGCCAATACAGTGGGCGCTAGTCGCACAGGCTGATGAGATAGAATAGTTGGTTCCCTTGATTTTGTAAGGGGTTGCGAGACAAGCAGAAACTGTACTTGCCATAATTTGTGTCACCCGATAAGGGCCTGCTCGCTTGATACCGCGTTCGCGCATGACATCAATGGTTTCAGTAAACATTTCACCTGAAACGCCACCAGAGCCCATAACCAGTCCGGTGCGTATATTGGATACCTGATCTTCGGTTAGCCCTGCATCAGCAATGGCCTGACCCATAGCGATGTAACCATAGGCAGCAGAGGGCCCCATGAAGCGCAGAACTTTGCGATCAATATGTTCTGCTACATCGAGATCCAGTTTGGCTGCTACGTTGCAACGCAGTCCCATTTCCTTGAAGTCTTCTCTGAAGGCTATGCCTGATTTACATTCTCTCAAAGACTCAGTGACAGTTTCTTTGTCATTACCTAAGCAGGAGACAATCCCCATTCCGGTAATTACCACGCGTTTCATTGACTACCCCTATGCCGGCAAAAGATCCGGTCATTGTCATCTAAAGGATTAATTGTAATCGAAAATATTAAAAGTTGTCAGTTGATTCAAATAAGCCAACTCTGAGATCTTTTGCGGTGTAAATTTCGCGGCCATCTACAGAGACAGTACCATCAGCGATGACCATCTTTAGTTTTCGTTCGACAATTCGTGAAACATCAATACGATAAGTGATTAACTTGGCTTCTGGTAGAACCTGACCAAAGAATTTTACTTCTCCCGATCCCAATGCGCGTCCGCGGCCAGGATTTCCCTTCCATGCCAGAAAAAAACCGGTGAGTTGCCACATGGCATCGAGACCAAGGCAGCCCGGCATCACTGGGTCGCCTTCAAAGTGGCAACCGAAGAACCAGAGGTCTGGTCGGATGTCTAGCTCGGCAGTCATAACTCCCTTGCCAAATTTACCCTCACCCGCATGAATATGGGTGATTCGGTCCACCATTAGCATATTGTCGGCGGGCAGCTGAGCATTACCTTCACCAAACAGTTTTCCTTGGCTACAAGCGATAATTTCCTCACGGGTGTATGAGTTCTGCGATTGTGGAATGAAGGTCGTCATTGATTAATTGGCCTCTGCTATCTAACTCGTTACCCTGAGCTTTTCAGATTTTATGGTTTTGGGTCGAAGGGCGGGATTTTATCTGATCTGAGTGTTAAGTCCAGAAAATAAGGGGTTGTACCTCCGTTGTAATGAGGTGAGCGTGAAGAGAAAACTAACGTTAGATGGGTTTTAGGGAAGATGAATCTTTCTCAAACAGAGCTAAGACGTCCGCTGAATGGAAAAGTCGGCAAGTTCCAAGAGTGCTGTTTGTTCGCGGGATTTAGATAGACCCGTCAGGCAGCCTTTAGCTTGTAGGGCATGCTCCTTTGCACAATCCATCGTGTAATCTAGGGCACCGGTAGTCTTGATGGCCTCTAAAATGGCATCCATTTGTTCGATCCCGCCGTTTTCTATAGCCTGCCTGATAAGGGTTGTTTGTTCATGTGTCCCATTCTTCATGGCATAAATAAGAGGTAGAGTTGGCTTTCCTTCGGCAAGGTCATCGCCAACATTTTTGCCTAAGTCTTTGGTGTTGCCATTGTAATCTAGTGCGTCATCTACTAGTTGAAATGCCATGCCAAGGTGGTGGCCATAGCGGCCCATAGCGGCCTGCTGTTCTGGCGAGGCTCCAGCGAGTAGGGCGCCGGTTTCGGCTGCGGCGTCAAACAGCTGGGCTGTTTTCTTGCGAATCACTTCATTGTAGGCAACTTCGCTGGTATCAGGGTTACCGGCATTAATAAGCTGCTGAACTTCTCCTTCAGAAATAATGTTGGTGGTGTCGGCAATGATTTTCATGATATTCATGTTGCCGATTTCAACAAGCATCTGAAATGCACGGGAATAGAGGAAATCGCCGACTAATACGCTCGGTGCATTACCAAATTTAGCATTTGCTGTTGCTCGACCACGGCGGAGGTCTGAGGTGTCGACTACATCATCATGGAGTAGTGTGGCTGTGTGAATGAATTCAATGATTGCTGCCAACGCGGCATGTTGAGAACCCTGATAGCCGCAACTGTTGGCGCTAAGCAGGACTAATAATGGCCTTAGGCGTTTGCCGCCTGCATCAATAATGTACTGGCCTATGTTTTCTACCAATCCTACTTCAGAGTTAAGTCGGTTAATGATCAATTCGTTGACTTGGTCAAACTCAGATTTAACCACTTGGTGAAACGGCAGCATGCCAAGGCCCTGTACGTTTGTTTTATTGATTTTGTCCCTAAATATGGACGCGTTGGCATCCTAGGGTTGGGTGGGATAGCTGTCAAGTGAATGGCGCATTATTGCTGGATTTTAAGCCAATTTTTCCTTGCGATAGTGGGGTGTTTGACTTAAAATTGCCGCCCTCGCAAAACCGGCCTGGAGAAATCGTTCTCAGGGCGTCGAACTGGCATACGCGAATATGGAGTTGATGATATGTACGCAGTAATTAAAAGTGGTGGCAAGCAGCATCGTGTGCAGGAAGGTGAGTTCCTGCGTCTCGAGAAGCTGGATGTGGCTACAGGTGAAAGTATTAATTTTGATGAAGTGCTGATGGTCGCAGATGGCGACAATATAAAAATTGGCGCACCTCTTGTTGAGGGTGGCAAGGTGACAGGCGAAGTAT
This sequence comes from Porticoccus sp., assembly GCA_033791605.1. Taxonomy (GTDB): domain Bacteria; phylum Pseudomonadota; class Gammaproteobacteria; order Pseudomonadales; family Porticoccaceae; genus Porticoccus. The sequence continues at coordinate 17,383 of JASJGJ010000085.1, forward strand.
TGAGCCATGGTCGTGCTGATAAAGTAAAAATTATCAAGTTTAATCGTCGTAAGCACAGCCGCAAACAAATGGGCCACCGCCAGTGGTTCACCGAAGTTAAAATTACTAGCATTAGCGCTGGTTAAGGTTAGATAGGAGAACGATATGGCTCATAAGAAAGCTGGTGGTAGTACCCGTAACGGGCGCGATTCGGAAAGCAAGCGTCTTGGTGTTAAGCGTTTCGGTGGTGAGCAAGTAGCATCTGGGAACATTATTGTTCGCCAGCGCGGTACTAAATTCCACCCTGGTAATAATGTGGGCATTGGTCGTGACCACACGATTTTTGCTACAGCACCAGGAGAAGTGAAATTCACTGTTAAGGGTCCAAAAAACCGTAAATATGTGAATATTGTTACTGCGTAAGGCAATAAATTAGAACACTTCTTTTTTGAAGTTAAAGCCCCGCATTGCGGGGCTTTTTTGTTGTTAAAGTTTATATTTGTTTTGTTGTTCGGATTTTGCGTGTGTTTTGCTGAATATCTGCCCGATGGGTGGCTGATAACGCACTATCAGACACTGTATACTCTATTTTTTGAAGTCGACTTAAGACTTTAACCCCTAAACTATATTGATGGCCTTACTCCAATGAAATTTGTTGATGAAACACCTATTCACGTACAAGCCGGCCGCGGTGGCAATGGTTGCTTGAGCTTTCGTCGCGAAAAATTTATTGCTAAAGGTGGCCCTGATGGTGGTGATGGTGGTGATGGCGGTAGTATCTATCTGGAAGGGGACGATAATCTTAATACCTTGGTCGATTATCGTTTTCAGCGTAATTTTAATGCCCAGAGCGGACAGGCCGGTGGCTCTAAGAATTGTACGGGCAGGGGGGGCGAGGATCTTGTCTTAAAGGTGCCTGTTGGCACCACTATCATTGATGAAGACACCGAAGAGGTTCTGGGAGATATTACGGCGAATGGCCAGCGCTTGATGGTAGCGAAGGCTGGTTACCATGGTCTAGGAAACACCCGATTTAAATCCAGTGTTAATCGTGCACCTCGCCAGACGACATCCGGGACAGAGGGTGAACTTCGGCATTTGCGGTTAGAGCTGAAAGTATTGGCTGATGTGGGATTGGTCGGATTGCCGAATGCTGGGAAGTCTACTTTTATCCGCGCTGTTTCTGCCGCTCGCCCCAAGGTGGCTGACTATCCCTTTACTACGTTAGTGCCCAATTTAGGTGTAGTTCAGCCACACAAATATCGTAGTTTTGTCATTGCAGATGTTCCTGGGTTGGTCGAGGGTGCTGCGGAAGGGGCAGGTTTGGGCATTCGCTTCTTAAAGCATTTAACCAGAACACGGTTATTGTTACATTTGGTTGATATGTTGCCGCCGGATGGTACTGATCCAACCGCCAATATCAATATTATTGAGAATGAGCTTGATCAATTTAGTCCTACTTTGTGGGGTCGTGATCGCTGGTTAGTATTAAATAAAATCGACTTGTTGCCTGAGAGTGAAAGGGAGCAGCTCTGCCAAGAGGTGATAGACAAATTACAGTGGGATGGCCCTGTCTATTATGTATCAGCGTCGGGTTCTGTCGGCACATTGTTGCTATGCCAAGATATTATGGAGCACTTGGAAGAATGTTGGGAAGCTGAACGGGAGGATCCCGAGGTTGCTGAGCATGAGCGAGAGTTGCAGGCAAAGATGCAATCTGAAGCGAGAGACCGGATTGAGGCATTGCGTGGGCGTCCAAAATCCACTGGTCAGGACGACGATGATGATTGGGATGACGATGATGATCATGATGTGGAAATTATTTATAGCCCATAGGTGAGTAAGCTTTCTTACGTTTATGAAAACTTAAGGGTTGTACTGAAAATTAGTGTTTTGTTGAAAGTTTAAAAGAACCAAAAGAACCAAAAGAACTATAAAAAATAATAGTGCGAGCATTTGAATAGATATGGCCGAGCAAGATAAGGTAAGTGACCGGTATAAGGTGAAAAATGCCAAACGGTGGGTCATAAAAATTGGCAGTGCATTGCTGACGGCTGATGGTCGTGGTCTTGATCGTGAGGCTATTGCCGGCTGGGTCGGGCAGGTGGCAGCCCTGCTTGAGCAAGGCATTGAAGTCGTGATGGTGTCTTCTGGTGCCGTGGCAGAGGGGATGTCTAGGTTAGGCTGGAGTCAGCGTCCTTCATCAATTCATGGCCTGCAAGCGGCGGCGGCTGTTGGGCAGATGGGGCTGATACAAGCCTATGAATTCCAGTTCCAGCAATATGAGCGGCACACGGCGCAGGTTCTTTTGGATCATGATGATATTTCAAATCGTGAGCGTTACCTCAATGCTCGCAATACATTGCAGACATTACTTGAATTGGGTGTAGTGCCCATCATTAATGAAAATGACACGGTGGTAACGGATCAAATTCGTTTTGGCGACAACGATACTCTGGCTGCCATGGTGGCAAATCTTATTGATGCTGATTTGTTAGTGATTCTTACGGATCAAGATGGTCTTTTCGATGCAGATCCCAGAAACAATCCAAAAGCACAGTTAATTTCCCAAGGCAATGCTGGGGATTCAACGCTTGATGCGCTGGCTGGCGGCGGTGGTAGTTTGGGGCGTGGCGGTATGATTACCAAGCTCAAAGCTGCGAAGTTGGCGGCTCGTTCTGGTGCAAATACCATAATTGTTGGTGGTCGCTTAGATAATTCGATCATTCGATTATTTGAGGGTGAGATCTTGGGCACGTTGTTGGTGGCTGAAAAGGAACCCATTGCGGCTAGAAAGCAGTGGCTGGCCGGTAGGTTGCAAGCCTGCGGTTCGTTGGTGTTGGACCCAGGGGCTGTTCGTGTGTTGAAAGATCAGGGGAAGAGTTTGCTTCCCGTAGGTGTGCGGTCCGTTGGGGGGGATTTCCATCGAGGAGATATGGTTCGCTGTGTCGATGAGTCTGGTGTAGAGGTGGGCCGTGGGTTGGTTAATTATAGCGCTTCAGAAAGTCGGCAGATTATTGGTAAAAGCAGTAGTAGGATTACAGAAATATTAGGTTACTGTGATGATAAAGAATTGATTCATCGCGATAATTTGGTGCTAAGTTAAGTAGTTGCAATTGTGTTTGATGGTAGGGCGGTTTAAATAGAATGGTTGGCGGAGTGTGCCAAGTTTTCATTCAGTATGAAATATAGTTTTACCTATTGTTGTCATCCTACATAAATCGACGGCTCATTTAGATGGGTCGTTTAATAGGGATGCAAAGTATAGAGCTATAAAGAACAGAACCACAAAAAAACCGGCGTTCTGCCGGTTTTTTTCAAGAGCTTCCATTGTCAGAAGCAGAATACTTTTAGCTAGCGGCAAGGGCCTTAACTTGAGCATTCAGGCGGCTTTTGTGACGGGCAGCCTTATTCTTGTGGATAATACCTTTGTCGGCAATGCGGTCAAGTATAGGTACAACCGCGTTGTAAGCCGCTTGCGCCGCTTCTGCTTCACCTGATTCTATGGCCGCATAAGTCTTTTTAAGGTAAGTGCGTACCATGGAGCGCAGGCTGGCATTGTGCTTGCGACTTTTTTCGTTTTGGCGCGCTCTTTTGCGTGCTTGGGGTGAGTTAGCCACCTAAGTGCTCCTTTTTATACCAATGAGTCTGAATTCAAGGCGCGGGAATATACAACGTTTACCCCTATTTATCAACATGCATTGTGCTGAAAAAAAATAATATAAAGGGGGTAGGTGTTGATTAGAGTGATGTTGAAGTTTTCGTAATAATTCCTACTAGCTGCGCTAACGCGACTATGATCATAGCGTTAAAGCCACTATGATCGATTTTGGCTCAATTTATTTTAAGGCAAGGCAGAGATTTGAAGCTTGTAACATCAAAACATGGATAAAGAGATAGAACTAAAAACCCCGCCAGCAACATCATCAAAATTATTGCGCTCAAGCGGTGTGGTCAGTTCCATGACGATGCTCTCCAGGGTGTTGGGCTTACTGCGCGATATCGTTTTTGCCAGGGTGATTGGCGCCGATGCGATGGCCGATGCCTTTTTTGTGGCATTTAAAATTCCCAACTTTTTTCGACGATTATTTGCTGAAGGTGCGTTTTCACAGGCATTTGTTCCTATCTTGGCTGAGTATCGACAGACTGGCAGTCAAGCGGCAGTTAAGGTCCTTGTAGATAAAGTCGCTGGTGCTTTGGGTTCTATATTGATAGCCGTCACGGTGTTGGTGGTTATTGCGTCCCCTCTGATGACGGGGGTTTTTGCGTTCGGTTTTTGGCTGGATTACCCCGACAAGTTTGCTGCTGCCAGTGGCATGTTGAGAATTACTTTTCCTTACCTGATGTTGATTTCTCTTACTGGGTTAGCTGGCGCTATTCTCAATAGCTATGATCGCTTTGCAATTCCTGCGGTTACGCCGGTATTTTTAAATATTTCATTGATCGTTGCGGCAATTTTTGTCTCACCGTGGTTTGAAGAGCCTGTATATGCGTTGGCGTGGGGGGTGTTGGCAGCAGGTGTTGTTCAGTTGCTCTTTCAATTGCCATTTTTGGCGAAGATTCATATGGTGCCATCGCCGACGCTAGATTGGCGAGATGAGGGTGTGATTCGAATTTTACGGTTAATGGCGCCTGCAATTTTTGGTGTCTCCGTAAGCCAGATAAACTTGTTGCTGGATACCATGATCGCTTCATTCCTTCCCACGGGGAGTATTTCATGGCTTTACTATTCTGATCGTCTGTCTGAATTGCCATTGGGTGTTTTTGGTGTTGCCATTGCTACAGTAGTCTTGCCCAGCCTATCTAGGCAGCATGCGGCAGACACCCTTGAGAGATTTAGTGCCACTATGGATTGGGCGTTGCGGATGATATTGCTTATCGCCATACCCGCTGCACTGGCACTTATTATTTTGGCCGAACCCATCTTACTCACATTGTTTTATTACGGGGATGCGATGACCTCTCGTGATATAGCGATGGCGACATTGAGTTTGCGTGCTTATGCGGCGGGGCTCATAGCCTTTATGTTGATTAAGGTTTTGGCGCCGGGATATTTTGCTCGCCAAGATATGAGAACCCCTGTGCGTATAGGCGTTATCGCTCTTGTGACTAACATGGTGCTTAATATTGTTTTAGCGGTACCGTTGCATTTCTATTGGGGGGTTGGTCATGTGGGCTTGGCCTTGGCTACTTCATTATCCGCCATACTAAACGCCATTTTGTTATTCCGTGGTTTGCGAATAGGGCGTGTTTACACGCCAGAACCAGGGTGGCGTAAATTTATTTTGATGTCGCTAATGGCGAATACTGCCATGTGTTTTGCTCTCTACGGGTTGACTTTAAACCTTAATGATTGGGCGGAATGGCTATGGTGGCAGAGAGCCGGCTGGATGGGGTTTATCTGTGGGGCAGGTGTTGTGGCTTATATTCTATTTCTTCTTGTGGGAGGCTTTAGACCTTCACACCTTAAACATCACTAAGCGAGCCAATACATCTATAAAATTCCAAACATCAATATAATCAGACCCTAATCTGTTTTTAATCCCTATGGGTAGGTATAATTTCGCCTTCGTTTTTGCGATGTCGGCAGCAAGTGATCGAAGAAAAGAAACAGTTTATTCGTGGCTTGCATAATTTGAAGCCTAGCCAGGGTGGTTGTGTTGCAACCATTGGCTCTTTTGATGGTGTTCATCGTGGGCATCGGGCAATCCTTCAACAGTTGATTGATAAGGCTGCTGAGCTTGATTTGCCGTCAGTTGTGATGATCTTTGAGCCGCAGCCTCAAGAGTTTTTCTCTGGTGAGCAAGCGCCAGCTCGATTGATGCGTTTGCGGGAAAAGGTTGAAGCGTTTATTGAAGCAGGAGTTGATCAGGTTTTTTGCCTTCAATTCAACCGTTCACTACGCAGTCTGTCGGCCATGGATTTTATTGATCAAGTACTGATTTCTGGTTTGGGTATTCGTTGCCTGGTGGTGGGGGATGATTTCCGATTTGGCCATGATCGTAGCGGTAATCACCAGTTATTAGAGCGGGTTGGAAAGCAGCAGGGTTTTGAGGTACTGGATACCCATACTTTGGAATATAAGGACGAGCGTATTAGCAGTACACGTATTCGCCATGCGCTAGAGCAGGCTGACTTTTCATTAGCTGAGACATTGTTAGGTAAGCCATTCAGGATTACAGGCCGCGTGGTTTATGGCCAACAACTTGGTAGGCAGTTGGGTCTTCCCACTGTTAATGTCCAGTTGAACCGATACCGGGCACCATTGAGTGGTGTTTATGTGGTAGAAGTATTGCTGGGTGACCGCTGTTTGCCCGGTGTGGCAAATGTGGGTGTTCGGCCCACGGTGGGCGATTTGATTAAGCCTGTTCTTGAGGTCCATTTACTGGATTTTGACGAGCAGCTCTATGGACGGAGAATCCAGGTGGAGTTTAAAGCCAAAGTTCGGGAGGAGGCCAAGTTTGCTTCTCTGGATATGATGGTAGAAGAAATTCATAACGATATTACAGTGGCCCGGGAATATTTTGCCGAGCAAATAAAAGATGTTTGAGAGAAATGACTGACTACAAATCAACCCTGAATTTACCCTTTACAGAGTTCCCTATGAAGGCCAACTTGGCCCAGCGGGAACCGGGCATGCTGAAGAAATGGCAGGAAGCTAAAGTCTACGAACAATTACGTGAGCAGCGCAAAGGTAGAGAGAAATTTATCCTGCACGATGGCCCTCCCTATGCCAACGGTAATATTCATATCGGCCACTCCGTTAATAAAGTGTTGAAGGATATTGTAGTTAAGTCTCGAAGTCTTAGTGGTTACGATGCGCCTTATGTGCCGGGGTGGGATTGTCATGGGTTGCCCATCGAGCATCAGGTCGAAAAGAAAATTGGTAAAGCGGGTGTTAAGGTAGACCATAAAACCTTTCGTCAAAAATGCCGTGAATATGCTCGTCGTCAGGTCGATGGCCAGATGAAGGACTTTATCCGTCTTGGCGTTATGGGCGAATGGGATAACCCTTATCTCACCATGGATAATAATTTTGAAGCGAACATTATTCGTGCGCTGGGTAAAGTGGTTGAAAATGGACACTTGGTTAAAGGTTATAAACCGGTGTACTGGAGTGTGGTCGGGGCGTCGGCACTGGCTGAAGCCGAAGTGGAGTATCAGGACAAAACCTCTTTCTCGATTGATGTGGCTTTTCCTGTTGCTGATATGGATGCTTTTGTAAATGCAATGGGTGGCGTGACAGGTGAGGGTGATATTTCGGTCGTTATTTGGACCACAACCCCTTGGACATTGCCTTCAAATCAGGCGGTTAGTCTGAATGCAGAACTGGATTATGTGTTGGTGCAGTGTGAGCCTGAAGGGCTTGGTGCTGGCCGATACCTAATGGCTGAGGCATTGGTTGAATCTGTTCTAGCGCGTTGGGGGGTGGCTGAGTTTCAAGTGGTAGGCCGAGTAAAAGGTGAAAAACTTGATCGAGTATTGCTACAACATCCGTTCTATCATCGACAGGTCCCTGTCATTTTGGGCGATCATGTCACTACTGAGGCAGGAACAGGTTGTGTTCATACGGCACCGGATCACGGCGTGGATGACTTTGTAGTCGCTGCCAAGTATGACATTGGTACCCTAAATTATATTGATGATAACGGCGTGTTTCGTGAAGATGTGGAACAGTTTGCTGGGGAGCATGTTTACAAAGTCGATGAGCAGGTAGTTGCTCTGTTAAAAGACAAGGGCCTGTTGCTGTCCAATAACAAAATTACTCACAGCTATGCCCATTGCTGGCGGACAAAAACGCCACTAATTTATCGGGCAACACCCCAGTGGTTTATCAGCATGAGTCAAAATGGTTTGTTGGCAAAAGCTAAACAAGCCATTAAAGGAGTGTCCTGGCATCCAGAATGGGGGCAGGCTCGGATTGAAGGGATGCTGGAGAATAGTCCGGATTGGTGTATCTCTCGTCAGCGTACTTGGGGCGTTCCCATTGCATTGTTTGTTCATAAAATAACAGGGGCGATTCACCCGAATACGCCGGCATTGGTCGAGGCCGTAGCATCCCGCGTGGAGCAAGGTGGAATAGATGCCTGGTATGAACTGGATGCCACTGAGTTACTTGGCGATGACGCGGACCAGTACAGTAAAGTAACGGATACACTAGATGTTTGGTTTGACTCCGGTGTCACCCATGCTGCGGTGTTGGATGCGCGAGAACAATTACAATATCCAGCCGACTTATATCTGGAAGGCTCTGATCAACATCGTGGATGGTTTCAGTCCTCTCTAAAAACAGCGATTGCCATCAAAGGTAATGCGCCCTACAAGGCTGTACTGACTCATGGCTTTGTGGTGGATGCTGATGGCCGTAAAATGTCTAAATCCATCGGTAATGTCATGTCACCACAGAAGGTGGTGAATGATCAGGGCGCCGATGTATTGCGTTTGTGGGTGGCCGCAACAGATTTCAGTGGTGAGATGAGTGTTTCCGATGAAATTCTCAAGCGAACTGGAGATTCCTATCGCAGAATTCGCAATACGGCACGTTTCTTCCTGTCGAACCTAAATGGCTTTGACCCCGCCAGAAACTTGGTGCCCATGGACGAGATGTTGGCATTGGATCGCTGGGCGGTGGATTGTGTCGCTAAGATGCAACAGGACATTCTAGCTGCTTATGAAAACTACCAGTTTCATCATATTTATCAGAAGCTACATAACTTCTGTGTGACGGATATGGGTGGGTTTTATTTGAATATCATCAAAGATCGCCAATACACCTGTCAGGAAAATTCACTGGCGCGGCGTTCTGCACAAACCGCCATTTATTATATTGTTGATTCATTTGCCCGTTGGATTGCACCGATACTGAGCTTTACCGCAGAAGAAATTTGGTCGTTTATCCCAGGGGATAGGGAAGCCTCGGTATTCTTTGCTGAATGGAAAGAGTTGCCCTCTGTGGAAGGATCAGTGATTACAGCAAGTGATTGGACATTGATTGCTGAAGCGCGACATGCCGTCAACAAAGTGCTGGAGGGCAAGAAGGATGTCGGCATTCAGAAATCACTTGAAGCCGAAGTGACGGTCTATGCCGATGGTGAATTGCAGAAGGCATTGGGCAAACTGGGTGATGAATTAAGATTTGTATTAATAACCTCTGCGGCTGACATTAAACCTATTGCGGAAGCTGTTGATGCAGACTCTACGGAAATTGAAGGGCTGGAGGTGGGTGTCGTTAAAACAATGCATGCGAAATGCGATCGTTGTTGGCACCATCGTAAAGATGTGGGTGTTCATACTGAACACCCCGAGCTTTGTGGTCGTTGTATTGAGAATGTAGAGGGTGAGGGTGAGCAGCGTTTATATGCTTAAAACTAGCACTTATTTATCTGAAGTTTATTTGTTTGGTAAGTTGTTGTGAGCTGGCAGCTGGGACGTTGGTACTTGTTGGCGTTGTTCATCATTGTTATTGATCAACTAACCAAATTTTGGGTTACTCAAATGTTTGCTTATGGTGAAACTTTTGAGTTATTGCCCATTCTAAATATGACCTTAGTACACAATACGGGAGCAGCTTTTAGTTTTCTAAGTGATGCTGGAGGTTGGCAGCGCTGGTTTTTTGTCATCATTTCAATGGTGGTGAGCACGATTTTAGCGGTTTGGTTGTACCGGTTGCCAAGCCGACAGTATTTGTTGGCGATGGCTATAACTTTAATTTTGGGTGGCGCACTCGGTAATTTATGTGATCGCATTTTGTTGGGTTATGTGGTCGATTTTGTCGATGCTCATTATCAACAGCATCACTGGCCCGCGTTTAACGTGGCTGATGCCGCGATTACTTTGGGTGCTGTGTTATTGATTTTGGAAAGCCTGTTGGCACCAAAACAACGTAAAATGGATTGAGACCATGACTGATTTATCTGATTCTTCTTTATCTGAGGCACATTTTTCTGAGATGGATTCACTTCCTATTGGACCAGATACAAAAATAACCCTACATTTTTCACTTTCGTTAGAAAATGGCTCCTTAGTGGACTCTAATTTCGAGGCCGATCCTGCTATCTGTACGTTTGGTGATGGCAGTTTATTACCAGGATTTGAGGCTGTCTTGATTGGGCTGAAGTCTGGTGCAGAAGAGATATTTTCTATACAGCCCGAGAAAGGTTTTGGGCAACATAATCCAAGTAATATTCAGCAGTTTGCCCGCAAAGAGTTTGATGAAGAATTAGATGTGGAGCCAGGGTTAATGCTCTCCTTTGCTGATGCAAACCGAGCTGAATTGCCTGGTGTAGTCGTTGAAGTTGATGAAGAAACAGTAACGATCGATTTCAATCACCCGCTCGCGGGTCATACTATTAGCTTCAAGGTAAAAATTCTTTCTGTGGTGCCAGCGGTTACCCATTGATGGATATTAGGCTAGCTAATCCACGGGGATTTTGCGCAGGGGTTGATCGCGCCATTGATATCGTCAATCGTGCTCTGGATATTTTTGGTGCCCCTATTTATGTTCGTCACGAAGTAGTGCACAACAAATTTGTGGTGGATTCCCTGCGGGATCGGGGGGCCATTTTTGTCGATGAACTCCATGAAATCCCCGATGATGTTATTGTCATTTTTAGTGCTCATGGCGTTTCCCAGACGGTCAGAAAAGAAGCTGAAGAACGTAATTTGCGAATTTTTGATGCTACGTGTCCTTTGGTGACAAAAGTGCATATGGAAGTCGTGCGTTATAGTCGAGAAGGGTGTGAATGTGTCTTGATTGGTCATCAGGGGCATCCTGAAGTTGAAGGTACAATGGGGCAATATCGTAACGGCTCCGGTGGGCAGATTTATTTGGTAGAAAATGAATCTGATGTGGCCAAGTTACAAGTGAAGCACCCCAAAAATCTTGCTTATGTGACCCAAACAACCTTATCCATGGACGATACCGCTCGTGTGATTGACGCGTTACGGCAGCGTTTTCCTTCTATACAAGGGCCGAAAAAAGATGATATTTGTTATGCCACACAGAACCGTCAGGATGCGGTGAAACAATTGGCTCTCGAGTGTGATCTAGTGTTGGTTGTGGGGTCGCCCAATAGTTCGAACTCCAATCGGTTACGTGAATTGGCAGAGCGTTGTGGTGCCAAGGCCCACTTGATAGATAGTGCAGAAGATATCAATGTAACTTGGTTGGCGGGAAAGAGTGTGGTTGGAGTAACTGCGGGAGCATCGGCTCCAGAAATTCTCGTTCAGGATGTCGTTGAAACTTTAAAGACGATGGGTGCAGAAACGGCCAAAGAAATTGAAGGAAGAGAAGAGAATATACGTTTTTCTATGCCTAGGGAATTGCGCTAGAGTTAAAACTTACAGAGTGTTTATGTGACATAAAAAAACCCCGGAAAATTCCGGGGTATTTTTATTAAAAGAAAAAGAGGCTAGTGGTCGTTAGGCCATTTCCCAGCTTTTGTTCCTTGGCTGTTAAGTTCAAGGTCATCGTCAGCAGGCGTTCCTGTATCCTGAGAGCCTTGAGCAACGGCAGTAATATTGACACATTCAGCGATGCCTCCTCCGCATGCTTCTGCACTGATAAGATAAGCTCCCTCTTCACTTGGTAAGCTATTGGCTGCAAAGCCCAGGTCGTCCTTGAGATTGGTTGTATAGGACAAGTTATTTACAAAATAGCGCTCTTGAGCCTGCATCACTTTATTGATCATAGCTATACCATCAGTTTTACGCGTCTTTATTACTGTAGCCATATACGAGGGGTAAGCCACAGCCCCAATGATTCCAATAATGGCGACAACGATCATTAACTCAATTAGGCTCATACCTCTATTTTGATTATTCATTAAATGTTTTCCCTCCAGGATTCAATATCCAGTGATGGCTGAGGTAGACAATTCATCGCTCCCTCTTCACATTCGGAAGTAATGGGGTCTAATTTACTACTTTCACATTCGGTTCCAACACATAGGTTGGTTTTTATTCCATCGTCATCCTGTAGAAACAATACAGCAGGTTCTGGGGCTATACCCGGATGTTTTAGGGTAATATATTCACCGGTATAAATACTTTTTCCTGTAATAAAATCAATACTGTAAATACGGCTGGTGCCAAGATATTCAGCCCCGCAAGTGGTATTGACTACATTGCTGGAGCCCTCCGGAAGATAGGATGTATAAAGGGTTTGTCCAAATATTGTTAGAGCTCTACGTAAAAATTTCTCTCCAGTAGCAGTAGCCTCTCGATAAAAGCCATAGTATCCAGATCCATTGGTGCTTGGATCAGCCAATGGGTTTGTAGGGTCGGCATCGGGATCCGTCATATCTTTTAGGTTGATGTTAGTTACAGAGGTATAGGATATATCGCCATCAATATTTCTAGGCGGTGAAAACACATCACGTTCGAAAATGGCATATAGACGGTCTGTGACACTGATTTCTTTAGGATGAGCTACATAGCCACTACCAACGGAAATAACAAAGAAAGGTTGTTGGCCACGTTTTTTTGATAGAGAGACAGTTGGGCCGGTATAAAACCGACGAAATGAATCATCGCTGGGATCTGAAGGGTTCGTTCCTGTATCTTGTAAATTTGCGATCTGGCCCCCCGTATCATTACCATCTCCATCTTGGGAGAAATCTGATGCATTTTGACTGGCACTGTTGAAGTCGATTCTCCATACATGGCCTTGAATATCTACTGCGAATAGGATGTCATCAGAGCCATCACCATCCATGTCTGCAACGGTTACATCCCCAGGCATGCTATTACTAAAAGGAAGATCTAGGTCGTGAGTGTCATCACTATTACTATTATTTCCCGCAGACCAGAGTAAGTCACCGTTCAGCGCATCTACCATATAGATTGCTGCACCTTGGTCGTCAGAGGTGAATGCTGTCGCATTATCATGGACGGAATCATAGCCACCGGAAAAGAACAGGACGTTTTTAGACGTACAGTTTTCACCGTTAGAATCACAGCCCCAATTGACACGACTCAGGACTGGGCGAGACCAACTTTGGCCCATGTCTTGAAAACCGGGAGTGCCACCAAAAATAGTCCACATAAGAACGGGATTATTTTTATCGGTGACATCCATTGCGTAATAATTATTGCCGCCACGGCGCATGCCAAAGTAAGCATAGACATGGTCTCCTTCGAGCTTTTCTATATTAATGTCATCATCATCGCTTTCTTCTCTCCATATAGTCATGGGTCCGTCCAAGCCGTAGCGGCGAACTCCATCAGGATC
>JASJGJ010000086.1:0-3496 GCA_033791605.1 Porticoccus sp.
AACGATATGCTGGCTGGTGAATACGCCCGTGAGGCCTTAAAGCGCGGTCTTGCAATAGAAAAAAATCTCGGTGCCAACCCATATAAGTTCGGCATGATTGGTGCCACTGATAGTCACACTTCCCTTGCAACCGCCGAAGAAGATAATTTCTTTGGCAAACATAGTGGTTATGAGCCCAATCCTGATCGGATGACGCATCCGTTCATGAAAACAGATAAAGGTGAAATCGTTGGTTGGCAGATGGTTGCATCGGGTCTTGCTGCAGTTTGGGCAACAGATAACAGTCGGGAAGCAATCTTTGACGCAATGCAGCGCAAGGAAGTGTATGGGACAACAGGCCCACGAATGACTGTACGGCTCTTTGGCGGTTGGGAATTTACCGACCAAGATCTCAACTCCAGAATACCAGCAAATGCAGGTTACAAGAAAGGCTCTCCAATGGGCGGCGAACTGCGTGTAAAACCTGAAGGCGCTGGCGCTCCCAACTTTATGGTTTATGCTCTGCGTGATCCCATTGGTGCCAATCTAGATCGAATCCAGATTGTAAAAGGATGGCTCAAAGATGATGGTACAACCCATGAGAAGGTGTACGATGTTGTATGGGCAGGCGATAGGAAACGAGATGAAAAGGGTAAATTACCGGCTGTCGGCAACACAGTAGATGCGACCACTGCCAGCTGGACCAATACTATTGGTGGGGCTGAACTGGCTGTCATTTGGACAGATCCCGATTTTGATGCAGCACAAAAAGCGTTTTACTATGCGCGAGTACTTGAGATTCCGACCCCTCGGTGGTCCACTTATGATGCCTTCAGATATGGCATTGATCTTCCGGAAGATGCGCCCGTTTCCACCCAGGAGCGAGCTTATACGTCACCTATCTGGTACACACCAAAATCTTGAATCAAAAAATGAATGTAATACTGCAGCGGTTCCTCAGGGAGCCGCTATTTCACTTTATATTGATTGGCGGCCTGTTTTTTCTGATTTACTCAACGGTTAATGACACTTATGGAAATTCAACTGATACCATCGTCATCACACCTGACCGTATCAGACAGATAGAAACTGAATTTAAAGGAGTCTGGAATCGGGAACCCTCGGATGAGGAACTTGATAGTCTGATCAAAGGGGAAGTTCGGTCGGAAGTTTACTATCGTGACGCTCTTGCGCTGCGTTTAGACGAAAATGATGCTGTTGTCCGTCGCAGGTTGCGTCAAAAGATGGAGTTTTTGACCGACACAGGTGTCTACTTACAACAGCCTTCTGAATCTGAACTGGCATCCTATTTCACAGCTAATGAACAGAACTATCGGATTGAGCCCCGCCTGGCTTTTGAGCAAATATACCTCGGCAAGTCTTCTTCAAAAGATCTTGTTGTGCAAACTTTGGCTTTGCTGTCCCAGGATCAGGCAATAAACTCAGCTACAATTGGCCAAAGTACACTGCTGCCAGCACAACTTAAGCTGTCACAACCCGCCGCAATTGACAGTGTGTTCGGTAAGGGCTTCTATCATCAAATTGTAGAACTTACGCCGGGAGAATGGGCCGGGCCAGTCACATCGGTTTACGGTACACATCTAGTACGCACTCTTGATGGACAACCAGGCCGCATCCCCGCCCTGGAGGACATTCGAGACTCTGTAATAAATGAATGGAAAACATCAAAAGCGCTTGAAAACCGAGAGCAGGATTATATTAAGCGACGTAACCGCTATACGGTTGAGATTCTTGGTCACGAGAAAGTTGCTGCGGTGATTCAATAATGGTGTGTATAGGTCGGTGGTCACTCACCCTGACAATGTTGTTTGTCTCCATAGTCAGCTGTACCTCTGTTTCCTATGGCCATGCATTACAACCGGGTTATCTAGAGCTTCGTTTAGTCGATACTGATAGCTATTCAGTGCTGTGGAAAAAACCTGCAAACCGCGGTAAACCCATGGCAATTTCTCCTGTGTTACCTGAACATTGTGCTCAAGCGAAGCCAACACAAACGGTATGGGACGGTGTGGCGTATCTTGCACGCTGGACAGCCCATTGTAAAGGAGGCTTAGAAGGTGGTGAAATCCACATCGAAGGACTTGATCAAACCTCAACAGATGTTTTAATCCGTTTCGAATTCCAAGACGGGTCGGTTGACTCGCGACGCCTCACCCCAGGAGACTCTTCATTTACGATACCCACAATCCCAAGTCCCTTTGAGGTGGTGCGCACCTACCTCTTGCTTGGTTTTAAGCATATTCTTGAGGGCATTGACCATCTGATGTTCGTACTTGCTCTGCTGATTCTGGTAAAAGGTAAGCGTCGACTGGTCATAACTGTAACTTCGTTTACCCTAGCTCACAGCCTCACACTCGTTTGTGCAACACTTGGATTGGTTACAATACCAGGCCCACCAGTTGAGGCCGCCATTGCATTGAGTATTATGTTTGTAGCCTCTGAAATCATTCACGGTCGATTAGGAAATCCAGGTCTTACAGAAAAATATCCTTGGATTGTGGCCTTTATTTTTGGCCTGTTACATGGCCTCGGTTTCGCTGGCGCTTTAGCTCAAATTGGTTTACCGCAGTCTGCTATCCCCATTGCCTTATTGTTCTTCAATGTTGGTGTTGAGACAGGTCAGCTTTTCTTCATAGTTTGTGTATTCTCTATCATCTTTGTTGGTAAACAAATCATTAGTCGCTTTAATACGCAGAAAATGATGTGGGTTTCAAACCTGCCACCTTACTTCATTGGTAGTGTTGCTGCCTTCTGGACCATTCAGCGCTTAGTCAATTTTTGAAATAGATTAATTGGCCGTGAATGGAGTTGAGTTTGTGCCTTAGAGCTGATCTTGGTTTCGACTAAGAATTTAACATTGACATCTCAAACCTCTATTCAATTTATTTCTGAGAAAATTTTATAATATAGTCTGTGAATCTGCAGGGACTCGCCTTGTCGCAACGGTAGAGGCTATTATTGGCAATGTTAACCATTTAAGCAAATCTGCAACTTCACCTTATTCCTGCTTATCTACAAATAACCTCCAGCAGAGTGTTTGCTCTCCAAATCGAAGATAAACAGGAAACACCTCATGTTCGAGCATAAGACAAAATGGATTACCTTTGGTTTGGCATATTTACTTCAATGAACAATTGCTGAGGGTACGTTATCAGGAAGTGTCTTAACCTACAGTTTCTAAAATGATATTGAGAATTGCCAGCGTACATCCCAAGGATACATGCCGAGAAAAGACTTAATTAACTATACTTACCAGTCGACTTTTGTTACCAGATTTTTTCTAAAATCGCAGGGGGATAACCCACTCATCCGAAGAAAAGCTCGGCTAAAGTTACCAGGGTGTGAGTAGCCAAGCGCATATGATATGGCCTTGATGCTGTTCTGGGGATCTTTTAGAAGGGATACTGCAGAATTAAATCGTACACGTTCGACAATTTGTCGATAACTTGTTTTTTCCTTGGACAACAACCTGAAGAGTGTGATCCGAGTCATTCCG
>JASJGJ010000087.1:0-7372 GCA_033791605.1 Porticoccus sp.
GGTGCGCCGAAGGATGCCGCAAAGGCGGTGGAATGGTTCACAAAGGCCGCTGAACAAGGGCATGCAGAGGCTTATTTCTACCTTGGCGCGGCATATGCAGGTGGTGAGGGTGTGCCGAAGGATGCTGTGAAGGCGGTGGAGTGGTGGACAAAGGCCGCTGAACAAGGGGATGCAGATGCTCAGGCATGGCTTGGCGCGGCATATTACGATGGCGAGGGTGTAGCGAAGGATGCCGCAAAGGCGGTGGAGTGGTACATGAAGGCAGCCGAACAAGGGAATGCAGCTGTTCAGTACCTGCTTGGCAAGGCATATGCAAAGGGTAAGGGTGCGCCGAAGGATGCCGCAAAGGCGGTGGAATGGTTCACAAAGGCCGCTGAACAAGGGCATGCAGATGCTCAGTACAGCGTTGGCCGGGCATATTACGATGGCGAGGGTGTGCCGAAGGATGCTGTGAAGGCGGTGGAGTGGTGGACAAAGGCCGCTGAACAAGGGGATGCACATGCTCAGCACGTAGTTGGCTGGGCGTATAAATATGGTAAGGGTGTGCCGGAGGACATGGTGCTTGCTTATGCGTGGACTAATTTGGCTTCGGTTGACGGCGATAAAAAGGTTTTTCAGCAACGAGATGCAATAGAATCTAAGCTGTCTGTCGTAGAAAAATCTGAAGCTCAGCGTCTTTCCTCCGGATGGAAAAAAGGCCAGATGTTGGTTCGTGAAGGTAGCACTACCGGCGCAAAGCCAAGTCCTGGCATGCTGATCAAACAAGGTACTGGAACAGCCTTTTTCGTGAGCACGTTTGGTCAGGCTGTCACCAACCATCACGTTGTTAATGAATGCACGGAGGTTCGTATTGAAGGCCGTGATGGCGTCGTTACTATCACTACGTCTGATAGGGCGAATGATCTTGCACTGCTTCAGGTGCCGTACCAGGTTAACGTGACTGCCGCGATCAACGCTCATCCGGAGGATTTACGCCAAGGGGATGACATCGCAGTGTTCGGGTTCCCTCTTAATTCTTTGCTGTCGGCGGGCGGCAATCTGACACCGGGCATTGTCAGTGCGCTGACGGGGCTTGGTAACAACACGAGCCAGATTCAGATTACAGCCTCGATTCAGCCCGGCTCTAGCGGTAGCCCTGTGATAAACAATAAGGGCGAGGTCGTCGGTGTGGTTTCGATGAAGCTTTCCGATTCAAAGATGGTAAAAGCCACCGGTCAGGTAGCGCAAAATGTGAACTTCGCCGTCAGCGGACAGACTCTCAAGTCGTTCCTTGACGCTCATCACGTTGATTATTCTACGGGTGGCTTCATACGGTTCAGTAAGAGCGCTGCAGATCTTGCCGATGAAGCGAGGACGTGGACTACCGTAGTTGAATGTTGGAAGTAAATGCGACATCTTTTCCCGGTTGGTCAGTTACTTATATTAATTCTTGTTATTAATCTTGTTATTAGAAAGTTACCCACAAGCTGGAAAGCTAGTAAATACAAGGGTTTCAAGGGATTCATCTTTTTTAAAGGTGCCCAAGATGGTCGTTAACTATGCCCGAGATGGTCGCAAGTGTGCCCTAGGCAAAGATTAGTGGCATAGTTAGCACTATGAGTGATGCTAACGACAAACCAAGCCGATATTTAGAGCCAGTCAAACAGAAGACGGCCACACAAGATTACAAGCTGATCCATGCTTTGTATCGACTGGATATTAGGCCCAAGTTTTTGCTGCTGTTGATGGTGTCGCATATTAATCCCCTGCGGCCACCACAAGAGCAGAGGGGGTTCAAAACCACTATTACCGCGAAAGAATGGGCAGACTCATTGCCGGGAACAGCTAACCCTTATCGTGATTTAAAAGCTGCCGCAGAGGGGTTGGTAGGAAAGCGAGTTTGGATCTCAGCGACAAAAAAATGGAGGCATTGGATTAGGGGCGCCGATTACAACGAGGGCGAGGCCAGCATAACCATATACTTAGAGGATTCGTTGTTGCCGTTTCTGTGCGCTCCTGGCGGCCTGGTAGAGTTTTCGACCGTAAACCTTACCCATATTAGCGGGCTGCGCCATTTTGCCTCGCTGCGCCTCTATGAGCTTCTCAATCAGTTTAAAGCGAGCGGTGTTCGTCAGATTAGCCTTGATGAATTAAAAGGCCTTCTGTCAGGCGAAGATACTTACCCAAGCTACGCAAATTTTCGTCGCAAAGTGTTGGATAAAGCTGTCCGTGACATTAACGATGTTACCAACCTAAAAGTGAGTTGGATTCCAGTCAAGACCGGACGCAGAGTTACAGGCTTTAAGTTTTATATCCAAGAGTCAAATCAGCAAAGCCTCTTTGATAGCTAAGGCGCGATTGTCATCTTTTGTAATACGACTCCCCAAAATCTCATGTACCCCTAGTTGATTTTATTCACGATGACATCGCCGCTATCTAGCCCCTATATACCCCCTATTTTGGTGTTTGTAATTGCAACTATTTTCAGCCACTCATCAATGAGTCACGCGACATAGTTGCGGTACCAGTGCGCGGCTGAATTTGCAGGTAGCTGTCGTACTGGCTCAGTGAGTGATAGTAGCGGTGCCTGAAAGATCATCGCCTACACCAGATCATCTGCTTTTCTATTCAGATCAATAAGTTGCCGTTATAGGTCTAGGTGGTGATTAGGCAAACTCAATACTGGTTTTCACCTTAACTATTGTTACCGCCTATTTGCCTCTCACTGTATGAGCTTCTCAATCAGTTTAAAGCGAGTGGTGTTCGTCAGGTAGGGGTGTCTGTGATATAAACGATGTTACCAGCCTAAAAGTGAGATGGGTTCCAGTCAAAATAGGGTGCAGAGTTACGGGATTTAATTTTTATATCACGGAGTCAAATCAGCAAAGGCTCTTTGATTAAAATCAATAAGCATCTTATCTTTATGGCGTATAGGTAGATTTTCTTTATTTATGCAGGAAAGATCGATATGAAAAATTGTTGTTTGTTTGTTTGTTTGTTGCTTTCTATCGGTTGCACGCCATTACCCCGGCAAGCTCATGTTACGTACATAACCGTCCCTCCAGGAGGTGAAATATTTTCAAGGGAGAAAAGTTTTGGTTATGCCCCCGTTACGCTTTACTACAATATTTCTAATGACGACAGGATGCGTAACTACAAACAAATTGACGCCATCAATGCTGCTTGGGTTAGTGGGGCAAAGACAAATCGTTTGGCACATAGAGTAATAGATATTAATCCTATGGGTAATAACCCAGCCTACAAGATAGCGATTAGAAGGCCTGTTGGAGCGCCTAACATAGAAGTGGACGTGCAATTTGCATTAGAGCAGGAAAGAAATAAAATACTAGCCATAGAGGAAAGGAATAAAAGACTAGCCATTGAGGAAAGGAATAAAAGACTAGATGCCGTAAATAGAAGTTCCAGGGGCAGTTTTGAGGACGATTTTATAGAGGCCGTTTTTGGTTATAAGGGAAACTCTAGGACGAGTGAAATCATCCATGAAGAGGCGCTTCGAGAGTCTCTCAGAGGACGAACTTCGACAAAATGTAGATCAAAAAGAATATATAACGGCGATTATGAAACTGTTTGTGAGTAAGCAGTCTAAAAGGTTACCGCTGTCTCCAATAAATTGAAAAAACACTATTCGAGTGTAATAGCTTAGAACCAACCCAACTGGAGGGTGAGCTGATAACGGCTCCAAGGTTAGCACTTCATCTTGCGGTATATACCATCTAGTTGCTCACTCACTGCCAATAGACAGCAGCTAATAGTAGCGACTACGACACCCAAAAAAAACTCTGGCTTTGCGCCGTCAACGTCTTGCTCGTGCCTAGAATGCCTCAGGAGTACCTTATGGTCACTTTAGGGTCATCCCCATACGCGCTATTGTTCCAGTTACCCTTTTTTATGGGCTCCAAAAACCTGCCGTTTTAGGTCTAGGTGATGTTCAGTGCCGCACCGCACAGGCAGCTTTGAAGTTCTTTGTGACTCCGGAAAAACCTTGTTGGCTAAGTCTATTTGCCCTCTGCTATTTCACCACGCCATATTTTGACTGACCTGGGGGCTTTGATCTCCAACTTAGCTCGACCATTTTCTAATCGAAAGTGGATGGTGACTTTCCCCTCTTCCGTTTGAATAACCAGCGTTTCGCCAGAACGGCGTGATAGTTTGAGCATGACTTTTCCCTGTCGTGTTGTTAGTCTCGTAATGGTGCCAGTAAGTGAAAGCAACGACAACATGGCACTATACTAGTGCGCTCAGCCTAACCTTTTCTAAGGAAAATAAATGATCAGTGACGAACACTTATATCTGGCCGCCACAACAGAATTTGAATCGGATAGTCTGCGCGCCCCCGCTCTCATGGCAAAGTGCATGGCGTTATGCGAGGGATCCAAAGAAAAAGCCAAATACATGTATATCAACGAACGTGTGGAAGCTCTCAGGGAGGAAGAAGCTGAAGAGCAATGTCGACAAGCCGAGATCCAAGCTGCGAAAGCACAGGAACAATGGCCGGAATACCTTGATTTCGTTGTCCAAGAATTAAAGAGCATAAACTGGTTTTGTAGTGAGCAAAAAAATGGGAAATGGGTTGCGTTTGGCCCAAACGGCCAGGTTAAAACCTTTAAGAATTCCCATGAATTACCAGGTTTTTACCAGGAACTATCTCCCAATACAAAGACCGCTCAATGGCAGAAATACCTTGATTCAGTTATTCAAGATTTAAAACATATGAACTGGTTTTGTAGTGGGACAAAAA
Organism: Porticoccus sp.; assembly: GCA_033791605.1. Classification (GTDB taxonomy): domain Bacteria; phylum Pseudomonadota; class Gammaproteobacteria; order Pseudomonadales; family Porticoccaceae; genus Porticoccus. The sequence goes on from JASJGJ010000087.1 coordinate 4,739, forward strand.
ATGGGGAATGGATTGCGTCTGGCCCAAATCGTCAGATTAAAACCTTTAAGAACTCCTATGAATTACCAGGTTTTTACCAGGAACTATCTCCCAATACAAAGACCGCTCAATGGCAGAAATATCTTGATTCAGTTATTCAAGATTTAAAACATTCGGACTGGTTTTGTAGTGAGGGGAAAAATGGGGATTGGGTTGCGTCTGGGTCAGATGGTCAGGTTAGAAGAATTTTTTTGAGTTCTGCTGATTTGTTAGAATTTCACCAGAGGCTATCCCTTAATACAAAGATCGAAACCCCCTCCTCTTCGCTCTTCAAACGCGCTCTGTATGGCGACTTACCAAAGCAAGCACCAGTAATAGCTCCAAAACTCCCCCCAGCACACACGGGCTCGGATCTCACTACAGGTCGGTCTTCGATAAAAGGCGTTGGGCACGATGCGGGAGAAGCGCAAGGCATAACTATAATGTCTGAGAAAGAGCAGCCACCGATCGTGCGACCATTTTATCGTTGGGCGGCTCGAATCATAGATTTAGCTCTATGGACTCCACTAGCCCTTATTATTTTTGTGCCCGGGTTATTAGCCATAGACTTGAACGCAGGGGGGCGGGTAATCGAAGCAAGCATTGCCACATTTGTAATTTCTAGTGCCATTTTTTTTAGTCTTTTGATCACTGCTGTCCCGTTAACAGCTTAATAAAAGAGGCCTGATTTCCCTGTAATTGATACAATAAGTTTACGACAACACATTGAATCAAAAGGAAAACCAGGCCATGGCACATTGTAATACGGTTCTTTCACAAATACTAAAATTAGTGCCGAGACATGAAATTGAAACCCTCGCCAAACACCATCATTCTGGTCGTTCTTTCCGAACAGCCTCGCGATGGTCGCAGTTTGTGACCATGACAGTGGGGCAACTCACAGGACGACATAGCTTGCGTGATATTGTAGAAAACATGTCGGCACAAACGCACCGGCTTTATCATCTTGGCAGCGCCAAACTCTCCCGTTCTAACTTATCACGCATCAATGAAGAGAAACCTTACGCACTTTACGAGGCATTGTTTGGAAAGCTGTTAAAGCGTTGCCAAGCAAAGGCACCGGGGCATCACTTTCGCTTTAACCACCCACTTTACTCACTGGATGCGTCTACCATTGACCTCTGCTTGTCGGCTTTCCCATGGGCTGACTTTCGCTCAACAAAGGGGGCAGTAAAACTTCACGTCGGTTTGAATCATGAAGGCTACCTTCCCGAGTTCGTTACGATTACCGAGGGTAAGACCAGCGACATTGAAGTTGGCCGCACAGTAAACTTCCCCAAAGGCAGTATCGTCGCCATTGATCGAGGTTACAATGATTACGCTTGGTTTAATTCATTGACGGCTAAGGGTATTTTCTTTGTAACTCGCCTAAAGTCAAACGCCAAAACGCGCGTAGTGAGCCGTCATACCATTCCTTCAGGTAAAGGTTTGACGAGTGATCAAACGATTGAATTTACAGGCACACAAACGGCCAAAAAGTGCCCGGTTCAGCTACGCCGCATTGGCTATAAGGATGCCTTAACTGGCAAACACTACGTATTTTTAACCAACAATTTCACGTTGTCCGCAAAGACGATTGCCGATATTTATAAATCGCGCTGGCACGTTGAGTTATTTTTCAAATGGATTAAGCAAAACCTTAAGATCAAGTCATTTGTTGGGACCAGTAAAAATGCGGTCATGACACAAATTTGGATAGCGCTGTGTGCTTATTTGTTGCTGGCTTTTATTAAGTTTCAATCGAAGTTGAAGAAAACGATGCAGCAGATATTACGATTGTTGCAGCTTAATTTGTTCGAAAAACGTGATCTAATGTCTTTGTTAAGGGGTGATCCGATCATAGATGTTGACTTTAACCCTGATCAAATGAGTTTGGTATGAAAGTTAACGGGACAGCAGTGAAAACACATACATATCTTGCCACATAAGCAGCTAACATTGCATTTAGCCAAGCTGACCCTTTCACAAAAAGATAAACAGGAAGTACTCATGTTGAAATTTTGGAAGAGGAAGGGGGAAACTCAAAGCACCCCAGCGCCCTCTGCCACCGCTACAGTCGTTCGAAAGCAAAGCTCACCTGTTACGGTGAACCCTGATGCTTCATTAAAAACTCGACTGCAAAAAGTAGGTGCCAACAAAGGTAAAGAGTTAGTTACTCTGTTCAATATCGGCATCACCAAAAAACTCGCTACAGGTGATTATCTGTTCAAAAAGGGCGACCCCGCCGATACAGGGTATATCGTGCTTGATGGTGCGATAGCAGAGAGCAGCACTGTCGGTAATAACGAAATCCAAATCGGCAGCTATCAAGCCAATATGTGGCTCACTTTTGCCGACTTCGGCGGCAAAACGAAACGGACAAGTTCCGCGCAAGCAAGCGAAGCGACCTCGGTTCTGGTGCTTGATCAGCGCCTGTTAAGCAGTGTTGACGACGATGTGCTACTTTTCATTTATAAGGAGTTACACAAAGAATCCCTTGCACAACTCGCAAGAAAAGAGATCAGTAATGAGGTCATTCTGAGCAAAAACCAAGACCTCAGCACCGCCATCATCAATATTCATACCGAGACCAAAGGGCGCTCGAAGAACTCCGAT
>JASJGJ010000088.1:0-20205 GCA_033791605.1 Porticoccus sp.
CCTCAATGTAATGTCTAAAGCTTACGGGTTACCCGGCCTCAGGATCGGTTGGATTATGACCAAGGACACAGATCTTCTGCAAAAAATGGAGTGCTATAAGCATTATCTATCAATCAGTAACCAACTTATCGCCAGTGATACCGAGCAAAGCTAAGCCCAAGCCATTGTGCCCCTCAGGCAGAACACCTTCATACGTTGGCTTTGTTTTACCCAAAAAGGTTTTTTCAATTTTATCTTCTGCGTCTCGCCACAAATCGTTTTCTTTCAGGTAAATCTCTACCTGCTGATCAATCGCCACATTCATAAAGAACGCAAGAATCATCGGCGCGGGGCCATTGATAGTCATAGACACTGACGTTGTAGGCGAGCACAAATCAAACCCTGAATAGAGTTTTTTCATATCATCCAGTGTCGCAATCGACACCCCAGAATTACCGACTTTCCCCCAAATATCTGGGCGAGGATCCGGATCCGCACCATAGAGGGTCACCGAATCAAAGGCGGTAGACAGCCGTGTCGCAGGCTGCCCGCTGGACACGTAATGGAATCGCCGATTTGTACGCTCTGGTGTACCTTCCCCAGCAAACATTCGGGCAGGGTCTTCACCTGAGCGACGATAGGGGAACACACCAGCAACATAGGGATAACTACCGGGTAAATTTTCCGCCAACAGGAATGTTAATATCTCACCCCAATCCTGATACCGAGGCGCCGCCACCTTAGGCACCTTAATATGACTTAAGGATTCAACGTAATTGTCCCCAGTAATTTGCTTGCCTCTAACTGGGTACGAATACTGAGCCTGCTCAACTGCAGCCTTTTTTTCTGGCCACTGCTTTAGCAGAACAATCGATTCTCTATCCAGCCCAGAAATAGCTTGCTGGTAACGCTGACGTAGAGTTATCAATGTCGCATCGGCTTGATTAGCGACCAGATCAGCGTCCGAATACAACCCGAAGGGCTCAGGCAAACACTGGTCGCGCAATGACGCTAATACCTGATAGCTCTGATAGGCTTTCGAAGCCAACTTAGCCTGCTGCACATTTTTTTTGTGAATCTGACGACCCTGCTCGCTGATCTCTGCTAGGTAACGAATACGGTTTCCTGGAATCAATGCGGCGGACCGGGAACACTCCTCGCTGTCCCCGCCTGCAGGAATCCAAGTATCAGCCTCCAGCCCCTTTTTCTCCGCCAACAACCGGCACAGATGATAAAAAGCACGATTAATTCCCGGATCATTGAATTGACTGGCAATAGTGGGATAAACGGGAATTTGGTCCGACAATACAGCAAAGGCATTGTGATTTCTCTGCCACTGCTTACGAATATCACGCAGAGCATCTTCAGCACCACGCTTATCATATTTATTCAAAATCACCATGTCGGCATAATCGATCATATCGATTTTTTCCAACTGGCTGGCGGCACCGTAATCACTGGTCATGATATACAGCGACAAATCCACCATATCGACTATTTCGGAATCACTTTGGCCAATGCCTGCGGTTTCCACCAGCACTAAATCGTAGTTGAGTGATTTTAAAAACAGGGTGACATCTCCCAGCATTTCACTGGTTGCCAGATGTTGTCGACGCGTTGCCATTGAACGCATATAAATATTAGGTGAAGCTAGGCTGTTCATACGGATTCGATCGCCCAGTAGTGCTCCACCGGTGCGACGTCGAGTTGGGTCTACCGCCAAGACCGCAATACGCATGTCTGGCCGGTGTTGTAAAAATCGATCCAGCATTTCATCAACGATACTGCTTTTACCGGCGCCCCCCGTACCGGTAATTCCCATCACGGGTGTTTTATCGGCAGATAAAATCCACTCAGCTTTTAGCTTTGCCAGTTTGGCGCTAGGAATATCGCCTTCTTCAATAGCAGAAATCATCTGCGCGATTTGTACTTCGTTATCTCTATCAGGCTGATAAAACTGACAAGCTGCACCTGAGCTAACCGCTGCCTGAGAAGCTTTAGCCAAACAAACAAGGTCCTCCACTGTCTCGACCAACCCCATATTCATACATGCTGCAGGATGGTAAATACGAGCAACGCCGTCTAACTCCAACGCTTTAATTTCTTCCAGCGTTATCGTACCGCCACCACCACCAAAAATTTTTATCTGCTCCGCACCGGAATCTTTCAGCAACTTCAATAGATAGCGGAAATATTCCATATGGCCGCCTTGATAAGAACTAATCGCTATTGCATCTGCGTCCTCTTGAATCGCAGCACGAACCACCTCATCAACACTACGGTTATGACCCAAGTGAATCACTTCCGTGCCTTGGGCTTGAACCAATCGGCGAATCATATTAATTGCCGCATCATGACCATCAAAGAGAGAGGTCGCTGTCACAAAACGCAATGGCCTTGAGCCTTTGCTAGCTTTTGAGCTTGCTACTTTGACTTCATCAGTCATGACTAAAATCCTCTACCTTTACTCCGTACATCTCCAATACTGACCTATTGTCGGACAATGTGTCAATTATGGTAGATTCTAGTACGCCATTCCCGATATAGTTTATTGCTATTAGTGAACAGATAACGTCGTTCAGCCAATAAATATCCTTTATCCAGAAAAGTAGAGATAGCGGCAAATGCCCAACCAGATTAACTTTGAAAAAATTGCTCACCAGCCCGCTTACCGCGCTGTCAGCGAAAAAATCCGCAGTGCTATTATTTCCGGAGAGATCAAAACCGGGGAATTGTTACCCACCGAAACTGACCTAGCCGTACAATTTGGCGTCACACGCTCAACCATTCGCGAAGCCATTCGATTACTGGAACACGGTGGCATTCTGGGGCGAGCCGACCGCAAGCGCTTAGTGGCCACGCTGCCTCAAGCAGATGCTGTAGGGCGCTCTGTTAGTTCTGCACTATTGATGCACCAAGTAACCTATGAAGAGTTATGGCAAGTGGCCATGGGGCTAGAACCCTTGGCCAGCAAACTGGCTTGCACAACGGCCACAAAAAAAGATAAGCAATTATTGGCTGCAAACTTGGTCCGCACCCGGGAAGTTATGGATGACCATAAAGCACTTCTGGAGGCTGAAATTGAGTTTCATGACTTGTTAGCCAAAGCTACCCACAACAGCGCGCTACTACTGGCTAGGGCCCCCCTCAACGAGTTGTTTTACCCCGCAGCCTGGGGCGCAGTCATTCGAGCTCTATCTCCAGGTGAACGTATTTTAGTAGCACACCAACATATTTATGGTGCCATTTGCGACAACAACCCGAACAAAGCCGAAGAGTGGATGAAAAAACACATGCTCGACTTCCGCCGAGGAATCGAGCTGGGGAACCTAGGCTTTGATCAACCCGTAAAATCCTGACGTAGCCGCCATAAAAACCCTATAACTTTAGAATACCGCCTATCCATTCCTGTTAGAGGGTTATTTCCGCTAGAATACTGATTATCTAAATAACCTGATAGTTACTGAATCCAATGGCTCAATACGTATACACTATGAACCGCGTGGGAAAAGTTGTCCCACCCAAGCGCGAAATCCTCAAAGACATTTCACTTTCCTTTTTCCCCGGCGCCAAAATCGGCGTACTCGGTCTTAACGGCGCAGGAAAATCCACCCTGTTAAAAATTATGGCGGGAATCGATACCGACATTCAAGGCGAAGCTCGTCCGATGCCCGGCATCAAAGTGGGCTACTTGCCACAGGAGCCCCAGCTTGATCCGGAAAAAGATGTGCGCGGCAATGTAGAAGATGGCGTTTTTGAAGCCGTCGATGCCCTGAAAGAACTGGACCAAGTGTATGCCGACTACGCAGCACCCGATGCGGATTTCGACAAGCTGGCTAAACGCCAGGGACAACTGGAAGACATTATTGCAACTTGGGATGCCCACAATCTCAATCACACATTAGAAATTGCCGCCGATGCCCTTCGCCTGCCACCTTGGGATGCAGATGTCACTAAATTGTCTGGAGGCGAGAAACGCCGGGTAGCATTGTGCCGCCTCTTGCTCTCCAAGCCCGACATGATTCTGCTGGATGAACCCACCAACCACTTAGATGCTGAATCGGTTTATTGGCTGGAAAAATTCCTTGAAGAATTTTCCGGTACCGTCGTCGCGGTAACTCATGATCGTTACTTCCTCGACAATGTTGCCGGGTGGATTTTGGAGTTGGACCGCGGTCACGGCATTCCCTATGAAGGCAACTACACGACGTGGCTGGAAACCAAAGAACAACGCCTTGCCACAGAGCAAAAGCAAGAAGATGCCCACCAAAGGACCATTAAAAACGAACTCGAATGGGTTCGCCAAAATCCCAAAGGTCGTCGCGCCAAAAACAAAGCACGTCTGGCCCGGTTTGATGAGATGAACTCTCAAGACTTCCAAAACCGCAACGAAACCAATGAAATTTATATTCCACCCGGTCCGCGCTTGGGAGACAAGGTTATTGAATTTGATGGCGTCAGCAAAAGTTTTGGTGACGAACTGCTATTGGACAACCTGTCCTTCAGTATTCCCAAAGGCGCCATCGTGGGTATCGTAGGCGGTAACGGTGCAGGTAAATCCACCTTATTCCGTATGATTTCTGGTGCTGAGCAACCCGATAGCGGCACCATCACCATCGGCGAAACAGTAAAACTGGCTTTTGTTGAACAAAGCCGTGAAAACCTCGACGACAGCAAAACTGTTTGGGAAGAAATTTCAGGCGGCCAAGACAACCTACACATCGGCAACTACGAAGTCTCTTCCCGAGCCTATGCCGGCCGCTTCAACTTCAAGGGCGGAGATCAGCAAAAACGTGTGGGCGAATTATCTGGTGGTGAACGTGGCCGCTTGCACCTAGCCAATACGCTAAAACAAGGGGCCAATCTACTGTTGTTGGATGAGCCCTCAAATGATCTAGATATTGAAACCCTACGCGCACTGGAGGAAGCTATTCAAACCTTCCCCGGCTGCGTCATGGTGATATCCCACGACCGCTGGTTTTTGGATCGGGTCGCCACCCACATTCTCGCCTACGAAGGTGATAGTGAAGTGGTGCTATTTGAAGGCGACTACACCGAATACCATGAAGATTTCATCAAAAGGAAGGGGCAGGACGCCCAGCCTAAACGGGTAAAATATAAAAGATTAAAACATTAATTAAAGAGTGAAAAAGATCATACCTTCTTGTTATGGAACCTATGATGGCGACAACAATTCAAAGGAATGAAAACGAAAAAGGGCCGCCTTACCAGGCGGCCCTTTTTTAACGTTCAAATGTTATGTATTAACACTCTACGTTATTTTTTCCGAGGAATGTGCAGAGTCAATGCCAAACCATCGTCGTCTGTTGCCCAAGCAAAGCCTATTTCGTCCAGCTTCAGCATTTTTTCCAAAGGAAGGTAGCTGTAATGCAGATCTGTACGCTGCTTAATGACCCACTCACCCAGCTCCAGCTCATCTTCAGTGATGTAGTCTTCAGGCACCAAACAATCACCATGCTCGGCTTTGTAGGCTTCTAGAGCAGCAAAGGCTCTTTTCCAATCATACTCACGAAGGTCCCAGACATAATCTAGCGTACACAAGCGCTGGTACTTCTCTCTAGGATAGTTGCCTTCGGTGAGACGCTGGGCTCTTGCCCAATCCCCAAGCTCGTAATGATCACCTGCGGTAATGTAATTTTCGGGCACAAGACTATGGCCGAACTGTGCTCTGAAAGATTGCAGCTCAGCAAACCCTTTTTCCCAGTGCGGCTCGTGAGGATCCCAAACAAATTCCAGCTTATCAAGGCGCTGGATTTGATCCTCGGTCAGATTGTTTTCCGCACGGTCTCGTCGCAGCTTTAAAAGCCAGAACCCTAGCGTAAAACCATCTTCAGTCATATAAAATTGAGGCACCAAACAATTACCCTTTTCAGCTTTATAAGCTGCTAGGTGTTGGTATGCTACATCCCATGGTGTCTCGGCGGTTTCGTTTAGTTTAGTCTCTAAGTCTTTATACATAATTATGTTTCTTTGTAGTTATTTCCCAGTATTCATGTATAGAATCAAAAAATTCTAGGCCTACGAATTCATCGGGTGGTTAATAAAAATGGCCACGAACCCGTAACCATAACAGATAAAATATGCCTTTTCGATGACTTTTTAAACAGGATTTAGGTATGACAAACAACGATATTTTACGCCGAATACGCTATACCTTTGATTTTAGCGACACCAAAATGATGTCTATTTTTGGCCTCGCAGACATTCAGGTTACACGAGAACAAGTCAGCCAGTGGTTAAAAAAGGAAGAGGATCCTGCCTACCAAAACTGCAGCGACGCGCTATTGGCAACATTCTTGAATGGCCTGATTAGTGAACAGCGTGGCAAAAGAGACGGGGTACAACCCGCGCCAGAGAAACGCCTAACAAACAATATTATCTTTATGAAGTTAAAAATTGCCTTCAACCTAAAGGCTGAAGATATATTAGAAATCATGGCTTTAGCCAATTTTAGTCTAAGCAAACACGAATTAAGTGCTTTCTTCCGCAAGGCTGACCACAAAAATCACAGGGAGTGTAAAGATCAGGTTTTACGCAATTTTTTAAAGGGCATGCAGCTTAAACATCGCGGAGAAGCTGAATTTGACCCAATAGAACCCATGGGCATTAATTCTAATTCTGGCACAACAGAACCCGGCACCGACAAACCAAAGTCAGGATTTCAGTGGAAACCACTCCCACGACATAAAACTGATTCAAACGGGAATGACTAACGCTGCTATCAGCACAAAAATTACTATTTACGACCAAAAAAGACTTTCAGGCAAATAACACTAGGGTTATTTGCCTGTTGTGTCCCCCAACAACATATTCATGGCGCTCTTCCAGCCACCATAAAGCCTCTCACGCTGTTTTGTCTCCATTTGCGGCCGGTAATTCTTATCAGCTTTCCATCCCCCAGCAATACCCTCTATCCCACAAAACACACCAACCTGCACGCCAGCCAATGCCGCAGCGCCCCATGCCGTTGCCTCTGTAACATGGGGTATTTCAATAGAGATATCCAACATGTCGGCCAAAAACTGACACATAAAAGTATTGGCCACCAAGCCACCGTCAGCACGAATAACCTCCAGCCTGTGACCGCTATCGGACTGCATGGCATCCATTAGGTCGAGAGTCTGATAAGCCTGAGCTTCCAGTGCAGCACGAACAATATGAGCCTGAGTACTTTCACGGGACAATCCCATAATTAACCCTTTTGCTTCAGGACACCAATAGGGCGCACCCAACCCAGTAAAAGCCGGTACAAAATAGACCTCATTATTGTCTTCCACCGATAGGGCAAGTGCCTCGCTTTCGCTGGCATTATCAAACAATCCCAAACCGTCGCGCAGCCATTGAATCGCCGCACCTGCGACAAAGATTGAACCTTCGAAGGCATAGGTTATTTGCCCATTAATACGATAAGCCACTGTAGTCAGTAGTCGATGCTGGGATTGTTTAAACTCGGCACCAATATTCATCAAAGCAAAGCACCCGGTACCATAGGTGGATTTGACCATACCCGGCTTGAAGCAAGCCTGACCGATTAACGCCGCTTGCTGATCCCCCGCCATACCACCTATGGGAATTTCCGCACCCAAAACACTGACATCAGTCGTACCGAATGCGGCGACATTGTCTTTCACTTCGGGCAGTAGACATAAGGGGAGATTGAACAGTGCCAGCAGCTCGTTATCCCACTGTTGCTCTACAATATTGTAGAGCATGGTTCGTGACGCATTGGTGATATCGGTGGCATGTACCGCGCCACGGGTAAGCTTCCAGAGCAAATAGCTATCCACTGTGCCAAATGCCAGCTCACCAGCTTCTGCTCGGGCTCGTACCCCCGGAACATTATCCAAAATCCATGCTGCTTTGCTGGCAGAAAAGTAAGGATCAAGCAGCAATCCTGTTTTTTTTGTTATTACTGACTCAAGCCCCTGGTTTTTTAGGGCATGACAATATTCAGCTGTTCTTCGGTCTTGCCAAACAATGGCATTGTAGACAGGCTCACCGGTACTTCTGTCCCAGACAATGGTTGTTTCTCGTTGATTGCTAATACCAATGGCAACAGGATTTACCGGGGTAGAATCCGATACACCTTTATTTAAAATTTTGACACAGCAATCATGGGTATCATTCCAAATATCTTCTGGTCGTTGTTCCACCCAGCCCTTGTGCGGAAAATACAACTGTAATTCTTTTTGCTGTACATCCAGCACGTCGCCTGCCTTCGAAAACAAAATAGCACGAGAGCTTGTCGTGCCTTGATCAATTGCCAGAAGTGTCGGCTTGCTCATTTTTTATGTTTTCTTCCTGCTTTTTTAGATTTTTTAGCCGTATTTATATGACGACCTCAACCACAACATTATTACTTACATAACCATTTAAAATATGAAATTTTTTTCACTCATTGCCTTAAAGTATACCCAAACTTTGCCACACAAACCCTGAACACCTCATTATGATTCGCTCATAAACAGAATCATGATCGTCTAAAGACACGCTTGAATATGAGTGCTATCCATGCAGGAAATACTTATTCAGCCCACATTTATGACCACCTATCTCGATATATAAAAATCCTCCATCAATTACATCACCGTGACAATAAAGCAGGTTATCTGGACCACAACAGCTAACCACTCCAGCCTGCTTTATTCACAAGGACGTGAACGGAAAACGTCCCACTATTGCCCCTCGCCAACAAAATCCCTATTCTTCGATCACTAGTTACACAAGGACAGGGTTATGCAGATTTCCACGTTTATTCTGATAGGTATACTGGTTTTAGTTGGTGGCTACGGGGTTACGCTTTATAACAACCTAGTAGCACTCAAACATCGCGTCGCTCAGGCTTGGGCCAATATTGACGTTTTGCTTAAACAACGCCACGATGAACTGCCTAAGTTGGTTGAAACTTGCAAACAGTACATGGGGTATGAACAAGAAACATTAGAGAATGTCATTGCCGCTCGCAGCAAAGTGTCCACGGCCGCACAGTCTCAGGATATCGCCGCTCTCGGATTGGCCGAAACAAACCTTCGAAGCGGACTTGGCCGCTTATTTGCCCTCGCAGAGGACTATCCGGAATTGAAAGCCAACGAATCGTTCCAACACTTACAAGCTCGTATTTCGGATCTCGAAAATGGCATTGCGGACCGTCGTGAGCTGTATAATGAGTCAGTCAATCTGAACAATATCCGCATTGAACAATTCCCAGATGTACTCATTGCCAACTTCTTTAAATTTAGAGCCCATGATTTGCTTGAATTCTCAGAAGAAGAAACGGCCGATGTCGAGATAAAAAACCTGTTTAGTTCCTAAAACGGTTAATCTGCCACATGTTAACGATCAAATTATGCTAACCCTCAAATAAAGCACCAATCCCATGCTCTCAACCAATATCGCCGCGCTATTTTGTAGCGACTGTGTGCGCAGCATGCCCAACTGGGACTACAGCATCTGGCTTGGGGTTGCGATATTAGGCACACTGTTCTGCCTAAGGCGCTGCCACCGACAGTTTAAAAGGGCACGACTTATTGAGGATATGCCCACCTCCCGAATACGCTCAGCCAGCCAGGGGTATATCGAGCTGGTTGGCGTCGCAGAACGTCAGGGCAACCCCCAACTGGCACCACTCAGCAGCACCCTATGTTTGTGGTGGCGCTACACCATTGAGAAATACCAAAGTTCCGGCAAATCCAGCCACTGGAGAACCATAGAGAAACGAACATGCAGCCAACCATTCCACCTGAAAGACACCACAGGGACATGTCGAGTTGAACCTCATGGAGCTGAAATAAACTCGCTGCACCGACGAACCTGGCATGGCAATACACGTCGCCCCAATACGGCCCCCTCCACCTTAAAACAGAAAACTAATGGCGGCTTTTTATCACTGCTCACCACAAATATTTCTATCGGCGGTATACCCCTGGGTAGACGTTACCGCTATACCGAACACTTGATTCTAGAGGGAGACCCCCTCTACACACTAGGGCACTTTGAGACAGACAGCAGTGGCCAGCGGACACTCTCACCCAAGCAGCTTTCTGGCGACATTCTTAGCGCTTGGAAACAGGATTTTCCTGCATTGCTGGCACGCTACGATAAAAACAATGATGGCGAGCTGGACTTAAAAGAATGGCAACAAGTTCGCGATGCAGCCCTAGAAGAAGTCAAACACCGACAAACACAGCAGGCTCATCAACCAGCAGATCATGTGCTCACTCAACCCCGGCACAAGGACTTTCCCTTTATTATAGACAACACCGAACAAGAGCATCTCAGCCGACGCTTGCGACGTCAGTCCATTCTCTACGCTGTAGGTTTTTTATTTGCAGGAGTATTGAGTTGCTGGCTTATCAACAGCCGTTTTTTCTAGCCAGCATCTCTTGTAAAGACTACGCCAAAGTAACCGTTTCAGTTTATATTGGGTAAAATCCTGAAAGCCGTACTGGTGAAGGGATGTGACCATAGCGCTCTTGGAAAGAGAAACTTCCTGCAAGGCTTATCCCTCTATACTGTTCAAGACACCACTGATCAGCAGGTATGCTGGACAAGTACATGCATATTCTATTTGTAGAAAACGGCCAACCAAATCGTTTCTTCATCAGGGTCTGTCCAGCTCACCCGATGTCTTTTATGTGCAGGTATATTCAGATACTCCCCTGCACTTAATGACACTTCATCACCATTTTCAAATACTAGGGCCCCCGCCCCTTTCACGACTAAAATCCATTCATTTTCATGCTGGTCATACCATGTATCATCTGGAGAACTCTGACCTTTTGAAATAACCTTTTCTATCCGAATAGAATCCGTTGCGGCGAGATTTTCAACAATCTCCTCCGGGATATCATTGGGAATATTGGACAATATATTTTCTTTTTTCATGGTTATAACAGCAGCAAACTCTGCTTATAACCCCTCCCTATTACACGGTGTTTTTTAGGTCATTTTCACACTAACGTTGCTCGTCATCACAAGCAAGTAAACTAAATACCCATTTTTCCCAACGCTTCAAGCACTTGCCGTATGACACCCGACAGGCGTGGATAATCCGCATCAAAATCACTGGCTTTGAGATCCAGTCTCTCACGTAGAGTTTCCTTATGTTCTTCTGATTGACCTTCACCTTGGGCTATTTGGACCATCTCAGACATCAGGTGTCCAAACATATCACGCTCTTCTGGCGCCATGTTGTGCGCCTTTTCCAATTCATCATGTAACTCATCAAGGTGTTTTTTTAATTCTTCGTTAGTCATATGAAACCCTCATAAAATTTAATCATAAAGTGAAGACGGGTGGAGTTTATCGTGCGTGTTTTTTAACAGTTTTGTTGGTCAAACAGAGTTCTTCCGAAAGGTTTTTTCCAAGAAACTTCCCCAAAAAGCTACCCACCAACCCACACTGCCATATACCGTCATAATATTTTTTTAAGTATATGCCATCTAACATGTTCAAACGATGATTAAGACCACACCATAATAAAGACTCCAATGGCACAGGAAATAACTAACAAAAATCAAAACGCTTAACAGTTAAAGATACATTGATAGATTGCCGGCCTAGGAACAACAAGTTTCGCACCAAATACAATCAGTCATAACGTCAACACCGCCAAAATCCTCTCAAAAACCACGGCATCGCACCAAAAAAATACATTTTTGGCGCAATAGTTGCATAAAACTATAAAAATAGCCTAAAAAAAGCTATAAACACCCAAAATTTAACCAAAATCGCTCTATATTGGTGCCAGATAAGACACTTAGATCTTATATTGCACCATTAGCGATCAAAAAAAGGTGCGAAACCATGCTCAAACGCTTTAATCCACAGCTTGCTCTTCTCCCACTTTTGCTGGGATTAATGCTTCCTAGCATGGGACATGCCGATGACCTTAATGGCGCCAATACAGCCTGGATCATAACTGCTACAGCCTTGGTATTGTTTATGACAATACCTGGCCTTTCACTTTTTTATGGCGGTCTAGTTCGTGTTAAAAACGTTCTCTCCGTACTCATGCAGTGCTTTGCCATCACGTGTATTGCCTCTCTGATTTGGCTTATCTGTGGCTACAGCTTGGCATTTACTGATGGGGGAGCCATGAATAGCTGGATTGGAGGGCTAGACAACTTCATGCTAGGCAACGTATTCGAAGACAGTCTGTCTGGAGATATTCCTGAATCAGTTTTTGCGATGTTCCAGATGACATTCGCAATTATTACTCCAGCACTCATTATTGGTGCTTTTGCAGAAAGGGTTAAATTCTCTGCCGTATTGATTTTCAGCAGCATCTGGCTTCTATTAGTTTATGTACCTATCACCCATTGGGTTTGGGGCGGCGGCTGGCTCGGCCAAATGGGGCTACTCGACTTTGCCGGAGGCACCGTGGTTCACGTCACAGCAGGGATTGGCGCACTGGTAGCAGCGTTAGTCGTCGGCAATCGCAACGGCTTTCAGCATCAAGCTATGATGCCTCACAACCTGACCATGACAGTAGCCGGTGCAGGTATGCTGTGGGTGGGCTGGTTCGGTTTTAATGCCGGCTCGGCATTGGCAGCCAATGGTGATGCAGGTATGGCTATGCTGGTCACTCATATTTCTGCTGCCACCGGATCACTGGCCTGGATGATGATGGAATGGATCAAACACGGTAAACCTTCAGTATTGGGTATCGTAACAGGAATGGTCGCGGGACTCGGCACCATTACCCCGGCATCCGGTTATGTTGGGCCCGGTGGCGCACTGATCATCGGCTTTACCGCAGGAATCGTCTGCTACTTTGCCACTCAACTGGTCAAACAAAGATTCAAAATCGATGACTCCCTAGATGTTTTTCCGGTACATGGTATGGGCGGTATTCTGGGCACGATGTTGGCGGGCATTTTTGCCTCGGCTGAACTGGGTGTTTTCAGTGGACAAGGTTATGCCGAAGGCATGACCATGGGTTCACAACTACAGGTTCAGCTGATCGGCGTGGTAAGCACGTTGATTTACACTGCTATCGTTACATATATCATCTTGAAACTGGTCGATATGATGGTTGGCCTCCGAGTCGATGTTGAAGATGAAACCTATGGTCTGGATCTGTCGCAGCACGATGAACGTGGCTACAATCTATAGGGTGTCCCAACGAAACTGACTCATAAATAAAAAAACCGCCGTAAGGCGGTTTTTTTTCTCAAAATAGATAATGGCCTAGCGGGCCTGATCAATGGCACTACAGAGCTGCTTGGCACCCAAAAGAATTCGCGGAGTGTGGCGGTGAAGCAAATAGGGGTCAACTTTATAGAGATGATGATTAGTCACTGCCTTTAGCTGAGGCCATTGCTTCCAGTATTCAAAAGCAGCATCAACATCAGTGTACTGCCCAACAATAATGACCTCTGGATCTGCTGCCAACACCGATTCCACCCCTATCCGAGGAACTAACGGCCTCACATCTGAAAAGATGTTCTCAGCACCACAAAGCCTGAGAACATCGGAGACCAAATGTTTACCCCCAAAGCTGATTAATGGTGACTGCCATATCTGGTAATAAACACTAACCTTTCGGACCTGTTGATACTTGTTCTGCAGGGTCGACAGTGTTAATTGGAATTCGAGAATCGTTTTTTCTGACTCAGATTCAACACCTAATAAACGGCCGATTTTATGGAGAGTATCGGGAATACTATTAAGCTTTTTCGGTTCATTGACAAAAACATTCAGCCCCAACGAAGATAATCGCTGAATGATACTTTCTCCATTACCGCTTCGCCAAACCAATACCAGGTCCGGATTATAAGCAAGCAATGCCTCGTAATTAATCTTGTTGTTAGAACCGATAATGGGGAGTAATTTCGCCTCTTCCGGAAAATCACTCCAAGCTACGGTAGCGACCATGCGGTCACCACCACCCACGGCATAAACCACTTCGGTCAAGTGGGGCGCCAAACTAATCACCCTTTGCGCGGGTTTCGATAATATTATTTCCCGGCCAAGGTCATCCTCAACATGAATATCTGCCCCTGTGTGCAACGAGAACAACAATAATGCAAAGCACCATAACCTCTGGTCACTCATCTTAAACAATCACCAGAGGCGCACCTGTTTTGGGGTGAACTCCCACAGAAACAGACACATTAAAAACCTGTTCAATTAACTCTGTAGACAGCACCGTCTGCGGTGAACCCTTGGCAACAAGTCTTCCGCAGCTCAACATCACCAGCTGATCCGCACAACTGGCCGCCAAGTTGAGGTCATGAACGACCAACAAAACACCAACACCTTGCTGAACAAAGCTTTTGACAATATCCAGCGTGAGCTGCTGATGAGCTAAGTCAAAAGCTGAGGTCGGCTCGTCTAAAATCAGAATCCTATCACCACTGGCATTCGGCTCCCAGATTTGTGCAAGCACCCGAGCCAACTGTACCCTCTGCTTTTCTCCGCCAGACATTTGGGTATAAGGTCGCTTATCCAAATAGCTACCACCCACGAGATCCAGAACCGCATCGACTATTTCAGTATCTTTGGTTAAACCGGTGGAATGGGGAATGCGCCCCATCATCACCACCTCTCGGGCTGTAAATGGAAAGTTCAGAACTGAACTTTGAGGCAATACACCAAGTATTCGGGCTAGCTGCTTTGGCTGCCATTGATCGAAAGACAAACCATTAAAGATAACATCACCGGACGAAGGTTTTATTTCTCCGCACAGCAATCGCAACAAACTGGTTTTACCGGCACCATTGGGACCAATAATCGCCGTCACCTCACCAGGTTTCACCTGCAGGTTAATATCTTGTAACAAGGTAAAACCGGCGATAGACAATGATAACTGACGGGCTTCAAGCATCGATCAACCCACCATTCTGTTTCGCTGCTGTAGCAACAGACCAACAAAAAATGGTGCCCCTAACAAAGCAGTAATCACGCCAGTGGGCAATTCTGCCGGAGACATCAGTGTCCGAGCCGCAGTATCCGCCAGCACAAGTAACACAGCGCCAAGAATGGCAGATCCGGGAATCAAGTAACGGTGATCGGGGCCAATTATTAACCGAACCAAGTGCGGAACAATCAGACCCACAAAAGCCACGACACCAGACACAGCAACAGCAACCCCCACTCCCAGAGCCGTCAACAAAATCAAACGTCGCTTCATGGTTTCGACATCTACACCCAGATGACGCGCCTCCGACTCGCCCAACAACATGGCGTTTAGTGCCTTCCCCTCTCTGGGTAAGACCAGAATCAGCGGAATTGCCACTAGCCCCATTGTTAGCGTTCTGGGCCAATCGGCACCATCCAGATTACCCATTTGCCAAAGACTGATCCGCCGCAACATTTCGTTGTCAGCAAAAAAACTGAAGAGGCTTGTTATCGCCCCGGACAGCGCAGTAATCGCAATACCTGCCAACAGCATCGTCGCCACTGAGGTACCAGTAACGGACGTTGCAAGACTATAGACAACACTGGTTGCCAACAGCCCGCCCACAAAAGCACCAACAGCGATAGCAGGCAATTCAATACCGCTACCGATGGCATTGACTCCACCAAAAAAAATGATACAGCTAGCGCCTACCGATGCACCACTGGAGACGCCGATCAAGGAGGGGTCTGCCAGCGGATTGCGAAATAGCCCCTGCATAACAGCCCCACAACTGGCCAGACAAGCGCCAGACAAAGCCGCTAATAAAACCCGAGGCAAACGAATCGACTGAAGAATACGATGATCCATGTCGAATAGTTTCAGACTGAACAGCCCCCATATTTTTGAAGGTGATATATCTGTAGGGCCACTCAATAAACCACACAACAACGCTATGACCAGAGCAACACTAGCTAATAAGATGAATTTAATGGGGGAATAGCGGCGCAATGTAACTCTCAATTTTTAACCATCTATTTTTAAATATATATTCAGCTACTGATTAAAAATCCACAGCTAAAAATCTACACCGCGGCGAGCCATAACACCGGCTTTATAAGCATGCTTGATGTCCTTAATTTCAGATACGGTATCCGCTAACGCCTGCAAAGCTGAGCCACCACCACGTCCAGTAATGACAACACTCTGATTTTTTGGACGATTTTTTAGCACGTCCAATACAGTCTGTTCATCAAGGTATTTAAAGCTAAACATATAAGTAAGTTCATCGAGAACAACTAGGTGAAAACTGTCGTCTTTTAACATCTGCTCCGCAATAGCCCAGGTTTTTTTAGCCGCCTGAATATCGGCTTCTCTATCTTGCGTATCCCAAGTAAACCCTGTCCCCATTTGATAGAAATTTACCTGAGGGCATATATCACGCAAATAAAGCTCTTCTCCTGAAAGCTGCTGCCCTTTGATGAACTGAACAACACCTACTTTGTAATCGTAACCCAAGGCTCGCATGACCATACCAAATGCCGAGCTGGTTTTACCCTTGCCCTCACCAGTTAACAAGATCACCACACCGCGCTCAGTATCTGCAGCTTTTATGCCCGCATCAACATTCTCTTTGAGCTTCTGCATTTTTTTCTGGTGTTTATCTGTCACAAGATTTCCTCGGCGTTAATCACTAATAGCAGGGTTCCATTTTGTTGCCGCAGGAACACCTGCAGGCAAAGAATGCACCTCAGGATGCAGCAGGTTGGCAAGAATTTCCAGACTATCGACCAAACGCGGACCTGGGCGACTGAAATAACTATTGCCGTCCACCATAAAGATCTGATCATTTTTAGCCGCAGGCAATTGAGAAAATTCAGTATTATTGAGCAGCAAAGGCATGTCCTGCTCTGTTCTGGACAGATCAAAACCGCAAAGGGAGACCAAAATCACATCCGGGTTTACCGCAACCAGCTCCCCCCAGGAACGAGAGCATGATGGTTTATCCCGCATACCAAAACAGGGGATACCGCCAGCCATGTCTATTAATTCAGGATACCAATGCCCACCATCAAACAAAGGATCAAGCCATTCGAGAATGGCCACCCTAGGGCGCACATGATGAGGGATACTTTCTGAACGCTGAACAACGGCGTCTACACGCCGATTCAAATGATCTAAATATACCTGCGCTTCAGCCTCACGACCCGCAGCTTTTCCTACTACTGGAATGGTTAGCAAAACATCGCTTAAACAGGTGGGCTCCAAATTAATAACTTGCGGAGAACCCGGCAACTCACAAGCAACCGAGGTGACCTCTTCAGCTGACACGGCACATACATCACAAAGAGCTTGAGTGACAATTAAATTAGGTGCCAAAGTAGACAGTGTATCCATATCCAAACTATAGAGCGCGCTATCTGTTTCCAGCTGACTTCGAACCAAGGCATCGATTTCGTGGCTAGCAAGACCTTTGGGAATTCTCGATTGAGTGACGACAGGCAATCCCACAACATCACTGGGATAATCACACTCATGGGTAACCCCCACTAGCTGATCGCGCAAACCAATGCCACAAATGATTTCCGTGGCACTGGGCAGTAAAGAAACAATATTCATAGTGCATTACCTAAAAAAAGAGTGCCTGACAGGAATACACTCAAATAAGGTGGCATCTCAAAGTACACCCATTAAATCAGTGTACACAAAGCCTTCGCGCTTCACGGTTTCACCCACAGTCACCTCAACTGGCTTATAAAACATGGGGCCACTCCAAGCGAAGGTGTGAAATTCACCATTTTCGCCACAACGATCGACAGCCTCAGGCAGCTTTTTCAGAAGCGCTCGATCAAAAGCGTGCCCAGCCAAAGTCTCAGGCACTTTTGTCGGATCAAGACAGGTAAGGTATGCCTGTAACCCGGACTCAATCATGCTATCAGCCAGTTCCTTTGTGGGAATACCCCAGATAGGGAATATCAGATCCAGTCCGGTATCTGCCATGCGCTCCTCACGATACTGACGAATATCCTCCAAAAAAAGATCGCCAAAAGCGACAGCATCCGGTGCCATTTCACGTTTGGCGCGATCTATGGCATCGGACATCAACTGTTCATATTGCTCATTGCTACAAGGCCAAGGCAGGGCAACCTCAAGTAATGGCAACTCCGCCGCTTCTGCCTGTGCACGAATCAGCTCCAATCTAACCCCATGGATCGCTGAACGACCAAACTCACTATTGAAAGTCGTCAGCAAACCAACTACTTCCACCTCAGGGTTTTGCTGTAATTGGTACAGTGCCCAAGCGGAGTCCTTACCACTACTCCAGGATAATAATACTCGGACTTTCTTCTTCAAACTCAAATCAGTCACGACTGCCGTCTTCCTTTCTTTTGATTAAAGAACTCTTGTTTTGAGAAAGAAGCTGAAGCTAAAAAGCTAATATTAGGGGGCGAAATTGTAACGAACACCTACGACAGCACCAAAACCCAACGTTTGATAGCCATAAACTTCTTCATAATTATCGTCGAGAATATTGTCCAACCGCGTGTAAAATGACAACTGTTTGTTCATTTGATAATTGGCACTTAGGTTCAACAATGTATAGTCGTCCAACCTTACGACCTGTGATGGTTGAGGCCATGGAGGAAAAAACTCATCATCCTGAGAACCATTGTACTGGGCATTCAGGTTTACATTGAATTGACTAGTTGGCGACCAATTTAAACTAACACTGCCAAGGTGCCGAGGTCGACGAAGTTCATCTGCATCGCGATCAATACCCGAATCTGGTTGAGTGGCATCAACATAGGTATAGCTTCCTTTCAAACCCAAAGTAGCCGTAAGGCTGGCATCCAAGGTCATCTCTACGCCCTGTCGATCACTGGTGCCATTAATATTTTCTGCCGTATATGCAAAGGTCGTCGGGTCGTAAACAAAACCATTGATTTCGTTTTCTAATCGAGTGTTAAAGTAGGTTATACCAAGCAACAGCCCTCCATCCAACAACGTTTGATCAACACCCACTTCCCAGCTTTTAGATTCTTCCGGCTGCAAGCCTGGGTTACCCTGAAAGTTGGTATAAAAGCCAAAACGCTCAGCAAAGGTAGGGTTTTTAATGGCTGTTCCATAGGTCGCACGCAAGCGGGTATCGCCATTAGGGAGTGTATAGCTTGCTTCAAACCGGCGGGTATTTGCATTTTGAAATTCGTCATTATCATCATGACGAACACTGGCTGCCAGCGTCAGGTCGTCCCAAAGTGTAATCCTATATTCTAAAGCTAAACTGTCCGTTCTTCTCTTTCGGTCTTGGTTCGGATCACCCCATAACTGAACTGTGCCCCTTTGACTAAAATCCTCAGTTTCATGTTCAGCTAAAAAAGATAATTGTTGTGTGTTCTCTGCCCAATTCAGTGCACTCAGATAGCTATACTGCTTCTTTCGTATTGATTTATCGCCAGAGAGACTACCATTAGTAAACTCATCGTTATTATGGCGACTAACTGATACCGCCAGTCGTTGTTGCCAGTGATCATCGAATAGTGATAAATCTGTCTGCAGCCGGGCAAAACGTTGTCGAAACTCAGACTCTTTGTCGGCGTCTTGAGGCAATCCCGTCACAAATGAATCTATCTCATCAAACTCATTTTCGCCTTCGGTCTGGCGGCCAGTTAGGGAAAAGGACAGGTTCTCCAATGGCTTCCATCCCGCATTTAGATTCAACGTGGTATTTCTGTAACCATCTTCCTCTCCACCATGGCGGGAAATATTTTCACCATCGGCGGAAACATGGGATCCATTCAAATTAATATGATAGGCATCCCCACCACCACCCAAGCTAAACCCAGAGTGGTTGGTGCCGTGATTCCCTGCCTCTGAATACACACTACCCTGTAGTGGCTTATTGGCTTTTTGGGTCAAGATATTCACCACCCCAGCCACAGCGTCACTGCCCCACAAAGCACTTTGTGGGCCACGAACAATTTCAATTCTTTCTATACCTGTCACCGGCAAGTGAGCCCAGTTGAATTCATCACCCTGAGAAGCATCATTGACCTCTACACCATCAATCATCACCAACACATGGTTTCCCTCTGCACCACGCATACGCAATTGTGTCGTCGAGCCGAGAACACCACTTCGATTAATCGCTAATCCGGGGACATCTCGCAGCAAATCGCTCACCATTGTCGCATGAGAATTTTCTATATCTTTGGCAGAAATGACGGAAATGGCACTAGCAGATTGTTGCAGGCTAATCGGCTGATGTGAAGCAGTAACGACTATTTCTTGTAAATTAGAGTATTCATTTTTCGGCTGCTGAGCATAGGCGTGGTTGTTATAAGTCACAGCAGAAACTGCCAAAA
>JASJGJ010000089.1:0-4399 GCA_033791605.1 Porticoccus sp.
CAGGGATAAACTCCGCAAACGCCAGACCCTCGCCCTGCACGTCGTCCCACCCCAAATGGATGCCTTTCACTGAGGCAATAGATGTCAGGTAATTACAAATATCGCTATTTCCTATACAGATACAACCGTCTCAAAGTTTATCATTTAGGCATCCAGTCCTTGAAATTCTCTATATTTGGAGCAATACTAATAGTAGCTCCATATTTAGGGTAATATTATGCCAAATCTCACTAAAAGGTCGCCACAACTCGATCCCCGTCGCATTGGGAGTGTGGCCTTACAGGCCTTCTTTAACCTGTCCGGACACTGGAATCTCTCAGTTGCAGAAGAGCGGACACTACTGGGCGCCCCTCCTGAATCAACCTTCTATAAATGGAAGTCTGAAAAAACCGCAGGCCGGCTGAGCCATGACACCTTGGAGCGCATTAGCTACTTACTCGGCATTTTTAAGGGCTTAAACATACTGCTGCCCAGTCCACGTGCAGCTGACGAATGGGTACGCAAACCTAATGCCGCGCTACTCTTTAATGGTCAAAGCGCCCTGGAAAGAATGCTTGCCGGTAGTCTGGTCGATCTAGCGGATGTCAGGCGTTATCTGGATGCGCAACGAGGATTATGATTCAGACACCGCCAACCATCGAGCTGGACTGGGAACACCAATATCGCGTGATCCCTTCTGAATACCCGCCGATCAATTTCTTTGAGCGGCTTGTTGATCCTGATTTAATGGATGAGCTCCATCACATCGAGTCACTCACTAATGACAGACTCAGAGATGAAACGGGTGACATTGCACTAGTTCCTACAGATGACCGAGTCAGTGGCCCAGGGGCATCTCCTGTCATGGCCGCGTTTACGCATATAAGCCCGGATTGCCCTAGTCGATTCAGTGATGGCAGTTATGGGGTGTATTACGGATCGAAAGAACTTATCACCGCGGTTGAAGAAACCAAATTTCATCGTGCCGCTTTTCTTGCACACACTCATGAAGAGCCCGGGGAAATTGATATGCGGGTTTATATTGGAGAAGTGTCAAAGCCATTGCATGACATTCGCGGTGATGAGTATGCTGCACTCCACAAGCCTGATAACTGGACGCCAAGTCAGGCTTGTGGTCGATCATTGCGTGAAAAAAAATCGTGGGGAATCGTCTACCGCTCGGTAAGAGATCCGGGTGGTGAATGCATCGCGGCACTTCGGCCACCTGCTGTCACCATCCCCCGCCAAGGGCCACATCTATCGTATGTCTGGGATGGTAACAGTATTGTAAGCGTCTACGAGAAAACGTTGTTGCAAGGCGTCTTAAGGAACGACCAAGAAAAAAATTAAATTTTGTAACACCGGCTGAACGATTTAACCAATGTGTTGCATCGACTGGTTGAAACCGCAGAATGTAGTAGATACAGCAGTGTTTATATTAATCGACCACTGAATCGGGGGCGATTCAATTTCACTCATCTATGGCCGATAACTTGCAGTACAAGCATAAGCTTTTTAGTGACAAGACCTTCCCACATAGGTTGATGGATATATGACAATTAATCGCTTTATTTTGATCTTATTCGCTCTCAGCGGGCTGCTCAGTGCCTGTGCTGTAAACCCTGTCACAGACAACCCCAAGCCATCTGAGGTTTCGAAACAGCAAGGAAGCAATATCGGCGCAGAAAAGCACCTCGAACTGAAAGCCTTTCTTAATCAACACGGAACCGTCTCGTTACACATAGACAACCATTCCGCATTTAAAATAGATGACATTTTTGTTGTATTGCGTTTGCGCTATTCAGCGCGGATCGTATCAAACATTGGGTTTGCAGTGGGTCAAGACATAAAAGCCGGGCAATCACTGTTAGTGGATACCGAGATTCCCTTGCCCACCGCAAGGAGCATAATTCGAGCAAAGGTGATGAAGGCGAAGATTGCACCCTAATATCATCGGTCAAAGCGAACAAAAGTATTTTTAAGTTCTCCTGTTTTCAGGCGCTTAAGAAAATAAGCCATATCAATCAACGGCCTTTTGGCGGGTTTGAAAACCGCTGCTTTTCCTATAGCTTTTTTAGTGTCGCAATAACTATTTTTGGTCGACAGTAGACCTTCAACACCTTAACCTCGATCGTCGCGCTTCAGTATTCAAGGGCCATTTAACTGTATTTAGCCTATATATAATACCCTTTGGTTCCCTTGTGGGGTAAAACTAGTCATTTTCATGCGCTCTATTCAGATAATACATTTTAATGGATTAATTCGACCACTGAGGTATTTATTGCGTCGAATAGTAACGAATACAGATACGACGACAACAGTGACCTGTGAAACGTTAGTATCTGTAACCATAACGAGACAGTAATACCATTATCTGTGCAGCCTCGCTATAAGTTGGGGCTAGTCCACTCAAGACTTTTCTATTTTTCTGGTGACTCTGTTAGATTAACTGCTCTATGAACAATATCGAACCACATACATCGCCACGATACGCATTATTCAACTTGAGCTTCAGGCCATTCTTTCTCCTGGGTAGCATGTTCGCCATTGTGTCAGTCGTGATCTGGGCGCAAATTTACTATTACAATTTGAGCATTTTACCTGATGCCAGACTGACAGGTGTCCGTTGGCACGCCCATGAAATGATCTACGGTTATGGCGTAGCCGTTATCGCTGGCTTTCTATTAACTGCCGTTAAAAACTGGACCGGTATTCAAACGATTCACGGTACCCCTTTGTTTGTGCTTGCAATGATATGGGGATTGGCCAGGCTGATGCCTTACCTGCCACTTAATGACGCCCTGCTGGTGATGGCGGCGTTCGATTTGCTCTTTAACCTGCTAGTGTGCGTGCTGGTAGTGTTGCCTATCATCAAGGCAAAGCAATGGCAGCAAACCGGGATCTGGTTACATCTAGTTCTGCTTTTTGCCGGGAATATTTTGTTCTACCTTGGGCTGTTCAATCTTTTGGATAATAGTATCCGTATGGGACTTTATACGGGGCTGTACGTCATCATTTCACTGATCATACTGATGGGGCACAGGGTGATTCCGTTCTTTATCGAAAAGGGAGCCGGTTATCCCGTCAAACTTCGTGACCATTCATGGATTAATGTTGCTAGTCCTGTGCTAATGCTTGTGTTTCTTTTGACTGAGGTCTACTACTCGTTACCCTTGGTTGCCGCTACAAGCGCAATCTTGCTTGCGTGCATTCATGCCCTGCGTCTAATCGATTGGCATACCTCAGGCCTTTGGAAAAAGCCGTTGTTGTGGGTTCTGTATATTGGCTATGGCTGGATTATTGCCGGATTTATTTTGGTTGCATCGGTCTATTTTCTGAATGCTAGCCCCATGCCGGCCGTACACGCTTTTGCCTATGGTGCTATTGGCATGATTACCATCGGCATGATGGCCCGCGTATCGCTCGGGCACACTGGACATGATGTTTTTAACCCACCGATTTTTCTGGGGCCGACTTTCCTGCTGGTGTTTGTCGGCAGCGTCGTTCGTGTCGTGTTACCGCTTATGGTGCCCCAGTATTATAATGCCTGGGTTTCGATTTCACAGCTTTTATGGGTGTTAGCTTTCGTGGCATTTACGGTCTATTACTTTCCTGTTTTAGTAAAACAGTCCGTAGCTGAAAAATAGGATGGTGCTTGCGACATTCACAGGGCCATGACGTTTACAGATATTACAAGCGCGTTGGTTTACCCTTTATGTTGACGACATTTTTTTCTGGCCAGTATTCCTCTATTTTCACAGGACCTTTATTTTCAGCCCCTTGATTAAGTTATTCGTGTTGCCCTTTGTAATCAGAAAAAAGGGGACGCCGAAGCCGCAGGAGGTTTTCACCAGAACAAGTTATTTTGAAACTGGCTCGCTTTAAGGTGACGTAGAAAACATGAGGGATTTGTCAGATAAGACCCATTAAGAAAAAAGCAATTTGCTTAAGGTGAACGCCCCCTGCCCAACTTCCGTTTTACAGCGGATGCGATCATGCCCTCTTGTCTAACCAAAAAGCTGATGCCTGCTGAAAGAAGTCATCTACAAATAATCTCTGAACTTCAGCAACGTAAGTGGTAGCGGTCACTCATGGGCGAACATAAGACATTTCTATCAATCAAATAACAGATGTTCAAAACAGTAAAGCGTAGGCGTACCGCTTTAATGCCGGCCTTGTATGCAAACAGTTACTTCCCTGCTAGCCACAATCTAAGCCTTAGTCCCAAGCTTGTTGTATAGCCCACTTCCGTAAAGTCAATATTGCCGTGTGAGTCGATAACAAAATTAGTAGGCACTCCCTGCACACCGAAGCGTTTTGCTATCTCCCCATACTCGTCTACTATAACGGGAAAATTGAGTTCTCTTTCATCAAGATATTTCTTAACTTCTAGATTTGTACCAGAATTCATAGCAACAGT
>JASJGJ010000090.1:0-5115 GCA_033791605.1 Porticoccus sp.
GGTACGCAGTTTGTGAGAGTATCGAGGGCAGGTTTTTCAAGTGACTCAACTTGGATGGCATCGAGTGAAAGGTGTTCTACATGTGGCAGGCGCATAGCTCCTGGTGCTGGGTTGATGGTCCGACAGCCTAAGTCGATAGCATTCTGAGCTTGCAGGTCGATAGACATTGCCGATGCTTGATATCCGTGCAATGTGTCGGCCATCATACCGCTGTTGGTCTGCACCTGCTGTTGTATCCACGAGGGCCTGGGACCTGCCGCATGTTCGTGTGATCCGCTGGCATGAGTGTAGCCCTCTTGGTCAAAGCAAAAGTCCGCACCAACCAAAATGATTTGTTTAACGCCTGTCTCCACCGCTAAGCCAAACGCGCTATCGGTAACAGTAGTCCCATCGTATTCGGGTAAATTTTCCGGTTCCAGCGAGCTTGTCCACGGGTAGCGTGACCCGATGAACATTTTATGCCCTCCCCAGCTTGATAATAAATTGGGACTTACATGGTTTTTGGTCACCAGTAATGTGCTGTTTTGGAACTTGAGCATGTCTCGGCTGATGCACAGGTTGATAGGTTTAGGGTCGATGGATACGCAGATGTCGGGTTGGATACCTCCTTCTATCAAAGAGTGGCCAATACGGGAAATGGCAATTACCAGCAGATTGCAGCGATGCTGTTTTACCCAGGGTAATAGGGTGTTTAGCGATGGCCCACCCGCGAGTAACACCGCAGTTTTTCCTTTGAAAGTATTTTTCAGGCAAATTGCGGGGGTTTGGTTTTCCGTTAGATTGATGATTCGGCTCAAGATGAAGTAATAGTTGTTGAGAACCATCTTTTGGGCAAAGCAATATGCATCAAAGCTCTCTTTGAGCTGTTGCCAGAATGGCGGGTAATCCTTGTAATGGTTATGAACCAGCCCCAGAGAGCGAATTAGGATCAGTCGGTCTTGTACGGCAAATTTCTGTACGCCCATATTTTCGGCTTGTTCTAGCCAATCTTCCACGGTAGTGACGGCCAGCTCTTCGGTGTCTCCCATACCTTCGAGCAACCTAAGTACCTGAGGTAATTCCACGAACAAGTAGTGACTGCCTTTTGGAATGCCCTGTGCTTTTACATATTGATAGAGTAAGCCACTATCTGTACCGGCGATGATGTAAAATGTGTTTTCCTTGAATAGAGAATCACCATAATAGGAGCGGAACACCGTGCTGGCATTTGTATCCTCAAATACGTTCCGATTGATGGCAAATAGGTAACGTTCGCCGGATGCGTTGCAACTAATGCTGCCTACTTCAGTTTGTTGTGGGCTGCTGTTTTCACTCAATATTTCATCTCCAATCGTCAAAAAAATATCGATATTCAGACTGTTAAGTTAGGCAAATTGTATGCCAGTTTATGGCCGATGCAGAATATATATTGGTGCTGTCTGGGTTACTCCCTAATTTATTTACAAATCAGGGACGAATTGGGCCGTATTCCTTGTTTATGAAGGTCTGCCCGTTATTTTTGCCGTTCGAGAGATTATCCTCTGAAATATTCTAAAGCTTTTTTTGGGAGGGCCGACATAGATTGTGGGAGCGGTAAATATTTCCAGATTTAGGAGATATATCCGCTAAATGTGAAGCACCCTTAGCCTGGCCACAATAAGCTGCGCCAGCAGGGGTATAAAAAGGAGCACCTACAATGGCTGCTAGTATTATTAATACCAATCTAATGTCTCTAAACGCCCAGAAAAACCTCAATAGAAATGCTATGGGTCTGGCGACATCTCTCGAACGTTTGTCTTCTGGTCTTCGTGTCAATAGTGCAAAAGACGATGCTGCTGGCTTGGCTGTCGGCATGACCTTGCAGTCTGAAATTCGCTCACTCAGTGTGCAGATGCGTAATGAGGGTGACACAATCTCTGCTGCACAAAATACGGATGCTAGTTATGGCGTGGCGACGGATATTTTACAGCGAATGAATGAACTGGCGGTGCAAGTACAGGGTACAAACGGTAGTGCACAGTTTGCAAACGTCAATAAGGAATATATTGCACTGCAGGCCGAGCTAGTCGTTATCGACGCAATAACCGGCACGACTTCTGCGTCGACCGTGACCGCTCTGACAGCATCAAACGGTGTTGCAGCCGCAGCTGCGGTAACTGTCTCGCTTGGCAACGTCGCAGGTTTCCGGGCTGACGAAGGCGCTAAGATGGCGGTTGCTGAATTTACCATCCAACGGCATGAATCAGCACGCGAGGCTAAAGCAGCTGAGCGTAGTCGGATCATGGATACCGATTTCGCCATGGAAACAGCGAACCTGGCTCGTGGCCAGATCCTGATGCAGGCTGGTACGGCGATGGTAGCTCAGGCTAACCAGATTCCTCAAAACGTGTTGTCCCTTTTGAGATAGTAGAAATAGTAGTCGGTAGTAAATAAACCCGGCCAACGTGAAAATTGGCCGGGTTTTTTGAGTAGGAGGTTGATGTGGATATCTCTAATTTAACAACGATGAGTTCGGTGGTGCCTACTGTTACGAAGGCAACAGGCGGTTCTGTTGCGAAAGCGACAAGTGACTCAAAAGCCGTTCAGTCCTCTATGCAGACAGGCAACTCTTTGCCTGATAAGGGGCAAGTTCGTGCAGGTGACGAAGATCCGTCGGTCGAAAATCAGGTTTCCATTTCTAGTTCCGAAGAACTTAACCAACTTGTTGATCAAGCGAATGTGGCGCTGCAAGGGCGCTCCAGTGACTTGAAATTTACGATTGCTGCAGGTACCGAAATCAGTGTCGTTCGCATTGAAGATGCAGAAACGGGCGAATTGATTCGTCAATTTCCCTCGGAAGCCATGGTAGCAATTGCACGTGCCCTGGATGATTCACAGCAAGGAGCCATGCTTGAGGAACAGGCATAGACGCAAATGGGCATGGAATATGCTAAGTGTTGGGACATGTGTTTTATAATTAATTTTTTAGCTTTAGCTTGGACGAGGTAAGTAGTCATGCCTGCATTTGCTGATTTTGGCTCTGGAACAGTTTCGTCTCAAGGGATTGGGTCAAATCTCAATCTTGCAAGCCTCGTTACACAATTGATGCAGGTCGAACGGATCCCTCTTGATCGGCTTATTGCACAGAAAACCAGTATTGATGCGAAAATTTCCGGACTTGGTACGATAAAAAGTTCCCTTGCTACATTTCAATCTGCGTTGGATGGATTGACGTTTGGCGACAAAATCTTGGCCAACAAGGCCACATCTTCAGATGCATCCATCGTCTCGGCGACAGGAATAAGCGGCGCAGTTGCGGGTAATTACACCATTAGTAATATCACGGCACTCGCCCAGGCACAAAAACTTGTGGCGACTGGGCAAGCCGATGCAACAGCGGCGATTGGTGCTGGCACGGCCACTACGATCACCATTGATTTGGGTACTACCGCTGGCGCAGTTTTCACCCCTAATTCTGATCCCTCATTCGATGTCGTTATTGATAGCAGTAACAATACCCTAGAAGGTATTCGGGACGCGATCAACGCGGCTGATGGAGGTGTAACGGCAACCATCGTCAACGATGGAGATGCCACAAACCCATATCGACTGGTGCTGAGTTCAGCAGACACTGGAGCCGACCAGAGTATGCAAATTTCAGTCGGGGCGGGTGAGGTTGCATTGTCTGATCTTCTAAATCAGGTTCCAGGGGGTGTGCAAAACCAGATGGAAACGGTAACAGCACAGGATGCTGTGTTTCAGGTGGATGGGCTAGATATCACCAAATCCTCCAATACCATCACGGATGTTATTTCGGGCGTCACACTAACCTTAAATGCAGAGAATCCAGCGAGTGATGTGATTGTTTCCGTCACGCAGGATACCGATAGCGCTAAAACAGCTGTTGAGGCATTTGTTTCAACCTATAATGATTTGCAGGCAGAGATTAAAAAACAAATAGATTCTGGCGCTAGTGGAGGTACAGCAGGTGCCTTGGCGAGTGATTCTTCGACACGAAGCATTTTGTCTAGCATCCGAGATGAGCTAAACAAAATGCCTACAGGCATCACGGGTTCATACACAACCCTCTCAAGTATTGGTGTCTCTTTTCAAACGGGTGGCAGGCTGGCCCTTGATGAGACAAAGTTGAGTGATGCTATACAAGCCGATAGCGATAATGTTGCAGAATTATTTTCATCTGCCGATGGGTATGCAACACGACTCGACACTGTTGTGTCGGAGATGTTGAAATTCAACGGGAGCATTGATACCCGTACAAATGCCTTTGAAGACAGGATTAGCACCCTGGAAGATCGGGAAGTGAGTATGGAGAGTGCGCTAGCAAGAACAGAGGCAAGAATGCGTATGCGTTTTACGGCGCTTGATGTATTGATAGCAGGCCTGAATTCAACAAATAATGCATTGTCACAACAACTTGCTAGCCTTAATCCATAGCCGAGGATAGTGGGGCGTTTATCGATACCGCTATTCGGCAAAGTTATAATAAACAATTGAATGATGGAGTATAGAATGGAAGGTATGAAACTGGCTGTTAATGCCTATCAAGCGGTACAGGTTGACGCCGCAGTTCTGGGCGCTACTCCTCATGAGTTGATTGCAAAATTACTTTCTAAGGCTATTGAATCAACCTTAGCCGCAAAGCAATTTATGATTGAAGGCAATATCTCTGCTAAAGGGGAAAATATAAATATCGCCATTGCCATTATTAGAGACGGATTGCTCGGTAGTTTGAACATGGAAGAGGGGGGCGACTTGGCGAAAAAGCTTAGTGAATTATACGAGCATATGTCCGTTTGTCTTTTGAAGGCCCACGCGCAAAATGATGCCGCTCTTCTTGATGACGTTGTTTCGATATTAAGGCAAATTAAATCAGGCTGGGATGGTATTAAAGAGCAGGTGACAGCATCGTAGTCATAAAAACAAGCAGTAAAGTAATCTCGGCTCGGAGTTTCCCGGTAGGTATATGAATGTGGCTACAGATCTCTCTCTCAATGAGCAATTGCTTACATTGACTCGTGAAATGTTTAAGCAGGCAACAGAGGGTGATTGGGATCAATTAACGAAACTGGAGCGATCCAGACTCCCCTTATTTAATCAAATATTCGCACAGGGTATTTCCGGCAACGTTGAGCTTGC
>JASJGJ010000091.1:0-27842 GCA_033791605.1 Porticoccus sp.
AGAAGCGGATTAATGGGGCGGTCACACGTGGCGTAAAGCCTGACTTGTTTCAGCCACTTTTGCGATGTTTCAGTTTACTTTGACAGAACCCATAAAACACCAACCGAAAGAAAAACATCATGAAGCATATCGTAGAAACCGGAAAAACGATTGATCAGGCCGCGCAAGATCTTCAGAAGGCCGTTACAGCCCACAGCTTTGGCGTCCTTCACACCTATGATTTGAAAGAAACCCTCAAGACCAAGGGTATTGATCTGCCCCGCGAATGCCGAATATTCGAGATTTGCAATCCGAGGCAAGCCGCTGCCGTTCTGGCTGAGGATATGGATATCAACATGGCGCTACCCTGCAGAATTTCCGTGTGGGAGAATGAGGGCGGCAAGGTTAAAATCGGGATGATCTCGCCCAAAGATATGCTTGTATCTCTCTCAAGCGCCCCAGCGCTGAAAAAAATCGCGCAGGACGTGGAAGACACCATGAAGGCCATCATTCAGGACGCAAAATAAAAAGTGGCGGAATCTAAAATGTCAGAAGAAAAAACAATTACCGCGCATGTAAGTGAAACGGGCGAGAGCGATTACGCCGTTTCCATCGATGTATCTGGCCATAATATAAAAGGGGATGAGCCCGTGGATGCAGGCGGAAAAGACATCGGCCCCGCGCCGTATGATCTCTTGCTCGCCGCGCTGGGGGAATGCACCGCCATGACCGTGCGCTGGTATGCGCTCAAGCAAAAATGGCCGATGGATAAGGTCGAGGTCAAACTCACCTTCCAAAAAGTAAATAAGGTCGGCGTTTTTGAAAAACAGGTGATGGTGTACGGTGATGATTTAAGCGACGACCAACGCCAAAAACTCATTGATGTCGCCGCCAAATGTCCTGTCCAACGCACGTTGGAAGGAAAGGTGGCGATTAAGACGGTTTAGGTGGATTTTAAAAATTTCGTGACCAATGCTGCCTGATCCCAACCTCCATTAAAGTTTCTTCACGTTGAGAAAGTGAAAGGGTAATACCCCATTTTTAGAGGGTTTAGTAAATAGAACAGTTTAAGCGACCATGGGTAATATACCCGACCATTGGTTTAATTTCTGTATAGGCGTTAATCCGCCAATGGCCATCTCAGCAAATGTGAATAAATGAAGGTGCCGGGTAAAAAATATCTTCCGGCACCTTTGAAGTTTTTGCTAAGCTTTCAAATCAAACCGATCTGCATTCATCACTTTCGTCCATGCTGCAACAAAGTCTTTTACGAATTTTTCCTTGTTATCATTTTGTGCATAGACTTCAGCATAAGAACGCAGGATGGAATTGGAACCAAATACCAGATCCACACGCGTTGCGGTCCATTTAACATCACCTGTCTTACGATCAACGATCTCATACAGATTATTGCCTGTCGGTTTCCAAGTGTAAGCCATATCTGTCAAGTTTACAAAAAAGTCATTCGTCAGAGTACCTTCGCGATCCGTGAATACACCGTGCTTGGTACCGCCATGATTTGTGCCCAAAACACGCATACCACCGACAAGTACAGTCATTTCATTTGCGGTCAGACCCATCAGTTGTGTACGGTCAAGCAAAAGCTCTTCTGCGCTGACAACGTAATCTTTTTTGAGCCAGTTGCGGTAACCATCGGCAAGAGCCTCCAACGGTGCAAAAGACTCTGCATCCGTCATTTCATCGCCTACATCACCTCGACCAGAAGCAAAGGGAATGCTAATATCAAAACCTGCTTTTTTGGCGGCTTTTTCAATACCGATATTTCCGGCCAGAACAATAACATCCGCTATGCTTGCGCCTGTATCGGCGGCAATGAGCTCGAGCACATCAAGCACCTTGGAAAGACGTTTAGGCTCGTTGCCTTCCCAGTTTTTTTGGGGAGCAAGGCGGATGCGCGCACCATTAGCACCGCCCCGCATATCCGAGCCACGGAAGGTCCTCGCACTGTCCCAAGCCGTTGTGACCATTTCCTGTATGCTCAGACCACTGTTCGTGATTTCTGCTTTAACAGTATCAACATGGTAATTAGCATTGCCCGCTGGAATTGGATCTTGCCAAATCAGATCTTCTTTGGGAACTTCTGGGCCAATATAACGTGCTCTTGGCCCCATATCACGGTGCGTCAGTTTGAACCATGCGCGGGCAAAGGTTTCTGAGAAGTAACTGGGGTCATTATAAAACTTTTCGCATATTGTCCGGTATTCTGGATCCATTTTCATGGCCATATCGGCATCGGTCATGATTGGGTTGTAGCGGACGGAGGGATTCTCAACATCGACAGGCTTATCTTCCTCCTTGATATCAATTGGTTCCCATTGGCAAGCTCCAGCAGGGCTCTTCTTTTGCTCCCACTCGTAGTTTAGAAGGAGATAAAAGTAGCCGTTGTCCCACTTCGTCGGATGTGTGGTCCATGCGCCCTCAAGTCCACTGGTGACCGTATCACGGCCAATGCCCCGTTTAGTATGGTTGATCCAACCAAGACCTTGCTCTTCAACATTGGCGGCCTCCGGATCTGGACCCAGTAAAGCAGCATCACCATTGCCATGACATTTTCCTACGGTATGACCTCCTGCGGTAAGGGCAACTGTTTCTTCATCGTCCATCGCCATACGCGCAAAGGTCTCGCGTACGTCATTGGCGGTCTTGAGCGGGTCCGGTTTTCCATCAACGCCCTCGGGGTTAACATAGATCAGTCCCATTTGAACCGCTGCTAGCGGGTTTTCCAATTTGTCGCTACCTTTTTCATCATAACGGCTCTTTCCAAGCCATTCTTTTTCAGAGCCCCAATACGTGTCTTTTTCTGGATGCCAGATGTCTTCACGCCCAAACCCAAACCCGAAAGTTTTCAGTCCCATAGACTCATAGGCAACGTTCCCAGCAAGGACGATTAGATCAGCCCAGCTGATTTTATTGCCGTATTTTTTCTTGATCGGCCATAGCAGACGGCGTGCTTTATCAAGATTTGTGTTGTCGGGCCATGAGTTCAATGGTGCGAAACGCTGGTTGCCTGTACCGCCGCCACCACGACCATCAGCAAGACGATATGAACCTGTTGCGTGCCATGCCATTCGGATCATTAGACCACCATAATGCCCCCAGTCCGCAGGCCACCATTCCTGACTGTCAGTCATGAGATCAGCCAGATCTTTTTTAAGGGTCTTGAAGTCGAGTTTTTTGACTTCTTCACGATAATTAAAGTCTTTTCCCATTGGATTGGTCTTGGTATCGTGCTGATGCAAAATATCTAGGTTCAGGGCGTTCGGCCACCAATCCATGTTTGATTGACCAATAACAGTATTTCCACCGTGCATAACAGGACACTTGTTTGTGTTATTCATTTCTTTTTCTCCATTTTCTATATAGCCATAAATAATAGCTTCAATAGGCTGCTTGCGTTAGGGAACGGGCCATCAATGGTAATACCCCCGTTTTTAGGGGATTTCGAAAGTAGAACAGCTTAAGCGACCATGGGTAACATACCCGATCGTTGGTTTAATTTCTGTATAGGCGTTAATCCGCCAATGGCCATATTGGGCCGTTCGTTGTTATATGTCCAGAGCCATTTTATGGCGGCTTCTTGCACCTCCTCTATTGTTTTAAAGATATATTGGTTGAGCCAGTCATATCTGACGGTCCTATTATACCTCTCTACATAGGCATTCTGTTGCGGGTTCCCTGGCTGAATGAACTGTAAGCTGATACCCCGGTCCTCCGCCCACCTGACGAGCAAATGGCTGATATACTCAGGGCCATTTTCACAACAAATAATCGATGGATGCCCCCGCCATTCAATAATCTGGTCAAGAGCCCGAACAACACGAGCCGCAGGCAGGGAGAAATCAACATCAATACCCAGTCCTTGCCTGTTATAATCATCAATAACATTAAATAGCCGAATACTACGGCCATCCGAGAGTTGATCATGCATAAAATCCATCGACCATACATCATTGATGTTTTGTGGCACGGACAAAGGCTCCGGCTTATCCCTGTACAGGCCTTTTTTTGGTTTGATCCGTAGGTTAAGCTCTAGCTCACGATAGATCCTATAGACACGCTTGTGGTTCCACTTAAAGCCTTTCACATTACGCAGAGACGGCTTTACCACTTTTTTGCCATTGCTTCCTTGATAACATCATTCTGCAACTGGACATCTGCATACATCTTCTTCAGACGGGCATTCTCGGATTCTAGTTCCTTCATGCGGGCCATAAGAGACGCATCCATACCCCGTACTTGGCACTAACGAAAATACAAATGGGCTACTGAGACAATATTTTCCGAAAGGAAGCTGCTTATCTGGTTACTCACAAAGTGAGCTGGATAGCGTTGCTGAGCAGCTAAATTCTCGACCACGGAAAACACTGGACTTCAAAACGCCGGCGTATAAACTAGAGAGGGTGTTGCGGTGACCAGTTGAATCCATCACCTTTATTTATTGGGGTTATTACCTGATCACCTCGACTAATTACGTTTTGAGGTAGACCTTTATAAGAGATGTGAAGACCGTGACAATCTGGCGATTTGGGCACAAAAAGCTCAACCGAATCACTCGCAACCAAGTTATTTATTCAAATTTTCCAAGAAGATCTGCAATAGAGAAGCATAAAATTCTTCGGCTAGCACCGTGTTACATGCTCTCATCTTCGCCTAATCCTGGAACGAATAACATCTGGGGCAGCTAGCGGTAAAACATAGAATTTTCTTATCCTCATCCTTGGTCGTTGCCTTGAGGCACGATAGGGTTATATCGCAAAAACAGGACTTCCACAATCAGGATAGCCAGCATTACGACACCAGCGACACCAACCACCAGTGGATCGCTAAATATCTTGATCCAGACGAAGCCAGCCAGAACGATCAAGTCAAGGATAATGGCGGCGATCAGAAAAACGAGTCGAGCACCTATTTCATGCCGGAGATAACGCAATATCCCCCAATGTACCGCTATATCCATAACCAGATAAAAGATGATGCCCAAGGCCGCAATGCGCGTCAGGTCAAAAAACATAGTCAACAACAAACCTAAAACGACTGTATAGACAAGAGTGTGCTTCTGGATGCTACCGGGCATGCCAAAATGGCTATGGGGAACGAGTTTCATCTCAGTCAGCATTGCCAGCATCCGGGAAACTGCAAATATGCTGGCTATGATGCCGCCTGCTGTTGCTAACATGGCCAGAACAACCGTAAACCAGACTGCGTATTCGCCCAGTGCAGGCCTTGCGGCTGCGGCCAGCGAGTAATTTCTTGTTTTGATGATTTCTTCAAGTGACAGGTTGCTTGCAACGGAAAAACCCACCAACGTATAAATAACAACACAAAGAGCGATGGAAATCATGATGGCTTTGCCCACATTTCGGTGCGGGTCTTTCAACTCCGAGCCACTGTTAGTAATCGTGGTAAAACCCTTAAAGGCTAGAATACCGAGCGCCGTTGCGCCGAGAAAGCCCGTTATTGAGGCGTCAGGAGCCGCTGTTGAGAAATTCACTTCCACCGTGTCAGCCACCATTATGCCGACAACACCAAACAAAACGATGCCACCAATCTTGATGAATCCGAGCACCGACGCTACACCCTCAATCATACGGTTGGCGGACAGGTTGATCAGAAAAGCCAACAGCAACAATCCTACCCCCAGTGTCGGCACCAGTAAGCTGGAATCGTCGATGCCAAACAGCTGTAATGTATAAGCACCAAAGGTACGCGCCAGAAAACTCTCGGCAATCACCATGGAAAAATACATCAAGAGGGAATGAAAGGCTGTTGTCACGGTGCTGCCATAAGCCTTTTTTAGGTACATAGCAATCCCGCCGGCCGAAGGATAGGCATTCGACATTTTGACGTAAGAGTAGGCGCTAAATGTAACAATCACCGCAGCCGAAAGAAAAGCCAGCGGGAAAAGACTCCCCGTCATCTGAGCCATCTGGCCAGTCAAGGCAAATATACCTGCCCCAATCATTACGCCAGTGCCAAGTGCGACGGCACCGGCCAATGTCAGGCTGTCTTTATGATAATGCTGTGTCCTATCCTGGTTTTTATTCATATATCCGCCCTCTTTATTTTTATCCAAATTCGGCAATTGATGCTGATTACACATAGCCCTGCTTAACCATAAGGATTGAACTAGCTCGCATCGCCCTTTAGGCGCCGAAGCGCATCACTTGCCTGCCTTCTTTGCGGCAATAAACCGAAGGTATAGCACCCCAAGGGTTGCAGATATTAATGAAGCCACCAGAATTGATGACTTTGCATTGAGTAGATGTATTGGTTGGGCGTCAAAGCCTAAGGTCGCGATAAACGTGGACATAGTAAAACCTATGCCAGCTATCAGTGAGACGCCAATAACATGATGGAAATTTACGCCTTCGGGTAAACAGCCAATTTTGTAGCGCAGACCCAGCCAGCACGCTCCGGAAATGCCGATAAATTTTCCGAGAACAAGTCCAGAGATAATTCCTAGTCCGATTGGGTGTTGAAGACTTTCGACAAAGGAGGCAAAGCTGAAGGGGATACCGGCGTTGGTCAGCACAAACAAGGGTAGGATAATTAATGCCACGGGTAACTCCAGCGCATCTTCCCAGCGACGCAGTGGCGTGCCAGCGTGTTCTGCAATATCACGCACCTCTAACATATCTTTATGATCGATACGACTGCCGAGCACATCAACCGGTTTTGCCTTTTTCTGCATGGAGCTAATGGTTGACTTCGCTCTCACTAACAGCTTTTCCGATGTTAGCTTCGGACGCGCTGGTACAGTAAAGGCAATTGCAACACCGGCAAGTGTCGGGTGAACGCCAGATTTGAGCATCATCCACCAGGCTGCAATCCCCACAAAAATATAGAAGTAGCGTTGGCGTATGCCTGCGTAATTGCCTAATGCCAACAATGCAACGAGTGCAAAGGCGCTCGATAAAAATCCTATGGATACATCCTTAGCGTAGAATAGTGCAATGACCAATATAGCCCCAACGTCGTCTACGATAGCAAGGCCGACGAGAAAGGCCAGCAGGCTGCCGGGAATATGTTTCCTCACGATGGTGAGCACACCCAGCGCAAACGCGGTATCCGTCGCTATAGGGATGCCCCAGCCTATATCAGAATCAACAGACCAGTTAAAGGCCAGATAGATCGCTGCCGGACAAACCATTCCACCAAGGGCGCAGAGAATCAGCATGCGTCGATTCTCTGGACGGGTGATATCCCCGGCAAGCACTTCTCGTTTGATTTCAAGTCCAAGGAGGAAGAAAAATATGACCATTAAACCATCATTGATGACGTGTTTGAGTGAAGCATGCAGTTTAAAATCACCCAGATGAAATCCAATCGATGTATCTTTAAGATTCTGGTAGGTAGAAGAATAATCTGAGTTAGCCCACCACAGAGCCAGAACTGTAGCTAGTAACAGAAGCCAGCTGATAGTTGTCTGCGCACGGATGAAACTTGAAAAGGGATACCCAATATTTTCAAGGCCACGTTGTAGTACATTCTTTGCGTCATCCGTCATTGACTTACCAGGCACTTTATTAATCCGCAATTGGCCTATCATTGAATAGGTAATTACTTAATTGTTTATCGAAACCCGTATCTTGCCGCCAGATCCATTCTAGTAGCATTGCCGCATGTTCTTTTTCTTCGTCGCGATTATGTTCGAGTATCGTTCGCAAATCATCATTCTTGTAAGCATCAACTCGCTGGTTATACCAGTCTACTGCTTCGAGTTCTTCCATCAACGATGTAATGGCTCTGTGCAAGTCTCTGGTTTTATCTGTAAGTTCAGCTATTGGTTCGTGATAGCCTTAATTCGACATTCCTGCTTCCTCAATAAATGCTGGAATCGCGGGCTCCGGTATTCAATAAAAAATCGAGAATACTGGAGAAACCTGGATGTAAAGTCTCAGCTACTCACTTCAGCTGCCCCTTCGGCCAGTTATGAGTTGGTAACCCACCATGATGACTGCAATCACAATCAGGAGGTGGATAAAACCTCCTGCGGTGAACGAAGTTGCCAAACCCAGAACCCAGAGAACGAGTAGTATTACTGCAATTGTGTATAACATGATCTGTTTTCCTTAAATGAAATGAATCGAATCGTAACTGCGGATTTTTATTTCCGTAGAATCGAACCTATTCACGTGAGTCACATTTTATCCGTTTCCCGACACCACCACCGTTCGCTGTCGAACAGACTCACCAAATGCCAGCTGATTAATTATTGAAACACTCTAAATAAAACCCTGGAGTTGACTCACCCAGGCCAGCGCTTCAGTTTTCTTTGCTAAGGAGAAGTGGCGGGATTCTTCAATCAAAAAGCGCTTTACCAGCAATGGCAACGCAGCCATCACATGATCATTGGACACAACAGCCAGCCGTTTGACGTTATTACGATGGTTTTTGACGAAACGAAAATGTGCCACAAACGCGCTCAAGTCATCCCAACCGGGAAAACTCTCCGCTTCAATGATCACGCCCTTCAGGTCACCTACATTCTCGATGTACGGATCAATTTCACCAATAATACGCTGGAAATACGCTGCGTTTAACTGGCCATGAGGTTGTAGGATCAAGATCCCTTATTTATCGAGAAACTCGAAACCAAGGTCGCCGGTTGAAGGAGGTTCAGTTATCCAACACTTACCGGGTAACGCCACCTGGCTTTTTAATAAGCCGATAATCAGAAGCAAGTTACAGCGCATAGGAGAAACCGACAATCCCCGGACAGTTCCCGGTCAACCGGGACCTCGTTGCGTGAGTGCACGAGGACACCGCTGACATGGAACCTTTTACGTGTCTGGTGCTAAAGGCTACACCGACTATCTCAGCGTGCAGTTCCCACACTATTATTAGATCGTGAGAGATCTAGCCAACCTCCTCTTTCGGATAAGTCTCTGTTAGA
This sequence comes from Porticoccus sp., assembly GCA_033791605.1. GTDB lineage: Bacteria > Pseudomonadota > Gammaproteobacteria > Pseudomonadales > Porticoccaceae > Porticoccus. Next base: position 8,897 of record JASJGJ010000091.1, read on the forward strand.
AACACAAAAAGCGCCAAAGCCAATATAAGAGCAAGGGGATAAACTATTAAAGCGAGCCGAAAGTCTTCAAATGTAGCTGTAGTACTACTGATGACATCACTTGCCATTCGCGCAACAAGTCCACCCTCAGAAAGCACTTTCCCCGGTACAGCCATCAGCACACCTGCGACAACAAATTGCGTTGCATTGACTAAGGCAGCGGATGTACCGATTAAAGTGGGTTTTACTAAATCAGCAGCAATCGAGAAAGGAATCATCGAACCCCCAGCGGCTAGTCCCCATAAGAAAAATAGAAACATACTCGGCAAAAATCCGAAACTTTCGGCCGAAAGTAGAATGACTATTATCAGCAACTGGAAAAGACACGCAACAAACATTGGCTTTTTGCGGCTTTCTAGACGATCTGACAGATATGCAAATAAGGGAGACCCAAACGCTAGGCCCAACCAACTCATGCTGGTCGCGACATTTGCCTCGCTTTGTGATAACCCCATACTCATTAGCAGGCGAGGCCCCCAAACCACTCCTAGGGCCAACATCGTACCAAACGTCGCGGCGCCAATTAGGCAGTTAATCCAACTATCCTTAACCGCAGCCACTTCATTCACGTTATGAATAATTTTCTCAAAGAATTCTTTGATGCCAGGCCATGTATTTTTCTCTGCACTAGCCTTTTCCGCTTTCTTTGGATCCCGCAGAAACAGAAATAGAATAAAAGACAAAAGCAACGTGATCACAGCAAGGGCGTTGATAAGAGCACCCCAACTTATATCCAGGATTAGATAGTTTAAAGCCTGCTGCGCGATAACCGCAGAACCAGAAGCAACAAATTGTACAAGAGAGAACATGAATCCATACTTTAGAGGTTTAAACCATTTTCCTCCTACAAAACCCGCTCCGATAAACCCGAAGGATGCACCTACGGCAATCAATACTTGGGACGCTAATAGAATTTGAATATTGGGTGCATTCGCAAAGCCGAATGCACCGCAAGCAACAATTAGACACGCTACTGGCAAGGCGCGCACACCAAAACTGTCAAGTACGGAACCACTCGCAAACTGAGAAACTGCAAAAACCCACGTGTACACAGAGCCCACAATACCTACTTGAGCCAACGATAAACTGAGAGAGTCAGCAACGTAGACATTGGTTACCGCATAGCCTGTTTGCAGCGCGAAAACCATTACAACAAAAGATACTCCTAGCGCCCATGAAAGCCATGCGTTTGCTCCGCCGAGGGAATCTACTTCTACATTCGACATTTAGTGCATTCCTAGAAGCGCATCACTACGAGTGCCTGAACAACATTATCGTCTTTGTCGCCCCCCAATTTATTTATCCATAGTTGATACTCCACACCAACGAATAAGATTCCTGCGCTGTCAAAGAGTGTTTTCCCTATATCGTAACGAATTTGTGGCTGCGCTAAGATATGCGAATTCACCCTATTACCAAACTCATTGCGTCGCTTACCAATATATTCAACATGCCCTTCAACACCAAAATCATGCCGTCCAATACTGAAAGGAATCGCCCAACTCACGTCAACCATATAGCTGTTAGTTTCAGCAGGCGCGCCGCCGTGGGCAACTCCTCGGCTGTCATCAATGTAAGCAGTAAAATCTGTATTAAAAAATGTGAATTTAGGGATATCCCACGACAATCTCACTCCCGGCAGGTATTTATACACCTTGGCATCCTTGGAATAGTTCAGCCCAGCGATTAGCCCTATATCCTTAATCGGACCTGCTGTAATCTCGCGATCTAGCATCTTTCCCAAACTAAAATTTGAGTAGAATTCACTATACACATCGGAGCCTGTGTCCCTAGCGTCTATAAAATCAACGAAAAAGAAGTTATCTCCATATTTCCAAGCGTTTACATGTTGAACCGTATAGACAGAGGCCTGCTGCGCTGGTTCTGACGAGAACGCGCGCTGAAAATTGCTTCCGTACTGGTAATGAAGCTCTGTTGTAGTGAAATCAAAAAAGGAAGAATCGGTGCCAAGCTCTTCCGCAAAAGTGCAAGAAGAGGATATGCATAACAATATTGTCAAAGTACTAGTCAGACGCATGGTGTACTCTCTAAACGAAAGCTAAGTGAAGACATGCATTGCATCAGGCGTCGTGTTCTTGATAGGTTTCCTTCAGAAAAAAGAAGAGTATCAATGCACAGCAAAGCGCAAGAGGGATCACTGATATCGCCCATTGGTAATCAGAGATAGTCGGATCTGAGATAAGTGGTTCAGGGTTGATATTTGCAAGCCTCGCGACGGGGCCAGTTCCGGCTAAGATCTGTCCGGGGATGGCCATAATGATCCCGCCGATAATAAATTGCACCGCATTGACTAAAGCCGCTGAGCTGCCAATTAAACTGGGTTTTACGAGTTCAGCGCCGATTGGAAAATTCAACATTGAGCCGGCAGACATAAATCCCCAGATGAAAAATGCAATAGATGCGCCTTGCACGCTCATACTTGGATTACTGATGATATAGACAATGGCCAACAATTGAAGAAAACAACCTACTGCCATTGGAAGACGTCGTTTTTTTAGTTTATCGGAGACCCAAGCAAAAATTGGAGCACCAAAGGCGAGCCCAAACCACATCATAGCACTAACGCCGAAAGCGTCACTTTGCTCCATGCCTCCAGCAGCAAGAAATCGAGGGCCCCAAACAACACCTAGGGCGAGCATTGAGCCAAAAGTAGCACCACCAATGAGCGCATTTATCCAACTATCTGAAATCGCACACACCTCATTGATCTTCTCTACTAGATCTTTAACAAATGGAAAAAAACCTTGCCATTGCTCTGTTTCAGCGTTTTTGGGAGGAGAGCGCATTAAAACAAAAAGCAGTAGCGTGACAATTAGCCCACAGAAGGCTAAACCGTTCAGCAGTTGATCCCATGAGTATTCTTTCGCAAGCTCACCTAATGTGTTCTGACCGATTACCGCAGCTAAAGATGCAACAAATTGCACCCAAGCAAACATTAAACCGTATTTAGCTGGGCCAAACCATTTACCACCAATAAATCCGGCGCCAACGAAACCAAATGAGCCACCTATCGCCATCAGTATCTGACCGGCTATTAACATGCCCACACCACTAGCATTGGCAAAGGTAAAGCCACCCAAAGTAACGATGGCACAGGCGATTGGTATTACCCATCGCATCCCCAATTTATCTAAAATGGACCCACTAGCAAACTGGGCTATCGCAAATGCCCATGTATAAATTGAACCAATAATCCCTACTTGCGTGACGGTAAGGGCCAGTTGATTGGTCATATCAAGATTGGTGACCGCATAACCGGTTTGAAAGGTAAATACGAACACCACGAAGGCCGCACCCAGCGCCCAATTTAGCCATGCCTGGTAATTAATGCCTTGGCTTGTATGCAGTTTGTTTGAAACAACGTCGGTAGACATGACTGCCTCCTATTTAAGTGATGTTTGGGCTTGTAGCAAATTTTTCGTTTTGAATAAGAGGGTCGCGGGAGTAGAGAAGCTCACCAGCAACATAGGTTGCTTTTACCGTACGATCATCACCCAGCGTCATTAACACAAATAACATTTCTTCAAGGTTCTTGGCGTATTTCATTCGGTATTCGACTATCGGTGTCGCCTTCAAATCCAGTATGGCGATGTCTGCTTCTTTTCCTACTTCAAGACTGCCAATTTTGTCGTCCAAATAGAGCGCATTGGCGGCTCCTCTAGTGGCTAAATAGTATGCATGTGGCGCGCTTAAAGAATATCCATTCAGTTGAGCCACTTTGTAGGCTTCATTCATCGTAGCTAACTGCGAGAAATTAGTTCCTGCGCCCAAGTCTGTCCCTAAACCCACTCGAATAGGGCGCCGTGGATCCATTGCTTTCTCTAGGTCGAACAATCCACTACCGAGAAACAAGTTGGAGGTAGGGCAGTGTGAAATAGCCGTGCCGGTGTCATGTAATACTTGAAATTCTTCTTCTGTAAGATGCACACCGTGGCCAAGAATAGAGCGGGGTCCAAGTTGACCATAATGGTTGTAGACATCCACATAGCCTTTGCGCTCGGGATATAACTCTTTTACCCATTCTATTTCTGCCTTATTTTCCGACACATGACTTTGCAAATAAGTCCCCGGATGCTCTTTCCAAACCGCGCCTGTCATCTCCATTTGTTCAGGACTACTCGTCGGCGCGAAGCGTGGGCTGACACAATAGAGCTGACGACCTTTCTCATGCCAACGGGCGATTAACGTTTTGGTCTGGTCATAACCACTTTGAGCGGTATCGGTAAGCGCGTCAGGCGCATTTCGGTCCATCAAAACCTTACCGGCAATGTTGCGCATATTCAGTTTTTCAGATTCTTCAAAGAAGGCATCTACTGAGGCAGGGTGAACCGTGCAGAAACTTGTGGCGGTAGTTGTTCCAGTGCGCAAACATTCACGCAGAAACACTTTAGCAACTTCACTAGCGTGGGATTTATCTCGAAAATGCTGTTCTGCAACAAAGGTATATTTATTGAGCCAATCGATTAACTGCTTCCCGTAAGCTCCAATAATTTCAGTCTGTGGGTAATGCACATGACAATCAATGAAGCCGGGCAGGATTAGCGAATCAGTGTAGTGCTTGATGTTTATGTCTTTGGGGAGTTCCTTTAACACATCGGATGCCGGGCCAATTTTTGAGATGAGGCCATCTTCTAACAATATGATTGCGTCTTCTTCATAAGAGATACACTCCTCGACTGGATTCGCAAAAGGATTATCTTTGAAGGTTAGTGATGAACCTCGAATGGCGACAGTACTCATTATAGTCGTTCCTTATAATTGAGGAGATGGACAAAGATCAATGCCCAATAAGAACGGTCCAAAGCGAAATGTATCTCTTGCTTCCCATCAACAGTGATTGTTTCGCCGGACCATCGTAGTGTTTTCGCTCAAATGACAGCATCCGAAAACCCGATCGCTTTGTCTGTACGCTATCGCACTGTACCGTCCTAAGTTGTGAGGTTGTACCGGTGATATTTTTGCGACTGACAATGTATCGACCTCTTTAGAAGAGCTCGCATTAACAGAGTTGATAGCTGGTGGCCCTTTCTAGCTGTCGCAGTATGTGTTCTACGTTGGGTTACTTCTGTGCGCTGCTGTACGTATAACAATTTATTGTTGCTTGGCAGGCTGTTGCCACTCGCGTCCGCATATGTGCGTTAGCACACAGATATATCCGGCAATAGGGACGATACTGAATTTCTTGTCATGATGGATGCGCACATTGATGGAGAGGCAGTTAAGTTTCCTCGTCGGTTCAGGATTGGTCCTTTCGGTAGTAAAAGGCCGGCTATTTTTCGGTACACACTATCAGGAGTAAGACATGAGCGTTAACAAGGACAAGTAATCTGTAACCGAAACGTATTTCTGACCTCCGTGGTAAGCCAACACCTGTGCGATTGCGCGACCTCACTCACTGATCGCGTTTACGCTGAGATTACAAGTTTGACTAGCTTCATGCCCCGCTAGGCACGGACTACTTGTAATATCCAAATAGTAAATATATGCCATGAACAAATATAGTGCGATGATGTTCACTGTGCGGCCCGGCATACTATTACGGCTGCTGTTCGATATGTACGGCATTCTCGCTTTACTCACCCTCGTTCCCTTCCTGGTTGCCGCTTTCACCAACAGCGTTTCGACCAATGCCTACTTACTGGTAATTGGTCTGTTAACCGTATGCTGGTTAATAGGGCGTTTTATGCCGGCTGCTGAAGATATACAGAGAAACGAGGCGCTTGCGATGGTGGCAATGCTCTTTATTAGCGCCTCCCTGCTCTTTTCAATTCCCGTGATGACATATGGCGTAAGCTTTCTCGATGCCTGGTTCGAGGCAGTGTCGGGAGTAACCACCACCGGACTTTCTACCCTCTCCGTGGTCGACATGCCAACCGCGTTGCTCTTCGGCCGTGGCTGGATGCAATGGTTGGGTGGAGTCGGGGTGGTAGTGCTCGCATTGGCCATGTTTCTGAGACCGGGACATGCCTCCAGTCAATTGGGTTTCAGTGACAGGGAGAAAGATGAACTCGTCGGTGGAACCCGCGCGCACGCCAAACGTGTCGTTATTATCTATCTGTTGCTAACCACTTTGGGCATCGTAGCGCTTTACCTGGCCGGCGCAAGCCTGCTCGACTCTATAGTCCATAGTATGACAGCAGTTTCAACCGGGGGCTTTGCCAACTACGCCGACAGCCTGGGTTCAGTGACAGCATCCCAGTTGACTATTGTTAATATTCTCTGCGTTGCCGGGGCAATATCCTTTCACGTCTACTATCGTTCGCTGCTGGTCTCCCGAGGACGATTTGCCGGAGACAATCAGTTGTACGCGCTGCTGGGAGTGATCCTGCTCGTTAGCAGTGCAGTGTGGTTACTGTCGAACCTTACCTCCCTCGACCTACGGTTTGCCGACATTCTGACCCTGGTGGTGTCGTCTCAAACTACGGCGGGCTTCAGTCCCATAGCCGTGGCGGGATTACCCGGCTGGCTGCTTTTGATGTTGTGCCTGTGTATGGCTATTGGCGGTGGTATCGGTTCCACATCGGGCGGTCTCAAGCTCAGCCGATTTATCATGATGCTTAGAATGGCAAGGCTCGCCCTGACGCGATCAGCATTGTCTGAGAATGTGCTCCTCGCAAGAGACTCAAGTGGCGCACGCATTGATGCTGAGGAGATGGGGGATGTTCTGGCCCTGCTTACCTGGTTTCTTATTGCACTATTAACGTCCTGGATGGCCTTCCTGGTGTATGGCTACCCGCCTGCCGAATCCCTGTTTGAGGTCACTTCAGCGCTTGCCACGGCTGGATTGTCGACCGGTATTACCAACGAAAGTCTGCCAGCCGTTCTTAAATTCGTACTATGTTGTAACATGCTGCTGGGTCGAGTGGAGATTCTTGCGATTCTGATTCTGCTTTCACCCCACAGCTGGATAGGTAAAAGGCGAAAAGCGGGGTGAGCTACAAATGAGAGTTGTATTGATTGGAGCAAGCGGGTTGGGCATGGCGACTGTGGCCAAGATGCTCGAAGCCGGCCACGAGGTCGTGGTCGTAGATAAAGACAAGGAGATTATCGAGGAGCTGGATGGAAAGTTTGACTGCAGTTTTTACTGCGGTGATGGCGCCAAGCCCAGTGTACTAAAGGAAGTGGATCCGGGTCATACTGATCTCCTGCTCTGCCTTTCCGACGACGACACAGCCAACATACTGGCAGCAGTGGTGGCTAAATCGTTGGATTTCGGTCATGTGGTTTTGCGCCTGGAAGATACTGACCTACTGAGTATCTGCGAACAGCTCGGCCTGGAAAACGTGATCGTGCCTGACCAGAGAGTAGCCAGAGAATTGCTGCGCTATCTGGACGAAGGAGATAAGCCACCCACTTAAAAGGAGAGTACCGAAATCTGTGGGGCAATGTAAATTTGGCTTTTCGGACCACCAGGACTGGTGGACGCTGGGGTTTTATTGACGTGAGCCACCATTTCAGTAAACACCTACTCGATCAAGATTGCTCTTTGCGGTATCAGCCCGATGATTTGGCGCAGGCTACAGATCGATGGGAACACGTCTATAGCCGACCTGTATTATATCATCCAGATCGCCATGGGTTGGGATGATGACTACCTCCATCACTTCCATATCCATGGAATAGACTCTGGATTAAGCCGCGCTGGCTGCGATAGCTTTCGACAGGACGCTGACTGGTTCCGTCGCAAACAGTTCGATTCACGTGAAATGCAGAAAGTCGGTTTTCAACTTACGCAGCTAAAGCGTAAAACTGTTCTGTGGGCGATAGAGCACCGACCATATCCAGACCTCGTTGCGCGAATACGCGAGGACACCCCGCTAAACGCCCCGGACATAGATACCTTTTACGTGTCTGGCGCAAAAGGCCACACCAGCTACCCCACTCTGGTGGCCTCAAAAGAAAAACTACTATGAAATCTATCGTCGATTACGGCATTAACAATCAAGCATCACCCTACATTAGCCAGCAGGATTCCTGCGATGCGTAATCTGTAAAACAAACCCTCGGACTTTAAGGGCTGGGCGGTGTGCGTGCTTGGTCTGTTCTTCATATTTTTCGGTTTGCCAATGCTGACCGGTGGTACTTGGCTGATCGCCATCGGCGATGTTTTTTACCAGCCAGGTCCAACCCGAAGCAATGTTAGCGACGGCACCGTCGCTAAACGCTTTTTGAAATGATTCCAGTGAATCAAATTGGCTGATGATTGCTTCATCTAGCGCGCCCGTGGGGGCCCCACCGCCTTCAGAACTCAAACACAACCAGTAAAAGTTATGATTCCATACCTGCGATGCGTTATTAAATATCGTTCCTGAAAAAAGTTTGATGATCTCTTCCAATGGCTGCCTTCGAATTCGCTTGAAGACGTCAGCTTATTTAATTTGTCGACATAGGCCTGGTGGTGCTTGCCGTAGTGATACTCGATTGTTTCAGCAGATATATGGGGTCCCAGCGCATCTTTCGCGTAAGACAGTGCTGGCAATTCAATAGTCATTTCAAAGCTCCTAGCTGCAAAGATCACAAATCACCAACGAAAAAATGTAAATAATTTATTCGTCAATAATCGCGAGGTGAATTCAAAGAAAGAGACCGCCTGTTTTTTACAACGCTTTCCGTACGCTAGCGCGCATAGGCTATGTATAGGCCACTAATTAGAGGAGAAAAGGCCCTCTAAATGGGAATTAACTGTTTTGTACGCAATCGCACAGACCTGAGGAGGCAGAGCGTGAGACTTATCTTGGCGGCAAAACTTAATCAAGGATTACAGCTATGAACAAAGATCATGTCAAAGGAACCATCAAAAAATCGCTGGTAAAGTTCAACAAAAAACGGGTGAGCTAATCGGCAGCAAAAAACAACAGGTCAAAGGCGTTGAGAAAGTGCTTGAAAGCGATATACAAAAACCTGCAGGTGATTCTAAAGAAATCATCAAAGATGCTAGCAAACGTATATAACTAAGCTGACGGAGGCTCGCGCGCCTCCGAAATCTGATATTTGCTTGATTATGCAGCTAATATGGGCGGTATTTATGAGCGTTCAAATATACCGTTGAAGCAATGAAAAATGAATAAACCGGAGCCTATAGCCAAAATCTAAATACGGCACGCAGCTGACAAAAACCTATTGTTTATGGATAAAACCATCAGATTCAGTCATTATCATTTTTGACAGCATCTATTGGCTCTTTGTTAAAGATTTTTCTTCCATTGAACATTGCAGAGATTATTCCGCCGCCCTCTCGTATTTCAGTAATAATTACCGCGGCAATATGCAAAACAATAACAATACTCAGCACGAAGAAATTGTATTCATGAGTAGTGATGAATGGCTTACGGAAAGCGCGCATGCTGTCGTAGGCCTGAGCATCATACATGTGCGACGAGTAAGGCAGTAATGTTTCTGGCAACACATCTGGTGCTGCAATCCACTGCGCAATCCAATGCCCGAAGGGCGGATAAAATATATCCGTTCCGGCAAGAACTAATCCAGTCAGCGCCTGGATAGCAAGTAGAATAAAAAGCAGAAAAACACTGATACGTCCTAATGGATTGTGGCCCAGATAGTATTCTGGCTTGCCAGAGATAAAGGCAATAACGTAGTTACGCACTGCCTGCGAAAATCCTTTTCCACCGGGTAATATAGCACTCCATCTTGCATGACTATTTCCGATAAACGCCCAAATGAAGCGCCAAAGCAGATTCAACACAAAGATATAGCCAACCCAGGTATGAATTTCTTTTAATCGTATTTTACCGTCCGTAGATAATCCGAGCGCAGCGTCATTGAGAATCATAATTCCCACAGCCATAAGTGTGAAAATACAAATAACGTTAATCCAGTGAAACCATCGAGTGCACGCGTCCCATACAACATAGGATTTTAGTTGATTCATTGAAATGATCCTATTTATTTAGATAAGTCCGTGCTGGCTATGATGTTTGCCTGAAGAAATAATGAGGATCCCCTTCACTCTTATAAATAAGCACTCGTAAATAATAGTCAGCACAGACCTAATATGATCGCCCAAATCTAAAAAGACAGCGAATTGAACACTACCAGGATTTTGTTAGCCCAGCTGGTCTACCATGACCGAATTGGTGTACACGAGACTGTTGTCGCTCGCTCTATGACCAACAATATGAAATTGCCCGCGATTATCCAATGGCCCAAGGTAAACACGTAACCCGCAATCAGATAGAAGGCCAACCTCCGACGGCACCTCCAGCTTCAGCGTATCTATATTCACATCAACGAATTTCTCCAGCGCCTTTGTCTTGAGCAACTCTTCTTCCGCCGCCTCTAGCTCTAAATGACAGGCTGGGCTGATGTAAAATCTAATATCTTCTAGTGGGATAGGATTTTCCGCGCCAGGCACCTTACACCATCCATCCACGGTTAAGTTATCCATACTCATCTCCTGCGTTTTACAGCAATGGCACCACATAAAGTTTCGATTAGTCCAACGTTAATAGCAATCTGTCAAATGCAGTTTTTCGGTATACGCTTGCTCGATTTTCTCGTGCTTCAATTGTTTAACAATCACGTTGGTATTCCCGTCAATAAATCGGCAAGTTCATCGGCGTGTTGCTCTTCAACCGCCAGAATCACTTTCAACATATCACTGGTCGTTGTATCTTGATCGTCGAGGTATTGGATCATTTCTCGATAACTGTCGATGGCTATACGTTCCGCCACCAAATCCTCCTTGATCATCTCAACCAATGAATCTCCTGTCACGTATTCCGCATGACTGCGACTAGCAAGACTATCCGGCGCGAAATCAGGCTCGCCACCCAGCTGCACAATCCGCTCGGCAATCTGGTCAGCATGTCCCTGTTCCTGATTGGAATGAACAAGGAACTCATTGGCGATACCTTTTGCATGAATACCTCGGGCCATAAAGTGATGGCGCCGGTAGCGGAGAACACAAACAATTTCAGTAGCGAGTGCTTCATTAAGTAACTTCAGCACTTGTGTCCGATCAGCAGAGTAACCAGCGGTAACCGCTCCTTGCTCAATATTTTTACGCGCTTGGATACGTAATGTTTTGATATCGGTCATTTCTGTTTTTTTGGTCAAGTGAGTCTCCTTTATTAATTTTCATCTTGTTCCCAATCGGTAGCCATGTCTGTACGCTGCCACACTTAAAACGTGTAAGGCGGGACTAATAACCTTTCGTTTTACTGCAAATTTCGAAAGCACTCATCAGTATCTACCTAAACTTACGTAAATGAAAAAGTACTGAAAACAGAATATTAGCTTGTAGAGTTTTCGATTAGGCCAAAGCCGCCACTAGAGAATATATATTTTTTAACGCTGAATATTTGCTTCAAAATATCAAGGAGCCTGCCCCTTGATCCTGCTGTTAATGATAGTTATCGGAACGACAAAATCACTATTGATAGAATGACTTGGAAATTAGTGAGTACAACCTGATAAATGCGGATACCGTAACTGAGTACAAAGCCGCACGAGCCTCTGTAAAATTTCGAGGGAGACTAACAGCACCTTCGACGATCCGGCGGGAATTGGCCACTTTCAGTAGCGCCATAAACTACGCCAGGTTTGAGTGGAACTGAAAGATTCCCAATTATATAGAGGGTCGCAAACCGAAATCAGGTAAACCAAGGATTGTTTGGGCAACACCGGAGGAAGCTGCAAAACTTTTGCATGTGGCACGTCAGAACCGACAAGCACCTCACCTCGTCGATTTTATCGAACTTGGTTTAAACACGGGCATGAGGAAAATGGAGATGTTGGCGTGTGAAATCAGCCGTATCGATCTTCGAAACGGTGTAATACACCTCGATCCAGATGATCAAAAGAATGGACATTATGACACGATTCCACTGAACAGAACGGCCAAAAAAGCTGTATTAAGGCGCTTATCTTTTATTAAAGAGCGTTGCCCCACCACACCTTGGCTGTTCCCCTCTTTGGAAAAAGGCGAAACGGGGAAAAAACATTTAGGTGATGTCAAGACGGCATTTAATGCTACGTGTAAAAAAGCCGGTGTGCCCCACCTGTTTCCTCACGCACTACGTCATACATTCTGTAGCTGGTTGTTACAGGCTGGTGTTTCGATTTACTTGGTGAAAGACTGTATGAGGCACGCATCCATTACACAAACTGAGGAGTATGGGCACTTGGTACCCAAGAACCGGCGAGACTCTGTGTCAAAACTTGATAGCGTTTTGTCACGTATTTGTCACGCTGAGCTCTCAACATCAAAACAAGTGGTAAACGAATTAGAGAAAATTGTTATTGGCTGAAAGCAAAAACCCCCGTGGCTATTGGCCTACGAGGGTTTTAAATGCTGCAATATTTGGTGGAGCCTAGCGGGATCGAACCGCTGACCTCAACACTGCCAGTGTTGCGCTCTCCCAGCTGAGCTAAGGCCCCAAAAGAGGCTGCGCATTTTAGGTATTGACCCAATGAGAGTCAAGCTTGTTCTTCACGATGCTCCACACGATTTATGCAGATTTGCTGATATTCCTTTTCCCATTTTTTTAATTGCTTTTTAGAAACACCACCAGCGGCTTCTAAAGCATGCCTGACTCGCGCCCGAACCATATCTGGGCCAAGAATTTCCATTGCATCAAACAATGGGGGGCCCGATGGTGAGCCTGTCACAGCCACAAATAATGGGAATAGAAAGTCTTTCAGTTTTAAATCCACCGATAAGGCGATTTGATTTAATTCTTGATACAGACCATCACGAGACCAATGGCGCAGCCCATCAAGTCGCCAGGCACTGTATTGAAGCACCCTGCGTACCAGTTCATTATCTAGCTTCTTGTGCTCGAAACTAAAATCACTCAAAGGTGGCATACCTGACAGCATAAAACCGAGCAAAGGAGCAATATCAGAAAACTTTTCAACACGTTCCTTGATCAGTGGAATCATTCGGGACAAATTGTCTCGATTTACGGCCCAATCAGCAACACGGTTTGCAAACTCGTTATCATCCAAATCTTCACGAATCCAGCAGCCATTTAACCAATCCAATTTTTCTGTATCAAAAACAGGCCCACCCAGGTGAACACTATTAATATCAAAGTTATCCAGCATTTCTTGAAGGCTAAATTTCTCTGTTTCATTGGGCATAGACCAACCCATTCTTCCTAGGTAATTGATCACGGCCTCAGGCAAATAACCCATTTCGCGGTAATAATTAATACTCGTGGGGTTTTTACGCTTGCTGAGCTTGCTCTTATCCGTATTTCTTAACAACGGCATATGACATAGTTTAGGCATATCCCAACCAAAATACTCGTAGAGTAATTGGTGTTTTGGAGCAGAATTGATCCACTCTTCCCCACGAATCACATGGGTTATCTCCATCAAATGGTCATCGACTACATTGGCCAAGTGATAAGTGGGCATACCGTCCGCTTTAAGTAACACCTGCATATCGATTTGGGACCAAGGTATCTCGATGTCACCCCTAAGCATGTCACTGAAGGTACAAACACCCTCTTCTGGCACCTTCATACGGATCACATAGGGTATGCCATCCGTGAGACGTTCTTGCACCTCAGCTTGAGACAACGCTAGGCTCCGGCCATCGTATTTCGGAGTTTCACCTCTAGCGATCTGTTCCTTTCGCATGGAATCCAGTTCATTTGGCGTCGCAAAACAATAGAATGCATGCCCCTTCTCCACCAGCTTCATCACATATTGGTGATAAATATCCATGCGTTCACTTTGTCGATAAGGACCAAATTTCCCGCCTACATCGGGTCCTTCTGACCACTCAAGGCCGAGCCAACGCAGTGAATCCAAAATCATTTTTTCTGATTCGTCGGTACTGCGAGCTTGGTCTGTATCTTCGATACGAAGGATAAATTCCCCACCCAAGCTATGGGCATAACAAAAATTAAATAAGGCAATATATGCGGTGCCTACGTGAGGATCCCCAGTTGGAGATGGTGCAATACGGGTGCGAATGGGCATTCAGATGTTCCGCCAATGAAAAACATTAAAGTTTGGCATTATACGTTTTTTATTGAGGCAATCACTTTGTTCTCTGTCCCTAAAGACATTTTTTCAAAGGAATGTACTGTTAGGGTAATTCAGTTTCAGGGCGGTCCAACCAAAAACCTTGTGCTGCACCAACACCCTGAGCACCATCAATACCTAGCGTCACTATGGTGTCCCATTCCTCTTGATTTTCTATCCCTTCTACCATGAGCAAAATATCACGGCTGCGGGTAATTTGAGCAAGCGATTCAATATAAAAACGATTATCCGGTTTGCTATCGATATCTTGAATGAAGCTGCGATGAATCTTAGCATGATGCAAAGGCAGTGATGCCAAGTAGCCAAAAGCAGTAGAATCCAGACCAAAGTGATCTATTCCCAAGCGTACACCGTAACGCTGCAACAGCTGTGCAAGAAGTTGAATAGGTTCTATCACTCTCATGGCGTGTTCAGGAATTTCAATAATTAAACGAGTCGCCAGCGCTAAATGGCTAGCCAACCAGTCATCCAGCCAAGATATAAACTCTTCACTTTGGATAGAACCAACACAAAGGTTAATACAAATAAATTGATCTTTCGGAACAGTATCTTCAAAGCTGGCAACACGCTCTAAAACTAACTGATCAAACGATACAGACAAGCCAAAACGTTCAACCAGAGGCATAAAAATTCCCGCGGTAATCAATCGGCCATCGCTTTCCAATCTCGCAAAAACTTCCTGACCAATCACCTGCTTATCCGCAGAGAATATTGACTGAAAAGCGAGTGGTAATGTTTTATTTTCAAGTTCGGCTTCAAGCAATGTTCTCCACTCAGGAATAGGCCGAGAAAGTAATGGCACATTAATTCCGTCATGGGTATCTCCTAGCTCCGCCCAGCTACTCACCTGCCTGTTTGACTGAGCCTTTTTCAGTGCCAGATCAGCTTCTACCAACAAGTCCCGTGCATTTTCAATCTCATAAGAAAAGCTCATTCCCATATGGATGACAAGAGGATCCTGATCCTGAAATTTCCACTCAATAGTCAAAGCTGCATCATAGATTTTTTTAGCGAGATGCAAGGCATCCTCTTTAATCAGGTTTTGGACAAACAGACTAAACTGCGTGCCTTGGCGGCGGCCAATCAATGCTTGAGGCAGGTCAATTATCTCTTGTTGTAATATTTCACCCATCCGCCGAAGAATCGTATTCCCCTCCTCTCGGCCAGCTTTATCATTGACCAGATCAAACTGTGATAACGAAATAATATAAAGTGCACCCGATGTAGGCTCCATATCATGATTCGTCAAATTGTCAAAGCGAGTATCAAAATCAGCCCGATTAGATAAACCGGTAACAGGATCCTTCAGTGATTTTTGTTGTAATTGGTGAATCAAATTTAATTGGCTATCAAAAATCCCTTTCAGTTGCTTCGCCATTCGGTTCATTGCTTGGACAACAAGCCGAAGTTCTCGGGTTCTTGGCAGTGATTCCTGAACAATAAAATTTTTATCACATATGGCATTAGCTTGTTTTTCAACCTGTTTTAAAGGCCTAAGAATAAGACCCAAAGCAATTACGGATAAAATACAAACACCCAGCGTGACCAGACTAAACCACCATAATTGTTCTTTGCTTTGCTCCCATAATATTAAATAGAACTGGCCTGCATGACTGACAACTGTCAATTCACCCAACCTTGTCCAGCCGGATGAGACCTCTGCCTTCCCATGGTGAGGGGATATCTCTACAAGATGAACAAACCATTCAGGAACCCCCTCAACATGTATCGGGAAAGAGCGATCAATAACCACCTTCCCTTCCAGATTTGAAAAATAAATACGTTGGTAGTAACCGCTGTCAGAAATTGCATTAAACAGCGTATCAAGAGTCGCCACGTCCTGTTCGACTGCGGCTTGAGACATTGATAGAGCCAAGGAAGTTGCCGTATCCTGAGCATGAACTTTCATTTGCTGTTCAACGAGCTGACGAGATTGATAGAGACCAATACCAACATCTACACTGTAGAGGATGACAAAAAGGGCGACAATCGCGATGATCAATTGGCGAAAAAGAGTCACTAAAAAATTCCAATATTCTTGTTGCGTTTCCCCGAGTCTAAGGCAATATACTGAACATTCCAATTAACTTTGAACTGTATACAGCTGGAGGAGTGGCTATGGCTTTAAATATCTTCACAATGAAGCCAAACTCTTCCCTAGCAAGGTTTTTTTAACCCTTGTTAAAAAAACTTACAAACACCAGCTTGGCTTGCGCCCTATCCTCTTATCTTTCCCTGAACCTAAAACAGGCATGGATATTTTTTTTTATTACTTTATTTATGACATCAAGCGTTGCCCATCACACGGGATTAACGACTAAAATTCTCGCCAAAATTGAAAAAAAATATGGGATGCTAGCCAAGGCAAGAGTTATAAGATTAGATGAATTAATTCATGAAAATATTGAGGCACCAGAGATAAATAAACTTAACTTAGTAAACGATTTTTTCAATGGTGCAAAGTTTGCCAAGGATATCGACATATGGAAGACTACTGATTATTGGGCTACCCCCATAGAATTTATTGGTCGCGATGCGGGGGATTGTGAGGACTTTTCAATTGCAAAATACTATGCACTAAAGCTAATGGGCGTAGATACCAGCAAGCTACGTATCACTTATGTTAAAGCAATAAAGTTGAATCAGGCGCATATGGTGCTTGCATACTACCCCACGCCTTCTGCTGACCCACTGATTCTAGACAATCTTAATCAACGCATTCGTCCTGCCAAGGAACGAAAAGACCTTCGACCTATCTACAGTTTCAATGCCGACAATCTATGGTTATCCAGATCACGTAATGAAGAACTCAAGGCTGGAAACCCCAAACAATTGACATTATGGGTTGATCTACAGCGAAGAATAAAAGCCGAATATCGTTAGTTTTTTCAAGGGATTTAGCTATCCATAGCTCCCAAAAATACCGTATTTACATCTAGAGTCAGGATAAAGAATACCCCCATTTATAACTACCTATTAGTCCGTAATTATATTCCCCTGCAATGTGAGATTATCGATAATCTCTGTACCCGTCAGTGTATTGTTAGCCGTTATATCAACACCCTGTAAAACGATTGACTGCTCAACAACCCCGTCACCAGCGCCATCCACGTCAATAGTAATCGTTGTATCTGTATCATCCCAGCTGAAACTCAAAAACTCGGACAAATTCGTAGTACTTTCTGATTCCAACAGATCTTTGAAGTCTAGGGTGTCACCATTATGACCCTGAGTAAAATCAATAATAGTGTCTGTCGCACCAAGCCCAGCATCACCGAATTTCCACAGAAAAGTATCCTCACCAAAACCGCCTGTTAGCAGGTCATTACCTAAACCTCCTGAAAGTACGTCATTCCCTCCGTCACCGTCCAGATAATCATCCTGCTCTCCAGCGATAAGGTATTCATTCAACGCTGTTCCACTCAGGTTATCAACGCCGGCAGAACCGAGTACGTTCAAATACCCACCGATATTGATAGTAAGCGTTGCCGTTGCGGTATCCCCATCCTGATCCGTCACACTGTACGAAAAGGTCTCAGAAAGACTCTCGCCTGGTTGAAGTCCATCCTTAACATCCCTAAACACTTCAAAGGAATAATTACCATCAGTGTCGACAGTCATCATACCGTAATCGCTGTCCGTCTCACCCCAAATCACATCATCTACAGAACCATCCGCTCCCGCCATACCAACACTTCCCGTGACGGTTGGCAGTGAATCTGTTGAAATGATGCTTCCCATAATTTCAAATGAATTAGTAGCATCTTCATCCGTTAAAATGACAGAAACAATATTTCCATCTGCATCTTTAAAGCCATCTATTTGAACATCATATGACTGCCCATTGACGCTCACAGAAACAGACTGTGAAGGTAGTGTAATAATATCTCGGGAATCACCACCGGTGTTGTCAGTTTCATTATGGTCGACAAAAATATTTACAGATATTGGAACCGCCTCTCCATTAACAACAACATCCATATTTACTGTCAAAGTGACTTTATCGAGAATGGATGAATTTGTATAAACCGGATAATTAAGGTGTTGAAAATCAGCCAATTTAAAGCTAGAACCCACGGGTACTGAAGAACCCGTATCTCCTGTATATAAAGAATTATCAACTAAGGTATAACCTGACTGACCATTACCAGAAACAGGTCGACCCCACCCTAAATTATCAGCAAAGGGATCACTATCCGTGTTAGTTTGAGACACTTGCCCCGAACCGCCATGAAAAACAGGGTCCATCCAACCCAGCTGAAGGTTTTGAATGGCTATCGTATCAACACCCACATAAATATTTGAAATCGAACCTTCGCCTGAAGGAGAGTCATCTTCGATCTGAATTGTCAGAGGAGCAATAGAAGGCACAGCTCCGTCATTGACTGTTACGTTAACGTCAAATTCAATCACATCTTCCTGATTCGCCATGGGGTGATCCAATGGCCCAGAAAGGGTCACTGTATAATTGCCACTCTGATCGATCTCAATGCGTATAATTTCGTCACTACCGGCCGAGCCGACAAGTGAACGCGTACCATCACCACTCCAAACAATAGGGGTATCCCCCGAAGTAAGAACAGCAACAGGTTCACTAAGTGTTACTACTAGAACATCCCCATCGACATCAGAAATACCCATAGTTCCAGTATCACTATGACTGTCTGTTTTGTCAGAAGGTATTCCTTGAGTATCAGGGTTACCAATGGCTAGCCCTTCTTCAGAAACAACGGCCGTCATTGCTGTTATAGATGGAGCTGTGTTTACTGGCGTCGGCGAGACACTCAACGTCAGACTGTCGCTGACACCCGTATTGGTGGTGTACGTCGCCACCGGTACCGGTCCGTTATAATTCGCTGCCGGACTA
>JASJGJ010000092.1:0-3092 GCA_033791605.1 Porticoccus sp.
AGCCCTTATGGGGTGCGCCACTACCGCCGATCAGTCCATCGACGATTCTCATGCCTGGGGTTCAAACGCTACGTTATTTCCCTCCTGGAATCTCATCAGTCGTGCTGCGGCGAAAGCTGCGCGTGCCCCACAGACCTGGGGGCCAGCGGTGGGTGCTGCGCTGTTTAGTGCAACGGATTGGGATAAGGATGTCAGCGATTGGGCGCAACGCCATCACCCGGTGTATGGCAGCCAGGACGCGGCGCTAACAGCCAGTGATAATTTGCGTGATGGCGCCAAATACGGGGCCATTGTCACCGCTTTGTTAACGCCCAATGGTCCTGACGCCACCGCTGCAAGCATTGGGAAACTTAAGGGCATGGGTTTGCAGCTGGGGGCCTATTTTGCCACGGAGAGTGCCACTACCGTGTTCAAACGCGTGGTTGCGCGCCGCCGGCCCAATGACGCTAATAATCGTAGTTTCCCCTCGGGACATACTTCGGCGGCGTTTGCGGCAGGTACCTTGGCACGTCGAAATGTAGCCGCCTCTGCATTTAGCCCGATGACGTCTCGCGTGTTGGATGTGGGATTTGTGTCGTTGGGCGTGGGCACCAGCTGGGCTCGGGTTGAGGCGGGGATGCATTATCCATCAGACGTTTTTGCGGGTGCCGCGCTGGGGCATTTTATCGCGGCGGTGGTTAATGATGCCTTTGTTGGCGAATACCAGCGCAAGCTGCCGCGCGTTTCATTTTTAGTTGGGCAAAAGGTATTGGAAATCGGTCTTAACTGGTCGTTGTATTAAATGCGGGCAAGTGGTATTCATCCCATGATAGGAAGTAATAAAGTCTTTCGAGATAAATGGTGGCATTCAAATGCTATATAGCCCTTGTAGGCTGTTTCGCAGCGTTAGCAGACATTGAAATTTACAATAAAAATTCACTCATATGACCAAAATCAGGTATTCAAAACACTCCCCGTTGATAGGATTTATTAAGATACTTTTATCGATCAGATGGTATGTATCCCTCATATTCAAGATAGGACTTAAACATAATATCTCCCCTTAAAATATCATCAATTAGGAAATTTGCCATACCATCGAAACACTCTACTAGGTCATGCTCTTTTTCAATCCCCTCACATATACGTTTGGTGGTGTCAGCCTTTACAAGCAACTCTTTGTGGTATTTTTTATGTTCTTCTAAACCGGGATATTTTATTTCAGCCAAATACTCTTCTTCCCTTGAAAAATGATCTTTAGCCTCTTTCAGTAAAGAAGTTAATAATTGCACACATTTATTATTATTTTCTTCTTCAATAGCTGCTTTGGTATCTATCATTATTTTCAGTAGCTTCTTGTGATCGGCATCAATGAAATCAATACCAATTTCAAAAAAATCATGCCACTCTAAATTTGCCATCTTCGTTACTCTTTTTTTTTCAAGCTTCAATGTCCGTATATGGACTCCTCCTCGTTTGCAAACACACCGTTCTTTAGTGATGAGGTACGACTGCTCACGTATATCCGGCCTCTAACTGCTGCATCGTCTCATCGATGCTGGGCCATAATGGGCTATTCGCGCGCCAACTCCCTATCGCTTTTTCGTGCTTTTCGCACCTGGACATTCTCGGGTTTTGTCGACGCCGGTTCGACCTGTTCACCATCAAGCGGTTTGTTCTGCAATCGTGTGTGAGGTGCTCCTGTTTTATCGTTTATAAATCTGTTATCAGTTGGTGTTCAACATCATACTGTCATCAGTTCCGGATGGTAATCAGTATCATGGGTTAGCATGGCCCAGGCTATGCGTACCGTTTTGTTGGCCAGCGCTACGGCGGCCACATTTGGGTGTCGACGTGCCGATAATTGAGTGGCCCATTGGCTTAGTCGATCCTCTTTACCTTTGGCTGCATAAAGGGCTGATCGTGCGCCATGAATCAGTAAACATCGCAGATGTGAATCACCCCGTTTAGTGATACCCAGTAACCGATCCTTGTTACCCGAGCTGTGCTGTTTGGGTGTTAATCCAAATGAGGCCGACATTTGTCGACCATTGACAAATTGCTGCGCATCGCCGACTGCAGCTATCAGTGCGGTTGCGATCATCGGACCAACACCACGTAATTGTTGCAACCGTTTTGCCATAGGGTGACTGTCTGCGATTTTATTGATCTCGTGATCCAACTCCGCGACGCGGTCATCTAAGGTTTTTAGATCACGCCACACACCGTGCAATAGGTGTCGAAAAGAGTGACTTAATCCATTCTCTGCATCTTCAAGCCACATCGGTATAGCTTTTCGCAAACGATCTAATTGTTGTGGAGCCACCAAGCCATATTCGGCAACCAGGCCACGGATTTGATTGGCTTTGGCTGTACGCTGCCCAATTAACTCTGACCGAATACGGTGTGTCGCCTGGATGTCTTGTTGCTCTACGGTCTTAACAGATACAAATCGCATATTGGGTCGACTCATAGCTTCACAAATCGCCTCGGCATCCTTGGCATCGTTCTTGTTGCTCTTTACATAGGGCTTTACAAATTGAGGGGCAATTAACTTTACGGTGTATCCCTTTTGTCCCAAAGTTCGTGCCCAATGGTGTGCGCCAGTGCAGGCTTCCATACCAATCACACAGCCAGGCTCTGCTTTTTCTAGCAATACCTTGAGCCAACTATCTCGTTTTAGCCGTCGGGTCCAAACGAGTTTCTCCTGACGATTAACTCCATGTAGTTGAAATACATTCTTTGCCAAATCAATACCTACTCGACTAAGCTTATTCATGGTGGACTCCTTTTCTCTATTGACTAGTAGCTAACACTTCCAGTCTGGCACATAGATGCCGTTTAAGAGAGGAGGAGTCCATCCCATTGCTTTCAGTATACATGAGCCTTTTAGCAATTAAATTTTGGTATCTTCCATAGGTTTGTAACCCTGGCGGGCTCCATTGCAGCGGAAGCGGACCTAGATGTTTTGTAACGGAAATCGAGTAATTTACCCGATAGCAGCCATTCAGGAACGTTGGCATAACCAGTAATTTTAAGTGTTTCTGCTTTTCAAGCAACGCTTATAATTATCTCTGTTAATGTTTTTGTTAGGCATTTTTTATAGTAAAGGG
>JASJGJ010000093.1:0-21610 GCA_033791605.1 Porticoccus sp.
GCCATAGAGAACGGCCTAAGTTTTGTAGAAAATGCCTTAATTAAAGCACGGCATGCTTCACGGCTCACTGGGTTGCCAGCAATAGCCGACGATTCCGGATTAGAAGTGGATCGTCTTAATGGCGCCCCCGGTATTTATTCATCAAGGTTTTCTGGCGAAAACGCAACAGATGAAAAAAATAATCAACGGCTACTATCACTCTTAAATGACACACCTGAATCTGAGCGTACCGCAAGATTTCAATGTGTACTCGTCTTTATGAGACATCCGGAAGACCCGACACCCATTATTTGTCAGGGCAGTTGGGAGGGGCTGATTTCATCGAAAGCCAAGGGTAAAAACGGTTTTGGTTACGACCCTATTTTTTTTGTTCCAGAGTTTGGCTGTACGTCTGCTCAGTTAGAAAAGACAGAAAAAAATAAAATCAGCCATCGAGGTAAAGCTATGGCACAGCTACTCGAAAAATTGTCTCGATAATTGTTCCACAAACGCTGATACAGATTAAATTCACATCACTAAACAACATAGGCTGTGCTAAAAAAACTACATGCCCAACAAACCACTTATTCTTCCCCCGCTTTCCCTCTACATCCATATTCCCTGGTGTATTCGTAAATGTCCTTATTGCGATTTTAATTCACACACAACAGAAAATGAGATTCCCGAGGAAGCGTATCTTCAGGCACTGATTAACGATATGGATATCGAACTAGACTATACCCAAGACCGGAAACTTAGTTCCATTTTTTTTGGTGGTGGAACGCCCAGCCTATTCTCCGCAGAAACCATTGGCAGAATTATTCAAGCCGCCAAACGCCGTATCGGTTTTGAGGACGATATAGAAATAACCTTAGAGGCTAATCCCGGAACATTTGAACAGGAAAAATTCTCTGGTTATAGAAGCCTGGGGGTGAATCGATTATCCATTGGCATACAAAGCTTTAATCAGCATCACTTAGAAGCATTAGGCCGCATTCATTCTGCCGACCAAGCAGTCGCTGCTGTTCACACAGCC
Organism: Porticoccus sp.; assembly: GCA_033791605.1. Classification (GTDB taxonomy): domain Bacteria; phylum Pseudomonadota; class Gammaproteobacteria; order Pseudomonadales; family Porticoccaceae; genus Porticoccus. The sequence continues at coordinate 1,016 of JASJGJ010000093.1, forward strand.
AAAGCAGCTGGCTTCGACAATATTAATTTGGATTTAATGCACGGTTTGCCCGGGCAAAATACCGCCGATGCCATGGCAGACCTACAACAAGCCATTGATTTAAATCCCAACCATATCTCTTGGTATCAACTCACCATTGAGCCCAATACCATTTTCTACAACAAACCACCCACCCTGCCAAAAGATATTATTTTGGAATCTATTCAAGACAAAGGCTTACAATTATTGGCCGACAACGGTTACCAACAATACGAAGTCTCCGCCTATTGTAAAGAGGGGAAAAAATCTGCCCACAATATGAATTATTGGGAATTTGGTGACTACCTAGGTATTGGTGCAGGGGCACATGGAAAAATAACCCTAGTAGATGAACAGCGAATTATTCGCACCGCAAAAACTCGCAAACCGGAAGATTATTTGGCCAGAAAAAATTCTTATACCGCAAGCTGCAATACCATTCCAAAAAAAGAATTACCGCTGGAATTTATGATGAATGCAATGCGGTTAAATAACGGCGTATCAGAAAAAATATTTTCAGAAAGAACAGGAAATTCAATAAGCACTATAAAAATCTCTTTGGATAAACTTCAAAAGCTAGGATTGATGGAACAGGAAAATAGTAACTTAATCCCTACAGAAAAAGGACATAGGTTTTTAAATAATCTTTTGGAAGTGTTTGATGAGTCGGATTTATAACATCTCCAGCAGGCTGCCGCAATACGCAGTGCGGATCTCCCACTGGCTGGCATTGTTATATGAAATTGTATGCTGAGATCCCGACTCCCCAAACAATAAAAGGTATTACGAAAGAGTAAAAGACAAACCTTGCATCATCTTCTCGTGATAGATGTAGAGCCATTTCACGATCATCAGAAACTATATTATTAAAGTAAAATGTAGCAGCAAGTTCAATGGGCCCAAGTATAAACCAATAGCCAAATGCTACAGGTATAAAAATCAACCGGAGCACAGATAGTAAGACGGGGTGATTAATACATATTAGATTAAGCCGATGTATAAATTTATTGACGAAACCATTAGGAAAATATTCTGACTCTTTATAATTTTTAAATTGATATCCACGTGCACCCATATCTCCCCATAATGGATCGCCCAAAGGAGCCCAAGGCATTAATGCCCTCAGCCAAGATCCGAATTTTACGGCAAGATCTCTATCATTGTGATATACCTGTATCTGCTCTAGGTGTGGAGCGAAAGAAACGTTTGAATTTAAGGCAGGATTTATATAGACAATATTGCGAAAAGGCGCGCCGTAATGAGCTGCCATATGTATGATGACACAGCCATTTGAATGCCCAATGCCAATATCTCCAGGAGCTATTTTTTGCACGAGCTGCTCAACAATTCGAAGATTAAGAAAATAGACCCCCATTAACCCCAGCCATCCATACGAAAATTGTTCTGCTTCGACATTCTCGTTTTCAAAGTAAGGGATCAATTGTGCAGTGGTATTTTTTCCCCTGTCTGAGACATTGAAACCATGAACAACAACTGCTTTTGTCATAAACCCTCCTCAAACATATAACGCCTAAAGAAGGCGCGATGTAAAACGTCGTCTTGTCTTGCTGGTTATATGATTAACACTGTACCTAACCTAATAGAATAGAATACCGGCTCTATATGTAAATACTTCAGAGATATTAATAATTTAATTAGTCACATAACCATATTTTTAAGACGTATTAGCACGACAAAAGACTTTTAAAATGAGTTAAAAAATTATACCGATTAGAATGGTATCTAGAGGAGTTTTTCTTTAGATTCATCATTTTCCTTCCTTTGGTTATCCATTTCCAATTTTATTTATTTTTAATTAACCAATCTTAGCAGCAACCACTACTTTCTTTTTTATCTTCTGAAAAAGGCAGTGCATTATCACCCTGTTTAAATATCCCATGATGCTGATCAAAACTTCCAAAAAATTCAAAGTGCTCTAAAAACCTGGAGCCTTTTAGTATATGGTAGGTATTTCCACACACTCGAACTTCTTTGCCTTTTGGCATTTTATTTTGTTTATCCAGATCAAAAGAACAGCCATTATTTGGAACCGTGCCTTTATAGGTTACGGACAAACCATAATCCTCTTGGCCGGATTCCAATTCAGATAATTTAAATAAACGATAGGTCGCTGAATAAAAATTTATGTGGCCTATTTTCTTTTGTACTTCGGCATTATCGATACCCAATGGGCGATCTTCTACCAGCCGTGGATCGGCAAAGCCTGCTTGTTTTGCCAGTTGAATAAAGTCATTCCAATACAGCGCACCACTGAGGCATTCGCCATAAAGCACGGGGTCTGCCATTAATGCTGCGGGGACACGACGGTCGGCATAAACATCGGAAAAATAGAGTTCGCCGCCGTGTTTTAATAAACGAGATGCCTGAGCTAACACTGCCTGTTTATCCGGCGATAAGTTAATGACACAGTTCGAAACAATAATATCGAAGCTTTCGTCTTCTAAATTTAGTTCGTCTAGCTTTTCGATATAACCTTTAATAAAACGCACATTGGGTTTTGTATAACCAAAGGCTTCACGGTGGTAATCAATGTGTTTGTTAGCCACGTCCAATTGTTCGTCTGTCATATCGACACCGACCACTTCACCGCTTTCACCGACTAGTGCGGAAAGCACATAGCAGTCTTGCCCTGAGCCACTGCCTAAATCCAGAATACGCATGCCTTCGAGTAATTCCGGGGCTACCAGCCCACAGCCATAGTATTTACTGGAAACCTCTGGATGAATTTTTGCCATGATGGGCTTTAAGTGCTTTGGAATATTATCGAGGGTACAGCAGGCATCGGTTTTTAAATCCTCTGAACCGGATAACTCCTTGCCGTAATAGTCTTTTACTTTTTCTTGAGTGGCTGTCCCTTGCATACCCTTCTGTTGCAGACCTGGTTCTTCCATATACGTCACTGCCTTTGATAATTTTTTTGTTATTAACTTTGTAATTATTTACGTTGCCATGCGTGGTATTTCTCAACCCAGTTTAATACCCCTTGGGGAGCATGTGCCCTACTCCAGTTACCTGCAACAAACTTATTCGCTTCGCTGATAGTAGGATAGCTATGAATGGTACCGAGGATTTTCTTCAAGCCTAACCCCTGCTTCATGGCTGTGACAAACTCCGTAAGAAGTTCTCCCGCATGGTAGCCCACAATCGTTGCACCAAGAATTTTGTCTTTACCCGGCACGGTTAATACTTTTACAAAGCCATTTGCGCTGTTATCTGCAATGGCTCGATCCAGATCGTCTAGGCCATATTTTGTAATTTCATAAGGAATACCCTTTTGAATAGCATCGCTCTCACTCAATCCCACGTGTGCAACTTCTGGATCCGTAAACGTGGTCCAAGGAATCACTGAATAGTCGACCTTAAATTTCTTAAAGCGACCAAATAGCGCATTAACCACAACATACCAAGCCTGATGAGCAGCCGTGTGAGTAAACAGATAAGGGCCAGCCACGTCACCACAGGCATAGATATTAGGATATCGAGTACGCAAAAAGTCATCGACTGTCACCGTACTGTTCGGGTTTAGTTCGATATCCAAGCTCTCCAGACCCAACTGATCTGTATTCGCTTTTCGGCCTACCGCGACGAGAACTTTGTCGAAGGCAACCACGGTTTTTTTCTCCCCGGCTTCCAGTAAGGCGACCGTTTCACCCTCACGTCGCTCAAACCCCACGGTTTTATGACCCACTAAGACATCAATACCCTCGTCAATAAATCGCTGCTGCACATAGTGAGACACGTCTTCATCTTCTCGGGGAAGTACTCGCGACATCATATCCACCAGTGTCACATTGGCTCCCAAACGATTAAATGCCTGCGCCAACTCACAGCCAATGGGGCCACCGCCTAAAACTAGTAACCTGTTAGGCAACACATTCAGATCCCACAGATTATTTGATGTCAGGTAATCCAGCTGATCAATGCCTGGAATCGGTGGAATAAACGGCTGTGCACCGGAAGCAATCACAATATTTCGGGTATAAAGACTTTTACCATCCACCTTTACTTCCCAAGGTGACACAATGGTTGCTTCGCCCTGCAAACAATCCACACCTAACGAACGATAACGTTCGACGGAATCATGGGGCTCTATCTCACGGACAACGCCTCTCACCCTTTCCATCACAGCAGAAAAATCAATTTGAGGCTCACCTACCTGTATTCCCAATTGTTTAGCCTGGGAAATCTCTTTTACAGCTCGAGCTACTCGTATCAATGCCTTACTCGGAACACAGCCCGTGTTAAGGCAATCACCCCCCATTTTATGTTTTTCTACCAACGTCACCTTCGCTTTTACCGCAGCCGCTATATAAGCGCTGACTAAACCCGCACTACCTGCACCAATTACCACCATATTGGTATCAAAAGACTTAGGCTTAACGTAGGTTCGATATACCTTGCGTCGCTGAATACTACCCAAGACAGCTCGAACAATAAAAGGAAACAAAGTTAGCAATAAAAACGATAACAACAACGTTGGGGTAAGAATTCCTGAGACAGAGAACGCTTCCACAGCTCCAAGCTCGGCACCAGCATTCACATAAACGGCTGTAACCGCCAACATTCCCAGCTGGCTCACCAGATAAAAGGTTAAGGCCTTCATCGGCGTCACGCCCATCACCAGATTAATCACCCAAAATGGAACCACGGGTATTAGCCTTAAGGTAAATAGGTAAAAGGCGCCATCTTTCTTCATACCCTGATTAACAGAGTCCAAGTAACCAGAAAATTTATTCTGCACCCAATCTCTTAATAAAAAACGGGAGACCAAAAAGGCTAACGTGGCACCTAATGAGCTGGCAAAAGATACCAGTAACAATCCCACCCACAGACCAAAAATCATTCCACCGATAATGCTGAGCAATGCTGCGCCAGGCAATGACAAACCCGCAGCAATCACATAAATAATAAAATAAACTGCTACGGTTAATTCTGGTTCCTGCTGATACAGGTTTTGAAAAAACCCTAAACTGAGGTACTGCTTACCATCAAAAATTATGTATAAACCCACAATCAGGGCTATAACTAACAATAGGGCAATTTTTTTTATTAATACTTTCTTGGCTGGCATTAGAACTCCATTTGAGCCTTAGTCTTCTTTGTCCGGTTTAGAACTATTTTTGTACGATCGGTTCGATATTCAAAATATTAGACAAAGTGCTTTCTAGATTAGAGAACGACCTCAACGTGCCATTGTCATAAAAGTGTCTAAAAACTGACACAAAACAAGGTGAAAATGCCTGTTTCACCCCAATGTTCACGATACCAATTATGAAAGATATGAATGAATCATCCATCAGCAATGTAACTCAGAAAACAATTGTGACCGAAGAAGAAATTAACATTAATAGTTCTGAATACTTCATCAACCGCCATATTGGTTTAATGCAGTTTAATTTGCGCGTTCTTGAACAAGCTCTGGGCGAAGAATACCCACTGCTGGAGCGGTTTCAGTTCTTGATGATTTTTAACAGCAATATGGACGAATTTTTTGAAATTCGTCTGGCTGGGCTCAGACGGCAAGTCAGCTTTTCTCGAGAAACAGTCAATATAGATGGTATGCGCCCGCAGGCCGTACTCCACACATTAAGTGAACAGATCAAGCTCGCCATTGAAAAGCAGTACCATATTCTCAACGATGTATTGCTACCCACCCTGAACCGTAACAAAGTGCGCATCCTAAACGTCCACGACTGGACAAGTGAGCAATCCCTTTGGGCTGAGGACTATTTTCGAAATCAAGTCATGCCCATTATCAGTCCTATTGGGTTAGACCCAGCACACCCCTTCCCCCGCCTAGTCAACAAAAGCTTGAACTTTATCGTCTCACTGGATGGCAAAGATGCTTTCGGTAGGGATAGTGGTATGGCCATTGTCCCCGCGCCGCGCTCTCTCCCCAGATTGATCAGGATGCCCGATGAGCTTTGTAATGATGGTGATAACTTTGTACTGCTGTCATCGCTTATAGAGGCACATATTGATGATCTATTTAATGGCATGACCACTACCGGCTGTTATCAATTTCGTATTACCAGAGATGCCGATTTGGATTTGAATGCCGCAGAAGTTGAAGACATTGCCAGGGCATTACGCGGTGAATTACATTCTCGCCGTTTTGGCAGTGCCGTGAGGCTGGAGGTGGACAAGAATTGTCCAGAGGATTTGGTCAGCTTTCTACTGGAGCAGTACAACCTAACCAATGATGAGCTCTATCGGGTGGACGGCCCTGTGAATTTAGGCCGCATGATGCCACTTAAACAAATGCTGGATCGACCAGACTTAATTTTCCCGCCTTTCACACCGTCGATTCCAAAACAATTGCGCGATAAAGATACCAGTATTTTTGATGTTATTCAGAAGGAAGATATTCTGCTGCAACACCCATTTCAATCATTCACACCCATCATCGACTTACTTCGGCAGGCGGCAAAAGACCCCTGCGTCTTGTCAATCAAAATGACTCTGTACCGAACAGGGGCTTCCTCCGAGATTGTTGATGCGTTACTCGAATCGGCTCGAGCAGGGAAAGAAGTCACCGTGGTGATCGAATTACGCGCTCGTTTCGATGAAGAGGAAAACCTGCAACTGGCCACTCACCTACAAGAAGCGGGTGCCGTTGTAACCTACGGTGTGATGGGCTACAAAACCCACGCCAAAGCACTGCTAATAGTGCGCAGAGAAGGGACTCAGTTGCGCCGTTATGTCCATTTGGGGACGGGCAACTATCACTCTGGAAATGCTCGGGTTTATACCGATTACAGTCTACTAACAGCAGATCCAGACCTGTGCAGTGATGTACACAAAATTTTTCAGCAACTTACCGGCATGGGTAAGGCAGAGCGAATTAAAAAATTGTTCAGCGCTCCATTTACCCTGAAGAAAAATCTGTTACGACTGATTGAAGCAGAAGCAGAAGCGGCAAAACAGGGGAATGAAGCCCATATTATTATCAAGGTAAATGCTTTGACTGAACCCAAAATAATCACAGCGCTTTATCAGGCTAGTAATGCAGGGGTCACTATTGATTTGATTATTCGTGGTATGTGCTGCCTAAGGCCGGGAATCCCCGGGGTATCAGAAAATATTCGGGTTCGCTCCATTGTTGGACGCTTCCTTGAGCATTCCAGAGTCTACTACTTTCATAATGCAGCGCCCCATGCTTACTGTGCCAGTGCCGACGCCATGGAACGCAATCTCATGCACCGAGTGGAGATTTGTTTTCCTATTCTTAACGCTCGGCTACAGGCGCGCATTAGAAATGACCTACAAACTTACCTGATGGATAACTACCAAAGCTGGGAGCTGCAACCAGATGGACATTACATCCTCAACACTCCGGCTAAAGATGAAGAACGATGTACCGCCCAAACGGTATTACTTGAGAAACTGGCTGATTAGCGTTCAGCCAATTTTAGCCTGAACCCAACCTTCTTTAGCTGGTGCTGTTCCGACCTCAACGCAGCACTAGTGAGGGGGTTGCGAGCCAACCATCCTCGGGTAAAAAATAACGTCACCTCGTCATCTTTAACGTGTGTGATAAATGGGGGAATGTCCTCGACTAAGCTTACATATTTAAATAACGCTGCCAGTCGTATCAATACACACAACCGTAGCAACCGAATTGCCCGCCGACTACCGTATTGTGCAAAATCCCCCGTGGGAAATTTTTGCCTGTGACTGCGTACCAATAACCCCAGAAATTGCTGCTCCTGCTTACTAAAACCTGATAAATCAGAGTGCTCTATCAAATATTGGCCATGTTTATGAAACTGAGTATGCGCAACACTTAAGCCTATCTCATGGAGCCTAGCGGCCCAACTTAATAAGTCTCTATCCCCTCCGTCTAATCCCCAATCACCAGATGCAGCATCAAACAACAACATGGCAATATGTTCCACCTGATCAGCATTTTGCTGGTCCACATCACTACGCTTCATCATGGCAGACACGGTACGTTCTCGTACATCCTCATGGGCCAAACGGCCCACCATGTCATAGACGACGCCCTCCCTAAGGGCGCCAGGCGAGGTCTGTATATGCTCTATACCAAGAGCATCAAAAACCCCACAAATAATAGCCACACCGGGGACAATGACATGACGACGACGTTCGCTTAAACCATCCAATTCGGTTAATTCTTCCATATGATGGCTCTGCAACAACATGTCGCGAAGTTTGCACAGCCCGCTGGTCGTAATACCCTCCGTACCCCATCCTTGTGCACAAATAACTTGCTCTACGGTACGCATCGTGCCCGATGACCCTACGGCATTCTCCCAGCCATGTTTTTTATACGATTTACGGATATTGAGCACTTCTTGATAGGCTGACTGGTATGCCCTATCAAAACTTTTTTTAGTGATTTTTCCTCTAGGAAAAAATCGATCAGCAAAGGTCACACAACCCATATGCAGGCTTTCTCGAAGCATTGGCTCAAAACGATGACCGATAACAAATTCTGTACTACCCCCGCCAATATCTATTACCAATCGAGCAGCATCATCATCAGCAAGTGTGTGCGCCACACCCAAATAGACCAATCTAGCCTCTTCCCTACCCGAAATCACCTCCACCGGATGACCGATCAACAACTCAGCAGGATGAATAAATTCACCCGCATTTTTTGCTGCACGAAGCGCGTTCGTTCCCACCACTCGAACCATATCAGGCTTAAGGGTATCGAGTACCTGCCTAAAGCGAGACAAGCAGGCAAGACCACGAGCTATAGCGTCTAAGCTCAGATGGTTTTTTTCCATATCTGATGCCAGTTGGACCCTTTCGGCAAACCCTTCGATAGGCCTCATCTCATTATGGTCCACCCGAGCCACAACCATGTGAAAACTGTTAGAACCCAAGTCAATGGCTGCCAAAGTCATTCCATGGCCATTATTTCCTGCATCATTTAGACTGTTATCAGTTAAACCGTTTTCACTTAACATATTGTCGTTCAACATAATTTCCTTTTATCTCGATCATTCCAAGATTAAATAATAAAGAAATAACCTATGGAATTTGTTCACCACCCAAAGCCAGTGTTATCATTTGTCCATATTCTACCTCTGCACCATTGAATTCACATTACTCTGGAGAACCCCCTAATGAGCGAAAATATCGTTCACGTAACTGATTCTGCTTTTGCAAGCGATGTTCTTGGCGCCGACCTACCAGTGCTGGTTGATTTTTGGGCCGCCTGGTGTGGCCCCTGTAAAATGATCGCGCCTATCCTTGATGAACTCTCTACCGAATATGCTGGCCGTATAAAAATATGCAAAATGGATGTGGATGCCAATCCTGAAACACCGGCTAAATTTAACGTAAGGGGCATTCCCACCTTAATTCTCTTTAAGGATGGCAACATTGAGGCCACCAAAGTGGGCGCGCTATCTAAAACTCAACTGGTTGAGTTTATCGATGCCAGCCTATAAATAAATTCGTGGCAGTACAGTATGTACTGCCACATTCATTGTTAAGTGCTCATATTGTTGCGATTTCAATAAGGCACGCCTATACTGACGCAACTGCACCAACCTCCCAAGACTGAGAACACCACAACATTCCAACAGACCCTTTCGGGGCAAGCCAACTTTTTCTGGATGGCTGTCAACCAAATCAAATACCTACACAACAACAATATTATTATGTCTGCATTTATGAATTTAACTGAACTTAAAAACAAACCCATTGATGAACTTCTGAAAATTGCTTCGGAGATCGGGCTTGATAACCTCGCCCGCTCAAGAAAACAGGATGTCATTTTTAGTATCCTTAAACGCCACGCCAAAAGTGGTGAAGATATTTACGGCGATGGTGTTTTAGAAATTCTGCCCGACGGGTTTGGCTTTCTAAGATCTTCTGACAGCTCCTACTTGGCCGGCCCCGATGACATTTATGTCTCTCCCAGCCAGATTCGACGCTTCAATCTTAGAACAGGCGACAGTATTGCAGGAAAAATTCGACCACCTAAAGAAGGTGAGCGTTATTTCGCCATGCTCAAGCTGGACGAAATCAACTTCGATAAGCCTGAAAATGCTCGTAATAAGATTTTGTTCGAAAACCTTACACCACTGTTTCCAGATGAACGCCTGGTTTTAGAAGCCGGCAACGGTTCCACAGAAGACCTGACCGGACGCATCATCGACTTAATCTCACCCATAGGCAAAGGCCAGCGTGGGCTGATTGTGGCTCCGCCTAAAGCGGGCAAGACCATCATGATGCAGCACATGGCCCAGGCTATTATTCGTAATAATCCTGAATGTCACATCATCGTATTATTGATTGATGAGCGCCCTGAGGAAGTGACGGAAATGCAACGGACCGTCCGTGGTGAAGTCGTCGCCTCAACTTTTGATGAACCGCCCTCTCGTCACGTCCAAGTGGCTGAGATGGTGATTGAAAAAGCCAAGCGACTGGTAGAACACAAAAAAGATGTAGTTATTTTACTCGATTCCGTTACCCGTCTCGCCCGCGCCTACAATACCGTTCAACCCTCATCAGGCAAGGTTCTGACCGGCGGTGTTGACGCCCACGCACTGGAACGCCCAAAACGTTTCTTTGGTGCAGCACGAAATATTGAGCAAGGTGGAAGCCTCACCATTGTCGCGACAGCACTCGTCGAAACCGGCTCAAAAATGGATGAAGTAATCTATGAAGAATTTAAGGGGACAGGTAACCTCGAACTTCACCTTGACCGCAAAATATCAGAAAAACGTATTTTCCCCGCGATCAATATCCGTCGTTCAGGAACTCGCCGTGAAGATTTGCTAATGAGTGAAGATGATTTACAAAAAGTGTGGATACTACGCAAACTATTACACAGCATGGAGGATTCAGATGCCCTTGAATTCCTGCTCGACAAGCTAAAAGATTCTGCCACAAACGATGAGTTTTTCCTCTCTATGAGACGGAAATAAGAAAGGGGACGAAAAGCCCTCCTTTTCAGCGTAAATAGCCCGGTCACCGTTGGGCTATTTACGCGACACAGTTTTTCAAAAACCAATAACTTCAGGCTAAACGATACAGAGTAAACACCTACTCTTTGACGTTAGGGTGCTAGTCGAGAAATAACCCATCCCTTATCACCCAACAAATACTGAAAGCGATCATGAAGCCGTGATTCACCGCCCTGCCAGAATTCAATTTCGGCTGGGACCACTCGAAACCCACCCCAAAAGTCAGGCAGCGGTACCTCTCCAGAAGCATATTTCTGCTTCATCTGAATATATTGAGCTTCAAGTGCCTGTCGAGAAGTTAGTCGGCTGCTTTGCTTCGATGCCCAAGCAGCCAACTGACTGCCTCTAGGACGCTTTATAAAATATTTGAGCACCTCTGTTTTGGAAAGCTTTTCTGCCCGCCCCCCAACAATCACTTGTCGATCAAGAGGCATCCAGGGGAAAATCAAGCTTACATTAGGATTACCCACAATATCACCCGCTTTGCGGCTGCCCAGATTTGTATAAAACATAAAACCCTGGTCATCAAACCCTTTAAGTAAAACTGTTCGCTGCCAAGGCTTCCCCTGAGCATCCACCGTTGCCAAGCACATGGCGGTGGGGTCAGACAAATTTGACTCAATTGCCTGCTCTATCCAAAAAGTAAATTGATCCATGGGAGAGTCCTGTAAGGATTCTCTCGTCAAACGACCATATTGGTATTCTCGGCGGGTATCTTCCAGCGACATTTAAACTCTCCAAAATAGGTAGCTATTTTAGCCTTTATCATGCCCCTGATCCCACCCCAATGCTGCCCAAAAATCAGGCAAGCACCCGCAACCTTCTTTTTTTACTCGGAATCTATAGTTTCAATAGCCTTGGTTGAGACATAAAATATGTGCATCAATAAAAAAGTGCTCATACCCTACAGGATAGAAGATGCACCATTTAAAAATAATACTGTTCTTTCCTATTCTACTTTTATCCCATTTTGTTCATTCTGCTCAGCAGGAACAGCTCTTCTTTACCGAGGAAGATCTCATGGGAGAGCTTCCAACAGTATCTTCCGCTTCCAGAATGACTCAATCGATTAGCCGTGCTCCTGCAAGCATCAGTATCATCGATAAAGAAATGATTGATGCCTCGGGGGCAGTAAACTGGGTTGATGTTTTTAGACTTGTACCGGGGTTTCAAACTTATTTCATCAACGGCAATCGTTATGGTATTGGCTATCATGGTTTTGGTGAGGAGTTTCCTAACCATTTAGAGGTCATGATAAATGGTCGATCTATCTACGAATCTGCTTTTTCTGGTATCGAGTGGAGTTCGATAGGCATTACTCTAGATGAGGTAGATCATATTGAAGTGGTTCGCGGCTCCAATGCCCCCGCCTATGGCTCTAATGCTTTTATGGGGGCCATAAATATTGTGACCCTAAGGCCACAACAGGAAAGCGGCCTTCATCAACGCTTCACCATCGGTGATCGCCAAACCCGTGAGGGTCATATCCGTTACAGCGGCAACCATCAAAAACTGAATTATCGCGTCAGCGTCAACTACCAGAAAAATGAGGGATTCCCCTCTGTCAGTTCAGGTAAAAACCCCGGACCTATGGAAGATGGAAAAGAAAACTTAGGTATTAATTTCCGTAGTATGTACACACCCAATATCGCCAATACCTTTGATTTTGAGGCGGGATTCAACCATAACAATGTGGGCTGGGGTGATGTCGACCACCCGGATGAGTACTCCAAAGTAAGATTCAAAAGCCAATACCAATCACTGAAATGGAATCATGAACTAAATGCGACAGACACGCTTAAATTGCACATTTATCACAATAAAATAGTAGGCGAAAACTTTGTAAATCAAGGGCTACTCTCAGATCTGCTCACCAAAGAAACAGGTTTTCCTATTGGACCCGATGACGTAAATCCTTTTTTACAGGCTTTTATAGACCCCGGCCTAGATATTGAAGACCAGCCGTTTATTACCGGATTTTTACGCACCAAATCTGAACGGCATGACTTAGAGATCGAACATCACTTACAAGTTACCAATAACCTCCGTGCAACCTGGGGTGCCGGCCTTCGTTATGACAATGTTAAAGGCCAATCAATTTTTGGCCATAATGACAATGAAACACTGACCAGTCGACGCCTATTCAGTCACCTTGAATGGCGCCCATTCCACCACTGGACATTTAATACCGGCTTAATGCTGGAAGATAATAGCTTAGTAGATACCCTTGACTCATGGAGACTTGGGGCCAACTACCATATTAATGATAACCACACTATTCGTCTTGCTTATGCTGAGGCTGCACGCTCTCCCACATTGATAGAAGCCAAGGAATTTAATGCCGATATTATTGACAACCAGCTTTTGGTTTCAGCTATCCGCCGCAGCGACCCCGACCTGAAAGAAGAACGTTTAAAAAGCCTTGAGCTGGGTTACTTAGCTATATTCCCAAAGCAAGGGTTAACCTTTGATATACGTTTATTTCGGGAAGAAGTACGAGATGCTTTGGAGGTCTATCAGCAAGCTGCAGACATTGGTCTCCCTTCATTCGACCCAGACGAAAATTTTTCCGTCCGAAACAATATTGCTCAGTGGGATATGACAGGGGCCGAACTACAAATTCGTTACCAACCCAGCCATAAAACACTGATCTCTGCTCACTATGGATACCGAGACGTAAACGGCTCATCTATTACCCAACTTGATCCCGTAACGCAAACTGACCAGATCAATCACCGTGGCCCCCGCCATACAACAGGCCTATTGTTAAACCAAAAATTTACCCATAATTTTGATGCCAGTATGAATCTTCACCATATCAGCGATGCAGATTGGAGAGATGGAAATGAGGTAAATCAATATGTCAGAGTCGATGCTCAATTACGCTATACGTTTGCTATCGCCTCTACAACCGGAAGCATTATACTGATCGGTCAAAATATTGGAGAAAGTTATATGGAACATGGCCAAAACAATGTATTTGACAGCAGGGTCTTTCTTAAACTGACACTGGATTTACCTTAAATGGTAGCCGCAACTAAACTCTTTTTCCTATGAAAAACGTACTATAATTTAACTTGGTTTTTAAGCCTCAGCGACGACCCATGGATGGTGTTACCCTGCAATTCTTAAAAAGGCTTCTACGTAAAAGTCGGGTTTTACGCGCGAGTCTGTTGCTGTGCCTGTTACTGATGAGCTCCGTAAGCCAAGCACGTATTTTGCTGCTGCTATCCAGCGATGTCTCCTATTACCAAGAAACAGCAAAAAGCGTACAAGTTACCGCTTCAAATCTAGGAATACCAAATAGCGACTTTGATTTACTGACAACGAAAGAAGCTAAAAACAAACAGATATTCTTAAAGTCTTATGAGCTCATTGTATCCATTGGCACCTCAGCAGCAAGTGAAGCACTACAGCAAGAAAGCAAAACTCCACTGCTTAGCATATTTACCCCAAAAAATGCTGTCGATTCCTTTCTACTGACCAATGAACATGGACAGCATCGAAAAATTTCGGCCATTTATCTTGATCAACCTCTCCATCGGTTAATTGCTCTTGCCCACCTTCTAAAGCCCGAAGCGAAAAAATTTGGCACTATCTTTGGGCCTATTTCTCAAATTGTTCAACCTGAGGTCGAACAACTAATGAGAAAAAACAATCTTAGCCTGAAATATGACATTCTCACCCAAGATGATAATCCGGTAGCTATCCTCAAACCCGTTGTTACAAACAGTGAGCTATTTCTTGCTATTCCAGACCACGCCATTCTCAACAGAGCGGTCGCCAAATGGATTCTCTACCTTGGTTTTCAGAATAAAATTCCTGTTATCGGTTTCTCTAAAGCCTATACCAATGCCGGAGCATTGGCATCTGTTTACTCTTCACCAGAAAACGTAGGCCAGCAGGCCGGCGAACTTATCGCCGCTTGGCTAACGCGTAATGATCAGAGCATCTGGAATCCCCAATACCCCCATTACTATACGCTAAGCACCAATCCCTCCGTAGCAAGATCACTTGGTATCTCACTGCCTACAGAGAGTGAGCTGTATCTGAAGCTCCAGCAAAAGGAGGCGATAAAATAATGACAAATAAACGCTTGTTCAATAATTCCATTCATCAACGCTTTCTTGCCGTAGCATTGCTGCCTCTACTTTTCATTACCTGCATGCTCAACTTTTATATCATTGATGCGCGTAAAAATGATTTAACAAAAAGCCTGAATGATGCCGGAGAGATGGCCTCAAATTATCTTTCAACCATCTCAGATTTTGCTCTCTATTCACATAATATTCCCCTGCTAACAACAACAGCAAAAACAGTTGTTCGACTGCCTGATGTGACAGGGATAGCCTATTTAGATCCGTCTCATGAACTAATTTTAACCTTGGGAGATTTTCCCAATCCAGCAACCCCCTCCGCTGCCGACTCACAGCCAATCCAACAGGACCACTTTCTGTATTTTAAAAAACCTGTTTATTTATCCGGTATTGAATTCACAGACTACAAAGAAGAAAGCCCAGAACTAGCCTCCAATGCTGACTTAGTGGGTTGGGTTATCATCGTTATGGATCAGACTCCCTTGCTAAGGAAGCAGCGGGAGATCATCGCAACCTCTTTGTGGCTTTCCATCGTCGGTTTTGTTATTGCAACCATTCTTACTTACTTCCTCAGCCTAATGCTGATCGCACCTATTCGACAGCTAACTGCCACAATCAAAAAAATGGCCAGTGGAGACCTAGATGCCCGCGCCAAAATAGGCACAAAGGATGAGCTTGCTATTCTCGCCAATGGTATTAATCAACTTGCAGAGTCAGTGACTGAAGGAAAAAGTAATCTGGAGGATCGAATTCGGGTTTCCACACACCAACTACAAGAAACCTTGAGTGACCTAAAGAAGAAAAACCAGCAACTGGAAATAGCGCGTGAAGATGCCGACACGGCCAACGTTGCCAAAAGTGATTTTCTGGCCAGGATGAGTCATGAACTGCGGACACCCATAACATCGATACAGGGTTTTGTACGATTATTAGAAACCTCCAACTTACCTGATGGTGAGCGACACTATTGCCAGATTATTGATCAGGCCTCATTACACCTGCTGACCCTGATCGACGATATTTTGGCGTTTTCGAAACTACAGTCAGAGACTGTAGTATTAGCTCACCAACCTATTAATTTAGCAGAATGTACCGAACAGATCGTTGCACTTTTTTCCCCTCAGGCTCAATATAAAGGGCTTGATCTAGTCGTTGATTTCGCACCAAATCTCCTGCTTTATCGACTAGGGGATCCCGTCAGAATACAGCAAATTCTCAGTAATCTGATAGCCAATGCCATTAAATTTTGTAATACGGGCGGCATTTACATCACCCTAAAAACTAATGATAAACAAGATATCATTATTCGTGTCAGGGATACTGGCATAGGTATTTTAAAAGAATCTCAGGATCTATTGTTTAATGCTTTTGTTCAAGCAGACACCTCAATATCAAGACGTTACGGTGGAACAGGGTTGGGGCTATCTATTGTTAAAAGCCTTGTCGATCTGATGAATGGAAAAATTAGTCTCGAAAGCTCTGTAGATGAAGGCTCCTGCTTTCAGATAATACTTCCACTACCATTAAGCGACACGCAGCCAAACTGGCAGATCGATCATAAAAGCGTTGTGCTTAGCGGTTATCAGAAACCCCTAACAAAAGCTGTCATTCATGCTCTTGAGCGGTTTGGTATAAACAATACTATTGTGACAGACAAAGATCATTTAATTGACAAGGTTGCAGTGTTAAATCCTGATGACAGAGTCATTTTTTGCCCTCCCTCTGGGCTGCCCAAAGATTTTGATATGCCAAAATATATGCTAGAAATTCGTGCAGCCACACCAGCCAAGCTCATTCTTATTGCTTCACAATTTAACTTTTACCAACAATTTAATGCCAAGCAACGCGCAGAACTTTACCCTATTGCTTTTTTGTCATCACCCCCTCCGCTCATCGAACTTATGCGAGCACTTAAAAAGAAAACCACAGATGAAGCTGAGTCCATCACTGCCACACCGGATATACAACTTTTGGATGGAGTCAATATCTTGATAGCTGAAGACAACCAGTTTACCCGCTTATTACTCGACACGTTACTGAGTAAATTAGGGGCATACTGCACCCTTACGAGCAATGGCAATGAAGCATTGGCGGCGTGCCAACATGATCACTTTGATATATTTTTGGTGGATGTTCACATGCCCATGAAAAATGGCATCGAAACCATTTGTGCCCTACGGCAAAGCAATAATGAGAATGCTGACATTCCCACACTTGCTGTGACAGCGGATATCCTTCAACAAGAGAAAAAAGCCCTTTTTGAAGTTGGGGCAAACGGTCTTCTCATCAAACCTCTTGATGAACATGAGCTACTTGAGAAAATCTGTCAGCAACTGAATATAGTGCCTCCGCAGAAGCCAATACCTCCCGCTGTAGCATCAAGTGATATTTCGGCTAAGGTCTTTCAACAAGAGGTTAACAATCTGCTTGGGGGTGCTAGAGAGCAGTTAGCGTCAGGTTCTATTACCGAACTCAAAGATACCATACACCAACTACTGGGCATTGCCGGAGTTTTCAAACTTTCGGAGCTTGAAACACGGGTTAAACAGTTACACGAGCAAGTAAAAGTTAATCACCTAGAAAGGGTTACAGAACTTCTCGATCAAATTAGTAATGACATCGATAATACTATCTTTTAATTATCTCAGATAACGTAGATCTATCGATTCTTATTTTTTAGCATTTACTCGCCGTTAATGACGTCCATGTAGTCTAACTTTGACTTAAATCCAGATATGACCAAAAGCTAAATTTTACAAAGCAAAGCTTGCAACTAAAAAGTTACAGCCGCTCACGCGGCCGGTAATATGTATTTAGAGTCCACGAACAACAACAATACCATCTACATGCCGAATTTCTTCCAGCAGCGCCTCTGTTGGCTCTGAATCTACGTCGATAATATTATAAGCAATATCATCACGGCTCTTATTGACCATATCGATCACGTTCAAGCTACGGTCAGCAAGTAAAGAAAGTACATGACCCAAAACTTTAGGAACATTTTCATTACAAAATGTAATTCGATAACCACCATTTCGTGGCATTTGGGTCGCGGGAAAGTTGACTGAATTACGGATATTTCCGTTTTCCAGAAAATCTATCAACTGGTCTGCAGCCATGATGGCGCAGTTCTCTTCGGCCTCTTCTGTACTGGCACCAATATGAGGCATCAACAAAACATCATTACGCCCCAAGAGTTCTGGCGTAGGGAAGTCTGTAACGTATTTACCCAGCCCCCCTTGATCCAAAGCCTCTCGAACAGCTACGGCATCAACCACTTCCTCACGTGCAAAATTTAGCAGAATGGCGGAAGACTTCATGCACTTTAATGCCTCAGCATTAATCAAATGGTGAGTCACATCCAGAGCTGGTACGTGCACCGTAATAAAATCTGCCCGTGCCAACAAAGTCTGAAGGTTCTCCATTTTCTCTACATCGCTGGATAAACGCCAAGCAGCCTCAACAGATATAGCCGGGTCAAAACCAACAACATTCATTCCTAGCTCTAATGCCATATTGGCCACCATAGAACCAATAGCACCAAGCCCAACAACACCAAGAGTTTTACCTGCGACTTCAGAGCCAGCAAATTGTTTCTTTTGCTTTTCAAGCAGTTTAGACATCTCAGCACCATCTTTGATATCTGTCAGCCCCTGAACGTAGTTCATACCACCGAAAACATCTCTTGATGACAGAAACAGTGCCGAAGCGATTAACTCTTTTACCGCATTGGCATTGGCTCCTGGTGTATTAAATACCACAATCCCTTTTTGGGTGAATTCGCCTACCGGAATATTATTTACACCTGCTCCAGCACGAGCCACGGCCGTAACACTGGCGGGAATTTCTTCATCATGCAGTTTATGGCTGCGCAATATAAAGGCATCTGGCTCAGAAAATTCACTAGCAATTTCATAATTTTCACGGTTAAAGCGATCTAACCCCTTAGACGAAATTTGGTTATACGTGCGAACTTTATACATGCTCTTTTCCACTTCTAAGTCAGTCAATAATTTCAGGAAGTAAACTCATGTTAACAGGCCTTAGGAAACCTGGTGATATGCCCACTCAATCCAAGGCATTAGCGCCTCAAGATCTGATGATTGAACGGTTGCACCACCCCAGATACGTAAGCCGGCAGGTGCATCACGGTAGGCACCGATATCATAGGCAACGCCCTCTTGCTCCAGCAACTTAACCACCTGCTTCACCTTGTCTGCTTCCAGATCAAGACTCAAACAAATACTGGTGTTTGAAAGTGTTGCTGGGTCTTCGGCCAAAAAACTAATCCAATCATTGTTAGCAACAAACTGCTTAATGACGTCCAAGTTTTTTTCTGACTTAGCAACAACCGCTTCAGTACCACCCAAGGATTGAACCCACTCCAGCGCATCCAAATAATCAGCGACACATAACATAGACGGTGTATTAATGGTTGCCCCTTTAAAGATCCCCTCTATCAACTTTCCACCTTTCGTCAGGCGGAAAATTTTAGGTAATGGCCAGGGCGGCGTATAATTTTCCAGCCGTTCAACAGCACGTGGGCTCAAGATCAACATGCCATGAGCACCCTCACCACCCAACACTTTTTGCCAGCTAAATGTCACCACATCCAGCTTTTCCCATGGCATATCCATGGCAAAAACAGCCGATGTGGCATCACAAATAGTTAAGCCCTCACGATCAGCCGCAATCCAGTCAGCATTCGGTACTTTGACGCCGGAAGTCGTGCCATTCCAGGTAAAGACGATATCGTGGTTCGCGCTAGCCTGAGTAAGGTCTGGTAGTTGGCCGTAATCTGCACTGTAATTATTTACATTCTCAAGCTTTAACTGCTTAAGAATGTCTGACAACCAACCTTGCCCAAATGATTCCCAGGAAAAGACATCCACGGGACGAGAACCCAACAATGACCACAATGCCATTTCTACTGCGCCAGTATCAGAGGCCGGCACAACACCTACGCGATAACCCTCTGGCAAACCAAGAATTTCTGCCGTTTCGACACAAACCCGCTCCAGCGCAACTTTCCCAATAGCAGCGCGATGTGAACGCCCTAATGTTGAGAGGTCAAGATTTTTAACATCATAACCTGGACGCTTGCTACAAGGGCCAGAAGAAAAATTAGGGTTAGCCGGCTTTTGTGTCGGTTTCATAGTTCATCGCCTAGGAATATAGAGAAGGAAACTCGCAATTTTAGTCCTGATTGCTAAAAGAGCAAAGCAGTTCAGCCTATTACATGCGTTATGTTGGTTATTCTTCAAATTCATGAAGGTCATTAAACGAAAAAAGGAGCAACATCAATAATATTGCTCCTTTTGCCTTATTCTAGAAATAAATCACAAAACCTATTTATAGGTACAAACAAAAATTAGTATAAGCAAAAACGGTTATTTTAATTGAGCCCGCTCTTTTTCAATCAAAAAGCTGGCGACCTTTAACATACCATCATGCCCACCAGCCTCACGACTTGAAATCCGATACTTGCCATTAACAACTAGCTCTGGAGT